>NZ_ML214298.1:827971-1126670 GCF_004698125.1 Halosimplex halophilum
GTTTACCCCCCCCACCCCCCCGCTCCCGACCCCCCCGCCCCCCCCCCCCCCCCCCCCCCCCCACGACTCGCACTCGGGACACTGCTGCTGTTCGGCCTGCTCGTCCGCTTGTTCGTCCTGTTTTTCCTCGGACTCCACGCGCTCGCGCTGGCGGCTCGGCCGTTCCATTGTTCTTATATAGACAAATTTTGGGGACATATAAACCCTTCGCCCGACTTCCGTCGCATGTCAGCCGACACAACGTCCGGAAACGCACATATTCGGCTTTTCGGCGGTCGGATTCGGCGTTTCACGGGAACTGGTCGGCTGGGAGACACGCGTCCGACGCGTGGCCGACGGCGGCGTTCACGGACCCGGTCGCGGGTTCGTATTGGCGCGTCGATACGATTCGCGGCCGGTCCGGGCGGCTGCCAGGCGCGCTCGCGGTCACTCGCGGCGCTCGACGAGGAACTTCATGTCGCCGGCGAAGACGGGTTCGCCGTCCTGGTTCGTCAGCTCGCTGTCGAGGACCACGAGCCCGGCGTCGTCGCGGCTGTCGAGTTCGCGGGTCTCGGTCACCTCGAACTCGGCGGAGACGGTGTCGCCGGCGTACACCGGCGCCGGGATGTCCATGTAGTTCATCCCGAGGAAGGCGACGACGCGGCGTTCGAGGAAGCCACACCGGTAGACGAACCCCGTCGCCAGGACGAAGGTCATCGGCCCCTGGGCGATCCGCTCGCCGAACCCGCTGTCGGCGGCGTACTCGGCGTTGGTGTGCAGTTCCGTCCAGTCGCCCGAGAACGCCGAGTGGAGGACGAAGTCCGCCTCCGTGACCGTGCGCCCGACGCTCTCGAAGGTCTGTCCCGCCTCGAACTCCTCGAAGTAGTGGGGCTCGTAGCTGTACGGCATATGGTATCTGTTAGCACCCCGAACGCTTAATTTCCGAGGGCGGGGGGACGCGGAACGGGGCAGGGCGGGGCGGAGCGGGACGGGGAACAACGCTTAATCGGGTCGGCGCTCGCATGTGGGGTATGGACGTAGCCGTACTGGGCGCGGGCGCGACGGGGCGCGGGATCGCGCAGTGTTGCGCGGCGGCGGGCCACGGCGTGACCCTCCACGACGACGACGCCAACGTCGTCATGGACGCGGTCGACGCCGTCGAGGCGGGGCTGGACGACGCCGTGGCCGCGGGCGACCTCGCCGCCGCCGCGCGCGAGGCGGCCGTCGACCGCATCGAGGCGACCACCGGGCTGGAGGGCGCGGTCGCCGGCGCCGACGTCGTGGTCGAGGCGACCGACGCCGACCGCGACGGGCGGCGGGCGCTGTTCGCCGACGTGGAGGTGGCCGTCGACGACGGGGCGCTCATCGCGACCAGCGGCGCCGGGGTGTCGGTGACGGCGGTCGCCGCCGGGCTCAGGAACCCCGGCCGCGCCGTCGGCCTGCAGTTCGTCGACCCGCCGGCGGCCCCGCTGGTCGAGGTCGTCGTCGCCGAGCAGACCACGGAGCCCACCCGGGAGACGGCCGTCTCGTTCGTCGACGGGCTCGGCCGGGAGGCCATCGTCGTCCGGGACACGCCCGGGTTCGCGGCGACGCGGCTGGGGCTGGCGCTGGCCGTCGAGGCGATGACGATGGTCGACGAGCGGGTGGCGGGCGTCGAGGCCATCGACCGGGCCACGACCGCCGGCCACGACCACCCCGTCGGCCCCCTCGCCGCGGCTGACGAGCGCGGCCTCGACGCCACGCTCGACGCGCTCGAACACCTCGAAGACGCCCTGGGCGAGCGGTTCGCCCCGCCGCCGGTGCTCCGGGAGAAGGTCGCGGCGGGCGACCTCGGCCGCAAGACCGGCGAGGGGTTCTACGTCTGGGAGGGCGGCGAACCCGTCGAGCCGAGCGAGCCCGACCCGACGCCGGAGCTGCGCGCCGAGAGCCCGACCGACCCCGACGACCAGCCCGCGCCGGAGGAGGGGTCCGACGGCGAACCGGGCGACGGTCCGGTCGGCGGTTCGGACGTCGACGGCCCGGACGGCGGCCCCGACGACTTCGGCGGCCCCGTCGGCCCGGGTGACGGATGAGCGACCGGGACGACCGAGGGGGTGGCGACGGGAGTGACGACGGGACTGACGCCGCCGACGGCGGCGACGAGTGGGACGACGAGCAGTGGGCCGGCGAGGGCGAGGTCCCCGACGACGAGGGGTGGTGGGGCGACCGCGAGGTCGACCTGAACGACGCCGACGGACGGGGCGACGACGAGGAGGACCCGGACATGGGCGACCTGTTCGACGAACTCGCGGAGCTGGAGGACAGCGTCGACTCCCACGAGGAGCGCGAGCGGGTCCGCGAGACGATGCGGATGGCGATGGAGGTGCAGGACTCGGAGGTGTTCGGCCGCGTCGTCTTCGGCTTCGACCGCTCGGACGCCGCCGAGGCGCTGCTGGGGTCGCTCCTCTTCGGCATCCCGATGTTCGTCGAGGGCGGCACGGAGGAGGTCGGGCAGTTCATCGCCGACCGACCGCACTACTTCCTGCTGACGAACGCGCTGACGGTCGCGCTCGTGGTCGGGATCCTCTACGTCGCCGACTTCCAGGACGTTCGCGTCCACAACCCGCTCCTCGGCTTCATCCCGCGGAAGTTCGCCGGCGTGCTCGCCATCCCGCTGGTCACCGCCGTCGTCGTGATGACCGCCTGGGGCCGGGTCGACTGGGCCGACCCCTGGCTCGCGGTCTGCCAGGTCGCCGTCGCGCTCGTCCCGATGGCCATCGGCGCCGCGCTCGGGGACCTGCTACCGGGATAGGGTCAGTGCTCGACGAACTCGATCAGGACGCCGCCGGTCGACTCGGGGTGGAGGAAGGCGACCTCGTGGCCCCACGCGCCGGGCCGCGGTTCCTCGTCGATGAGGTCGACCCCCGCGGCGCGGGCGCGGTCCAAGGCGTCCCCGATGTCGCCCGTTCGGAGCGCGAGGTGGTGGATCCCCCCGCCGCGACTGTCGAGGAAGTTCGGGATCGGTCCCTCGGCGTCGGCCGTCGGTTCGAGCAGCTCGAAGTAGCCGTTGCCCAGGTCGAGGAACGCGACTCGGAGTTCACCGAACTGTTCCTCGTGGGCGACCGAGGCGTCGAGGATCGCCCCGTAGCGGTCGATGAGCGCGTCGCGGTCGTCGGTCGCGATGCCCGCGTGGTCGAACTCCATACCCGGTCTTGGCCCGTTCGCGGCTTAATCCCGGCGTCGACCTCCGGAGTGTCTGTTCATGGTGCGAGCGTCTCCGTCGCTTCTGGTTCGGTCGACGTGGAGGAACGCAGCGAGACAGCGACCGCTCTCGACGGCGAGCGCTGAACGCCCTCGGCCCGCTCGCTACGAGGAACAGCACACATCGGAGACAGCAACCGATGAAAGCCCTCGGCCCGCTCGCGGTCGCTGAAGCGGGATATCCGCGCTCTCGGCACCGCCCGCGCGGATAGTGGCCCGCTCAGGCGACTAAAGTGGACGCGAGCCCGCCTCGCCCTTTCAGTCCACCAGGACCGCACCCGCACCGCACGACACCGCGACCGCACCGCACGGCACCGCAGACGGCCACACACCTCCCCAGCCGATTGCGCTCCGCGCGCCTACGGCGTGCGGTGCTCATCCCTCGCGCGGCTACGGTCGCGCGCATGAACGCGCGCTCCAGCGCGCGCCGACCGCACCGCACTAGCTCTCACCCGTCTCGAACGACACGGACCCGAGCGGGTTCGTCGTCGTCGGGAAACCGTGCGGTAACCGCCGCGCCGAGGGCTCACTCCGCCGTGGCGGCGTCGAGATTTTCGAGCGCGATGCCGGTCCCGGCGGCCATCCCGAGGATCGCCGTCGCCACCAGACCCAGGATCACAACGAGCGGTTCGGCGTCGGTCTCGACCGTTTCGGCGACGAGCAGCATCGTGAACGTGAACAGGCCGGCGAACGCGCCGGACCACAGCGACGGGCGCTTCCACGAGTCGACGCGCGATTTCAGGTCGAAGTGGGCCCTGGCGAGCAGGCCCAGGGCGACCGCGTAGACGAGTCCGAACGCGACGGCGCCGAGGTGGAGGCCGGCGAACTCCCAGGAGACGGCGGCGACGCCGACACCGGCGGCGATGCTCAGCGGCCAGTACAGGAGGGCACGCATACCTCCGGGTTGAGACCGCCGGCCGAAAAACGTTCCCGTGCGAACAGTTCGTGCGGTCGCGGTGGCTCCGGTCAGTTCGGCCGGTCAGTCTCCGTCGGCGCCGACGACGACGGTGACATCGTCGCCGTCGAGCCCGTCGGCGTCGGCCGCCACGTCGACCCGGCCGCCCTCGCGGTCCGCGCGGACGACGGCGATGCAGGTCCCGTGGTAGGCCGAGCGGGTCTCGCCGACCCACGGCTCGTCGCTGTCGAGGTTCCCGTTGTCGACGCCGGCGATCTCGCCCGCGCCGGAGACCGAGAAGGCGACCTCGTGGTCCGCGCGGGGGACGCGCACGCCATCGTCGTCGACGACGGTCGCCTCGACGTACACGAGGTCGCGGCCGTCGGCGGCGAGCGTCTCGCGGTCGGCCGACAGTTCGAGGCCCGCGGGCTCGCCCGCGGTCTCCAGTTCGTGTTCGTCGACGACCTCGCCGTCTTCCTTCGCCACGGCGCGCAGGGTGCCCGCCTCGTAGGGGACGTACCACTCGATGGGCCGGGGACCGTAGTCGTCGGCGCGCTGGGTGCCGAGGTACTCGTCGTTCTGGTAGAGATCGACTTCCTCGGCGTTCGTGAACGTGTAGACGTTGACGAAGCCCTGGGAGTCCTCGCGGTCGGGGAAGTTCCAGTGCTCGGAGAACGGCGGGCCGCTCCACGCCGGGCGACAGGCCGGGCGCTCCCGGTCGTGGTCCACGGCGGCGGCGAAGACCACGGGCTCGTCCGACCAGGCGGCCTGGTGGAACCGCCCCGAGGGCTTGATGGCGCCGGTGGTGTCGATCAGGCCGGTCGGCCACCCCTTGCTCGGCCAGTCGCGGGCCTCGCCGAGGTAGTCGATACCCGGCCAGAGGAACTGGCCGCAGACGTCGTCGCGCTCCTCCACGTCGTACCACGGGTTCCGCGGGACGAACGCGAGGGGTTCGTCGTCGGCCCCGCGGAAGAAGCGGCGGTTCTCGGAGCCGAGGATGGGCAGGTCGATGCCCGCCTCGCGGTAGTCGTCGTACCAGTGCTCCTGGTAGTTGCCGACGAGCACGTCGACGTGCTCGGCGACGCGCTCGATGTTCTCGACGACGCCCTCGGTGCCGTCGCCCCACGGCGGGTTGCCGTAGGTCACGGGCCGGGTGGGGTCCATCTCGCTGGCGGCCTCGGTGAGCATCGCGAGGTCCTCGATCATCTCGTCGGAGCCCTGGTCGAAGTTCTCGTTGCCGACGCTCCAGAGCACGACCGAGGGGTGGTTGCGGTCGCGGTCGATCATCGCCGCGAGGTCGTCGGCCCACCACTCGTCGAACCACTCGTCGGCGCCGACGTGGCGCCACTTGTCGTACACCTCGTCGACGACGAGGAAGCCCATTCGGTCACAGAGGTCGAGCAGTTCGGGCTGGGGCGGGTTGTGCGCGGTCCGGATCGCGTTGCAGCCCAGCTCTTTGAGCGTTTCCAGCCGCCGTTCGAGCGCGCGCTCGGTGACCGCCGCGCCGAGACAGCCGGCGTCGTGGTGGAGATTCACGCCCTTCATGTCGACGGGCTCGCCGTTGAGGAAGAACCCCCGGTCGGCGGTCCACTCGAAGGTGCGGATGCCGAAGGGAGTGACGTAGTCGTCGACGGGTTCGTCCCCGCGGTAGACGACCGTGCGGGCGAAGTAGCGGGTGGGGCCGTCCAGCGTCCAGCGGTCGGGGTCGGCGACCGAGAGGCGCTGCTCGAACTCGTGGCTCTCGGGGGCGCCGGGGTCGACCGTCGCCTCGCTCCCGGCGGTCGCCACGACGGACCCGTCCGCATCGACGATGTCGGTCTCGACGGCGACCTCGACCGGGCCGTCCTCGCCGTTTGCGACCTCGGTGAGCACCTGCACCTCGGCGCGCTGGCGGTTGACGGCGTTGGTCCGCACGTCGGTGCCGAACGGCGCGACCGCGACCGGGTCGGTCTCGACGAGGTGCACGTCGCGGTAGATGCCCGAGCCCGTGTACCAGCGGCTGTGGGGCTGTTCGCTGTTGTCGACGCGGACGGCCAGCGTCTCGCCGCCGGTCACGCCGAACTCGCTCAGGTCGTAGTTGACCGTCGAGTAGCCGTAGGGGCGGTGGCCGACGTGTTCGCCGTCGACGTACACGTCGAAGTTGCGGTAGACGCCGTCGAAGCGGACCGTGGGTTCGCCCTCGATGTCCTCGGGGAGCTCGCGGCGGTACCAGCCGACGCCCTCGGTGGCGTAGCCCTGCGAGGCGCCGCCGGGGTTGTCGGGGTCGAAGGGCCCCTCGATGCTCCAGTCGTGGGGCACCTCGACGCGCTCCCAGTCGCCGTCGTCGAGCGCGGGGTCGGCGCCGTCGTCGACGTCGCCGCGCGTGAACCGCCAGCCCGTCTCCAGGCGGCGCCGTCGTCGGTGCTCCTCGTCGGGACCGTCGTGCGTTGGCATACGCACAGGTCGCCCACCCGAGTCAACTAGCTTGCGGCATCGGCGGAGGGATCCGGGGTCGGTGACCGCGCCTCCGAGGCGCGGCGGTCGTCACGCAAGGTTTTAGCCCGGGCTCGCACGTACCCGGGGTATGGTGACGTTTCTGTCCGGCGGGACGGGCACGCCGAAGCTCCTGTCGGGCGCCGACGCCGTCTTCGAGCCCGCCGACGCGACCGTCGTCGGCAACACCGGCGACGACGTGGAGCTGGGCGGCCACCTCGTCTGTCCCGACGTGGACACCGTGCTCTACCTGCGGGGCGGCCGCCTCGACCGGGACACCTGGTGGGGGATCGCCGACGACTCGGCGACCACCCACGGGGAGCTCGTCGACATCGCCGAGGCGGCCGGGCTGGGGACCGACCCCCGCTACCTCGACGACGAGCGACAGACCGCGGGCCGGGAGATCGCCCGCTGGCGGCGGTTCTCCGGCGTCGGCGAGTTCATGCACATCGGCGACGCCGACCGCGCCGTCCACGTGACGCGGACGAGCCTGATCGACGAGGGCCACACCCTCACCGAGGCGACCCGACTCCTCGCCGACGCGTTCGGGTTGACCGTCGACCTGCTTCCGATGAGCGACGACCCCGTGGCGACCATCGTCCACACCGACTCGGGGTCGATGCACTTCCAGGAGTTCTGGGTCGCCCGCGGTGGCGAGCCCGCAATCGAATCCGTCGAGTTCCGGGGCAGCGAGGCGGCGACCGCGACCGACGCCGTCGTCGACGCGCTGACCGACCCGGTGGTGATCGGCCCCTCCAACCCGATCACGAGCCTCGGGCCGATGCTCGCGCTGGACGGGATTCGCGAGGCGCTCGCGGACACGCCGGTCGTCGCCGTCTCGCCGTTCGTCGAGGACACCGTCTTCTCCGGGCCGGCCGACGACCTGATGGCGGCCGAGGGCTACGAGGCCAGCACCGCCGGGGTCGCCGAGGCGTACCCGTTCGCCGACGCGTTCGTCCTTGACGAGGCCGACGGCACCGACCTGGACCGACCGGTCGTCCGCACAGACACCCGGATGGACGACGAGCGCGACGCCGAGCGGGTCGCCCGCGCCGCTCGCGAGGCGCTGGAGGGAGTTCGATGACCGGCGGAACCGACCCGGTCTCGACCGCCCCCTTCGAGCCCCGCGTGGCGCTGGCGAGCCTGAGCGGCCGGTCGGACGCCGACTGGGCGCGCGCCGCCGGCGAACTCGCCGGTGCGGCCTTTCTCGGCGGGATCGCGCTCGACGGACCGACCCGGGAAGCGGCCCGCGAGATGGTCGACCGCGACCGCGATGAGTTCCTCCCCGCCGACCCCCTGGCGTTCGTCGACGAGCAACTGGCCGCGCTGGCCGACGCGCCGCTCCTGGCGGGGTTCAACGTCCGCGCGAGCGACCCTGAATCGGTCCGCGAAGCCGCCGCGATCTGCGCCGAGCGGGGCGCCGTCCTCGAAGTCAACGCCCACTGCCGCCAGTCGGAGATGTGCGCCGCGGGCGCCGGCGAGTCGCTGCTGCGCGAGCCCGACCGGCTGGCCGAGTACGTCGCGGCCGCCGCCGAGACCGGCGCGACCGTGAGCGTGAAGGTCCGGACGGAACTCGCCGGCGTCGACCTGCCGGCGGTCGCAGGCCGAGTCGGCGATGCGGGCGCCGACATCCTCCACGTCGACGCGATGGACTCAGAGCGCGTGGTCGCCGACGTGGTCGAGGCGACCGACGCCGCGGTCGTCGCGAACAACGGCGTCCGCGACCGCGAGACGGTCCGCGAGTACCTCGCGTACGGCGCCGACGCCGTCAGCGTCGGCCGCCCGAGCGACGACCCGCGCGTCCTCCGGCAGGTCCGTGCCGCCGTCGACGAGTGGTTCGAGGGCGACTCCGGCGACCGCAACGACCGCGGCGGCTCCGGCGACCCCGGCGACGAGCCCCGGCGTCGCGCTCGGCCGACGGGCGGAGGGTCACAGCCGTGAGGAACGTCGCTCAGAACGCCGAACTCGCCCTGTTGCTCGAAGTCGCGGGAACCCCGAAGCCCGGCAACGTCGACCGCCGCCGGGAGTACGATGACCTCCGGTTCGAGCACTTCCTCGCCGGCGCTGTCGGGGCTCAGGAGGGGCTCCGGATGGCCGCCGACGGCGAGCCGCTCGGTGGGTCGTTCCAGCGAGCGATAGAGGGGATGAGCGAGCAGCGCGGCGGCAACACCCAGTTCGGCGCGATCCTGCTCCAGCTCCCGCTCGTCGCGGCTGCGGGCGACGACGACCGGGAACTGTCGCCCGAGGGTGCAACGGCGGTGGTCGAGTCCACGACCGTCGCCGACGCGGCGGGCTTCTACCGCGCCTTCGAGGCGGTCGACGTGGCCGTCGACGACCCGCCCGAGGACATGAGCGCGCTGGACGTGCGCCGCGGGGCCGACGCCGTGTCTGCGCTGGAGGAGCGCGGGCTCACGCTCGCCGACATCATGGAGCGGTCGGCCGACCGCGACGGCGTCGCCCGCGAGTGGGTCGAGGGCTTCGAGCGCACGTTCGCCGCCGCCGAGTCCATCGGATCGGGCGACCCCGACCGACCGGTCACCGACCGCGCCGCAGACGCGTTCCTCGAACTGCTGGCCGCCGAGGTCGACACCTTCGTCGTCACCAAACACGGCCGCGCGACCGCCGAGCGGGCGACCGAGCGCGCGCAGGCGGCGCTCGACGGGGAGGTCGACCCCGAGGAACTCGCCGAGGAGTTCGTCGCCGAGGGGATCAACCCGGGCACGACCGCCGACACGGTCGCCGCCGCGCTGTTCGTCGCGCTGGAGCGGGGGCTCGAAATATGACCGGGGAAACGGGCTGGCCCGTCGAACTCTCGGGCGTCGTCGAGTCGGTCGTCGCCACGCTCGGCCCGAACGACCGCTGGAACGTCGCCGCGCTCGGCCTCCACGCCGGCGACCCGGTCACTGCCCGCACCTACGGCCGCACGCGCACGCGGCGCAACTTCCGCGAGCGCGACGGCGGGGTCGTCCAGTTCACCCGCGACCCCGTCGCGTTCGTCGACGCCGCGCTCGCGGTCCACGAGGTCGACGAGCCTGTCCTCGACAGCGCCGACGCCTGGGTCGAGGTCGAGGCCGAGCGCGTCGGGAGCGACCGCGAAGGCGACACCGAGATAGTGACGTGGGAGCTCCGCCCGACCGACAGCGGCGTCGAGCGACGGGTGGTCCCGACGACGAACCGCGGCTTCTACGCGGTCGTCGAGGCCACTGTCGCGGCCTCGCGGCTGGACGTGCCGGGCTACGACCGCGGCACGTTGCTCGACCGGCTGGCGTACTTCGAGACCGTCGTCGAGACCGCCGGCGGCGAGCGCGAACGGGCCGCGTTCGACCGGATCGACGAGTTGGTCGACGCGGAGTGGTGATCTGACGTGGATCTTCTGCGGTCGACAAACCGATCACGAATGTGGCCTCTTTCGTCACCGCGAACAGCGTGAAAGCCCCCGATTGCTCCGGTCCCGGGGCTCGTTGCGCTCCTCGGTCGTTACACTCCCTGCGGTGCTTACGTCGCCCGGGTTCCCGGAGCAATCGGCCCCTTTCATTCCCACCCGCGTCGGCTGGCCGGTCAGTCTGTGCGGGCAGGAATGAAAGGGGCGACGCGTTCGACGAAGCCCGACGAGGCAAGCACTGGAACGAGCGAAGCGAGTGAAGCGCGCAGCGAGGCGCGCGAGTCGAACGCGTCGGGGCTTTCACGCTGTTTGCGGTGCTGGCGTCCCTGTCTGCTGCCGGAGTCCTCGTGCGGTCGCAAGTTCGCCCGACTCCGAGGCCGAAAGCATTTGGTCGGACGGTCCCGGACGGCGTGTATGGACTACGACGAGGCGGGGCGGGTCTGCCGGCGGATCCTCGACGCGGTGGGCGAGGCGGTCATCGCCGACGACCGGTTCCTGGAGCAGGTCCTGACGGGCGTCCTCGCGCAGGGTCACGTCCTGCTGGAGGACGTGCCCGGGACGGGCAAGACGCTGACGGCGCGGTCGTTCGCCAGCGCGCTCGGGCTGTCGTTCTCGCGCGTGCAGTTCACGCCCGACCTGCTGCCCTCGGACATCACGGGGTCGAACGTCTACAACGAGGCGACCGGCGACTTCGAGTTCGTGCCGGGACCGGTCTTCTCGAACGTCGTGCTGGCCGACGAGATCAACCGCGCGCCGCCGAAGACCCAGGCCGCGCTGCTGGAGGCGATGGGCGAGGGCCAGGTCACCGTCGACGGCGAGACGACGGCGCTGCCAGACCCCTTTTTCGTCATCGCGACGCAGAACCCCATCGAGCAGGAGGGCACGTTCGGCCTGCCCGAAGCCCAGCGCGACCGCTTCGTGTTCAAGCTCGCGATGGGGTATCCGGGGTTCGACGACGAGCGGACGCTGATCGACCGCCGCGCCGACCGGACGAGCAAGTCGCCGAGCGTCGACCCGGTGGTCGACCCGGAGACCGTCGGGGAGCTGCAGGCGGTCCCCGAGACCGTCTCCGTCGACGGGAAACTGCGGGACTACGTGGTCGAAATCGGGCGGGCGACCCGCGAGGACGACCGCGTCGACGTGGGCGTCTCGCCGCGGGGCGTCCAGCGGCTGTTCGAGGCCGCGCGGGCGGCGGCCGTCATCGAGGGGCGCAGCTACGTCGTCCCCGAGGACGTGCGCCGGGTCGTCCACGCGACGTTCGCCCACCGGCTCGTGCTGACGACGGAGGCGAGCGTCCGCGACGCCGACCCGGCCGACGTCGTCGACGACGTGCTGGAGCGGGTCGCCGTGCCGGCCGTCGACGAGTCGCGGTAGCCCGCCGGACCGGGTCCTCTCCGGACTATCGCAGCGCGCCGACGAGCAACAGGAGTCCGGCGACGACGACCGCGAGGGCGAAGGGGACGGTCGTCACGTCGGCGATGGTGGCGTTCGCGGCGACCCGGTGGGCAACCGCGGCGAACCCCGCGGCGCCGACGCCGACGGCGAGTGTCGCGCCGACGTGGACCGACTCGGGGGCGAGCGTGTCGGCGCCCCTGCCGACCTCCCGACCGAGCGCGGCGCCGTACTCGCCGGCGTCCCAGACGACGAAAGCGGCGACGACCCCGCCGAGGACGAGGGGTGGGCCGGCGTCCGCGCCGGGGGCGAACGCGGCGGCGACGAAGATACCGGCGGCCGCGAGCGCCGGGCCGGGCGCCGACTCGGGGAGCGCGCCGGTGCTCGCGACCAGCGCGAGCGCCAGCGAGAGCGCGGCGGTCATGCCGACGAGGACGGCCGCGAGCGTCGTGACGACGGGGAGCGACCCGTAGAACTCGACGACCGCGTCGGACTGGCGGACGAAGACCGTCTCGAAGCCGCCGGGGAGCGCGTCGGCGACGAACGCCAGCGTCGGTCCGAGGACGACCCCGTGGGCGGCGACGGCGAGCGCGACGACCGCGCCGCCGCCGACGAACGGCGTGAGCGCGACGGCGGCGTCGGCCGCGTCCGTCCGCGCCAGGCGACCGAGCAGCCAGACGACGGCGGCGGTCCCGCCCGCGACGAGGACTGTCGCGAGCAGCAGCGCGCGCAGTCCGTGGTTCGCGGTCACGGCCGCGAGGAGGTCGTAGACGCCCGGGGAGAGCAGCGACCGCAGGTCCGCCGGCGCGAGGACGACCTCGACGAGCGTCACCGGGAGGGCGAACGCGGTGACGACGAGCGTCCGGCGGGCCGCGCGGACGACGGCGTCGGCGGTCGCCTCGACGCGGTCGTCGGTCCGCGGCGTCGACAGCTCGGCGACGGGGAGCGCGTCGACGCCGCGGGCGACCGCCAGCGACGCCGCCGCGAGGAGGGCGGCGAACGTGAGCAGGTGCGTCCGTCCGGGGACCGGCGCGACGACCGCGCCGACGGCCCCGGCGACCCGCTCGGCGAGCGGCGCGAACACCGGCGCCTCGCCCGCCCCGCCGAGGCGGGCGAGGAGCGTGGTCAGGAGCATGAGCGCGGCGACGACCAGCGGGACGACGAACGTCTTGACCGCGAGCTTCGCGTACGCCCGGACCGTCGCCGGACGGAGCCGGCCCGCGGCGGTCGCGAACCCGCCGACCAGCGCGAGTGTCCCGCCGAGGACGACGACGGTGGCGCTGGCGACGCGGAGCCCGCGGGGGCGGATCTGGGCGACCTCCGGGACCGGGTACGCCGCGGCGAGCAGGGCGAGGAACGTGTAGCCGACGGCGACCGCGAAGCTCGCCCCGACGCCGAGCGCGAGCACGCCCGCGGCTGCGGTCGCGGTACCGCGCCACCGGTCGCGGTCGACCAGCCACAGGCTCGCCGCGAACGCCGCCGCGTGGGCGACCGCGACGACGGCCGGGAGCGTCGGCGCGACCCGTCCCATCAGCGCGACGGCCGCCGCCAGCGTGACGACGAGCACGACCGCGGCGCTGGCCCGTGTCGGCAGTTCGGTCGCCGTCGACTGCCCGGACCGGGCCGACAACTCGGTCCCGCCCCCCTCGCCGTCCGCCGGGGCGTCACGGTGGTCGTCAGCCATGGGATCCCCCCGGGAGCTTCGCCAGCGCGGTCGCCAGCGCGCCCTCGATGGGGTCGTCGCGGTCCCAGTCGACGGCGGTCGCGCCGGTCGCCGACACGTCCGCCAGCCGGACGGCGCGCTCGTGGCCCGCGACCCGCCGGCCGAGCGACGCCCCGCCCGTGGCGCCCGGGCTGAGGACCACGACGGGGTACCCGCGGCGGCGCAGGCGGCGGACGACGGAGACCGGCCAGTCGTCGACCAGCGGCGTCACGAGGACGACCCGCGCAGCCGGCGGGAACTGCGAGAACAGCAGGTCGACGGCGTCCGTCCCCCCGTCCGGCGTCGCTTCCCCCGGCGGGTCCGCCGGCCGCTGTCGGTCGGCCGCTCCGTCCCCCTCGCCCGCCGAACCGCCGGCGGTCTGGCCGGCAGTTCCGTCACCCGCGGTCCGGTCGACGCCGGCGGACACACTTCCGGACGCCGAATCGGTGGCGTCGGTGCCAGCGCCGGCCCCGACCGCTCCCCCGCCGGCGTCGGGGTCGTCGGCGACGCGCTGGACCGCGTCGAACAGCGTCCGGGCGACCGCGGTCGCGTCGTCGCGCTCGCCGTCGACCCAGGGGACCGGCCCCGCGCCCATCCGGACCGACGGGTCGGCGTCGACGCCGAACGCGGCGACGCTCGCCGTCACGTCGGCGGCGACCAGCGTCTCGTAGATCCGCTCGGCCGCGTAGCCGCACAGCGACGCCGCCGTGGGCGCGCCGGCGTGGGGCCGGACCCGCCCGACCGGCCGCGCGTCGACCGCGACGACGACCCTGGCGGCCCGCTCCTCCCGGTAGGAGACCGTCGAGAGCTCCTTCGTCTTCGCGAACCGGCGCCAGTCGATGCGGGCCATCGAGTCGCCCGGGCGGTACTCCCGCGTCGAGTGGAACTCCAGGCCCTCGCCGCCGCTGTCGGTCGGGTGCGTCCCCGCGCGCAGCGGCGTCGTCGACCCGGCCGGCGCCGCCGACACCGGGTCCAGCGACGACAGCTCCCGCTCGCCCGCCGCGGGGACGGTCTCGGTGACGAGGCGGTTCGCGCCCAGCGACCGCAGGCGGACGACCGGGTCGGCGAACGCGAAGTCCCCGCGCCTGGCCACCACGTCGTAGGCGACCGTCGCCGACTCGCCCGGCCTGAGGACGACCGAGCCCCGCGGCGATCCGTCGACGACCGCCAGGTCGTCCGGTACGCCGTCGACCACGCGCACGTCCGGTAGCGTCGCTTCGGAGACGTTCTCGACGGTGAGCCGGACCGTCACCCGCTCGCCGGGCGGCGGCGTCGCCGACGCGAACGACCGCTCGACCCTGACCGCGGCGTCGGCCGGCACCGACGAGACGGCGCCGTAGACGACGTACGAGAGCGGGACCGCCGTCGCCGCGAGCAGGAGCGGCGACGCGTACAGCAGCCCGAGCGCGACGAGCGCCCCGGCCGCGACCGCGCCGACCCGAAAGCGGTAGACGCGCTCGTGGCTCACGCCCCGTCACCCCCGGGATCCGCCCGTCCGCTCGCTCCCGGCCGGTTCCCCGGCTCCGACTCGGCGAGGTCGTCCAGCGCCGCGACCGTCCGCTCGATCCGCCGCTCGCGCTCGCGCTCGGGGTCGAGCCAGAGGCGGAGCCGCGACCGGAGCGCCGCGACCGGCCCGTCCGCCTCCGAGAGGAACGCCGCGGCCGTGCGGTCATCGGTCCACGTCCCCTCGGCGACGGCGCGGTCGGCGGCCTCGCGGTCTCTGCCCGCGCGGGTGAGGCGCGCGACGGCCAGCCGCCGGAGCCGGTCCTCGACCGCCCCGCGCGCTCGCTCGTCGCCGGCGACCGCCCGCTCGACGGACTCGTCGAGCTCGCTAGCTGCCAGGGTCCCCTCGGGCGCCGTCGCGGTCTCCGGCTCGTCGGCGAGGACGGCCGCGAACCGCCGGCTCGCCGCCGGGGACCCGCCGACCAGCTCCGACTCGCGCGAGCCCACGGCCGCCCGTAACAGCGAGAGCCCGACCGCGGCGCTCCCGGCGACGAACAGGTCCCGCGGTCCGACGGCCGCGGCCGCGTCCACCAGCGCCGAGAGCGGCGCCGTCTCGGCGACCGCCGCCGGCGCCGCGACCGCCAGCGCACCCAGCAGCGTCGCGAGGACGCCCAGCCCGCCCAGCGCCGCGCGGAGCACCCCGCCCATCAGTCCCCACCCGGCCCCCCGTCTCCGGTCCCGTCGGATCGGCGGTCGTGACCGGTCCCGGAACCACCGTGATCGGCACTGGCCTCGTCGTGATCGCCGTCGAGCGCCGACTCGATGCGTTCGATGGCACCCTCGACGGCGGGGACTGACTCGTCGGGCGAGCGGGGGCCGTACTCGACGGCGCGGAACTCGTCGCGCAGCGTCGCCACCGCCCCGGGCGGGAGCCCGTCGGCCGTCACCGCGTGGTCGGCCAGCTGCCCCGGCGTCTTCGTCCACGGCCGCCGGACCGAGACGTGCCCGAGGAACCGGCCCCACGCCTCCCGTATCGTCAGGTGGGCGTCGTCGCCGGCGGCGTCGCCACCTCGGTCCGCCGCCGAAGCGGCGCTCGCCCCGTTCCCCTCGGCCGCGGGCGCGCCGGGCCGGAGCCGCCGCGACCAGTCGGCCAGCCACGCGCCCAGCGCCGTTAGCAGCTCCGCCGGCGAGCGCTCGCCCGCGACCAGTCCGCGGAGCTGCGCCAGCGTCGCCCGGATACGCGCCGCGACCGCCACCGCACCGCCGACGAACGCCCGGACTGTCCCGCGAGCGAGCGTCCGCAGCGTCGCCGCGACCCGCCGCGGGACGGCCCGCGGATCGACCGACCGGCGAGCGACGCCGACCGCCGCGGCCGCGACCAGCGCGACCGCCGCGAGCGCGACCCCCGCCGCGTTGACCAGCGGGTTCGCGACCGCCGTCCGCGCGGTCTGGCCGCTCGCGTCGACCGCGACGGACGCCGACGACGCGAACGGGAGCGTGGCCGCCAGCGTCCCGTCGACGCCGGTCGTCCCGACACGGTCGCCGCCGAGGCGGACCGGCGCGCCGGCGACCGACTCGTTGCCCAGCCGCGCCGTCACATCGACGGGCGTGCCCGCGACCGGGAGCGGCCAGAGCGACTCCGCCTCGACGCGCAACCGGCCGAGTTCGAGCGTCCGCTCGCCGGCGACCGGGTCGCGGGCGACCCGCAGCGTGACGTTGCCCGGCGAGTCGGAGAGCGCGACGGTCGCCCGGCCGTCGGCGTCGGTCCGCGCCACCCGCTCGCCGTCGAGCGTCACCGCCGCGTCGGGGACCGCGACGCCGTCGACGGTCGCCGTGACGAGCACGGTCGCGTTCGTCCGGGCGTCCCCCGAGACCGACAGCGTCGCGTTCGTCGCCACATCGAACGACCGCGACGTGTTCTCGGCCTGTCGGCGTGGCGAACTCTCCGAGGCTCCGGCCGACTCCGGCCCCGACCCCTCCGCCCCCTGCCCCGACGCGTCGTCTGATCCCTCCCGCGCCACGGCGGCGGCGGTCCGGTCGTCGAACCACTCGCTCGCGGACGCGGAGGGCGCCGCCGGTTCCTCCAGCGCCGCCGCTCCACCGGTTCCGGAGCCCGTCCCCGTCGTCGTCCCGCCGGAGACGGTGACCGTCAGGTTCTCGGCGAACGGGACGCGGCCCGCGACCGTCCCGTCCCGGCCGGTCTGGCCGATCGGCTCCCCGTTGAACGCGACCGTCGCGCCCGCGACCGGCTGGGCGCCCGCCTCGACCGTCACCGCGACGGTCGTCCCGGGCACGGCCGTCCGGTTGAGCGACACGTCGTACCCGCCCGTCGGCTCGTCGGGGTCGTCCGACGGCGGCTCGTCCGGACCGCTCGGCGTCACCGGCGTCGGCGGCGTCGCGTCCGGCCCCGCCTGCGTCCCGGGGTCGGTGGTCGTTCCCGTCTCCTGCTCCGTGCCGTTCGCCCCGGGCTCGGCCGAGAACGTCTCGCCGGGGCTGCCCTCCTCCTGGGGCGCGTACCGTCCCGGCGCGTCGCTGTCCTCGTAGGCCGCCTGCTCGGCGCGGAGCCGCTCGGCGCCCGGCGTCGGGTCGAACCGGACCCACCCCACGTCGGCGAAGTACACCTCGACCCACGCGTGGGCGTTCATCGCCCGCACCTGGAACGTGTTCGCGCCGACCTGGCGCCCCGTCGAGTAGCCGACGACGTACCGCGCGGGGATCTCCTGGGAGCGCAGCATCGTCACCATCGCCGTCGCGAAGTACTCGCAGTAGCCCGCGTCCATCTGCGTGACGAACTCCCGCGCGACGTTGTCGCCCGACGGCCGCGAGACGTTCAGCGAGTACTCCTTGTTGGTCTCCAGCCACCGCTCGACCCGCGTCGCCGTCTCGTAGGGGTTCTCGGCGCCCTCGGTGACGTTGTTCGTGAACGGCCGCAGCGACACCGCCGTGCTCGGCGGCAGCCGCGTGTACCGCCGCTCGACGGCGTCGGGGTAGTCACGCCCCGTCGCCCGGAGGAGTTCGGGGTCCCGCGGCGGCGTCCGGCTCACGCCGACGTAACTGGTCCCCGCCGACAGCCGGTCGTCGGCGCGGGCCAGTCCGCCCTCCGTGAGCGAGACGCCCTCGGCGCGTTCGAGGTCGGTCGGCCGCCACACCGTCGGCGCCGCGCTGGCCGACTGGACGAGTTCGACGCGGTACCGGGTCTCCTCCCCCTCGACCGGCGCCGTCGCGTCGCTCGGCCCCGAGCGGGACCACCCGCTGCCCGTGTACGTGTCGTAGGCCCCTGTCCGCCAGTAGTTCGACTCCTGGCTCCGCACCCGGAAGTGGACCTCCGTGTCCTGCGAGCGGAACGGGCTCTCGCCGCGCTCCCCGACCGGGCCGCCGACGGACGTGCTGTCGCCGACGTTCAGCGCGCCGAAGCCGCTCGCGCTGGCTCCGGCCGCGCCGTTGCCCTCCTCGCCCGCCCGCTCCGCCGCGCCGGGCGGCAGCGGGATCAGCGACTCGGCGGGCGCGTCGCCCAGCCCGACCGACGCGGCCGCCGGGATCAGCGCCGTCGCGAGGACTGCCGCGACGACGCAGGCGGCCGCCAGCGCCACGACCCCGTACTCGCGGGTGGGTGCCGCCTCGCCGAACTCGAAGCGCTCGTCGGCGTCGCTCATCGGTCAGTCCCGGCGGGGAGGGTGAGGGGAAACGGTCCACTCCGGGCGATGCATTCACCGTTGGGTAGGCGGCCAGCGACAAATACTTCGTGGTCACACGTTCGCCTCGGGCCGCCTCCACCGGGTTCCCGCGGCCGCCCCGGGGACGCACAAGGGCTATGTGTCCCGCCGAGAGAGGGGTGGCCATGATAGACGGCTCCACCTGCCCGAAGTGCAGCGGGCACGTCAGCACGGCCGACGGCACGACCTACGTCTGCGACGACTGCGGCGCCGAGTTCGACTCCGCCGACCTCTTCCTGCCCTGACCGCGTCAGCGAACCGACCGGTCGGTCCGGCTTTCGAAATCCTTTTTTCTCCCCTCCCCGCACTCCGTGATACGCCCGACGGCGCGCCGCCTTAGCTCAGACTGGGAGAGCACTCGACTGAAGATCGAGCTGTCCCCGGTTCAAATCCGGGAGGCGGCATCCTGTTGCCGCTCGATTGATGACCGACAGATGTGGCGCTATCCTGCGATTCGGATTCCCCTCATGCGAAGGCAACCGGTCACTGGATGTGTCCCGTCACGCCCGGCGTTCTGAAATTGTCGAAGAGTGTTGGGAAGTAGAAACTTTCGGCCCGATCGCGCGTATTGCTGTCAATTGGGTGTGTAGGCCTTGAATGGCACATTTTATTTTTAAGATTACATGAAAATTTATCCACGAAAACAAGTATCCCAATCGTAGAAATCGGTCCAGATACAACTCACTTTACCAGTATTTAATGATTCCAACAAATCGTGCCATTTCGACCGCCCGATCGTCATAGTATTAGATAGTGGTTGATACTGATACAATCCGAAATCTAGAGTACTACATATGAGGTGATAAACAGACGAGATATCATAGGTGGGTGGAGATGATCACCCAGCAATTATCTACCTCGACAGAAGCACTCGCCCTCCCGATAACGGTCCTGCAGCGATCGGCTACACTGTCAGGATAGGTGGCTCAACAGAGGAGAAAGAACACGACTGTATCGGAGAGACCCTGCAACGAGACAGAGTACCACGCGCTTATCCGAGGTCTGGAAGCCGCCTTAGAGAAGATGTGCAACTGTCGAAGCAAGGGCTGATCCACAGTTAATCATCAATCAGGTCATGGGTGACTGAGATACGAACGAGCAAAACTTCCGTGAACTTCGTGACCGTGCTCAAGAGTTGGCTGATGAGTTCAAGCGATTCAAGATACAGCACATTCGACAGGAGGAAAACTGGGAAGTTGATGCGCTGGTAGACCGAGCCTTCGACAGCCAAATATATGAGTTCTATTTCTGGAAAGCAAACCGACTAGGGTCGACAAATTCACTCATATGCTCTTGGATCTTAGTTATCTCATCATAATCAATCTCTATTGTTTCGGCATCTAGTGGTTTCATGCCAATGAATAATTTTCCTACCGTGTCTATTTTTTCGACGTATCCCTGTTGAATGAAATGAGATATATATCCATATGACTCATAGTTCTTCCCATTGTTATTCCTTTCCATACTTGAATAATCATCCACAATAATTATTGAGCCAGGAAGCAATAAGTCATAAAAATGTTCAAAATCTCTATATATTCGGGCGTCAGCGTCATGAAGTAACATAGCGTAGGGAGCATTATTTTCTATTACATCTGGGGTATCTTCTTCAACCGTTAAACCTCTTGGGATGAGGTTTACATAATCCTCAACTCCATATTCTTTAATATTATTAGTAAAAATACGTAAATTCTCATCTTTCCCACCATATTCTGCTCTCGAACCCCCCTCCATGCGTTCAAAGGTGAATACCTCCCCGTCAGAGCCTGAATTTTTAATTCCACTCGCCATTGCTATTGTCCCTGACCCATGTGCTCCACCAACTTCCAACATGTTATGACTCTTATAATCGGATAGCCCACTAGCATAATTATATATTAATTTATATTGTTTAGGTAGTAACATTCCGTTTGTACTCTTTTTAAGTTTTATAAACCAGAGTAGCTGAGCCCAGTTATACACCAACCTAGCAGGTGGACGGATTAAATGAGGAAGACGGCCTTCTAAAGCATCAGCGAAATTATCAGTCCAAGTAGGTAAATCCCTCATATAGGTTGTCCTTTCTATAATTTTATTAAATTTTTGGTTCAGTCTCTTCATCGTGTTTAGTTAAGCGTGAAAAGTGTGGCAGCGAATTTCTTGCTGGTTCATGACAGAAATCACCCGATTCAGCGGTCATAGAGACTGGATAGATCTGGATTGAGCCATCGTCGGCGGCCGCTGGGTCGACGTGGCCGAAACAGTTTGAGAATGGATTAGTTCGTCGTTTCACCACGCGAAAGATACGTTCAACATTGCTGCGATCTCCGTGGCGTTCGTATCTGAAATCGAGGTCGTGTCGATGATATGCTTCTTTCAGCCGTGGCGTCATAAACGAGAAACACGGCGTCGTCTGTGTCGTGTTTCTAGCGGATTTCACCAAATACAGCCATTATGGCGTGCGATTCGGGCATGATTCTCTCAGAAAACGCTACGCCTCACCGTTCGATCCTTATCTGAACGCCCTCGTCTGGGCGGAGGCCGTCCGGCGCTTGAGGTCAGCCTGCTGGTGTCTGAGACGCAATGACCAAATACGGGAGACGGCACTTCTCCGAACCCGACCGCCGAGCACGGCGACTGTTGGTTCGAATGGTCTCGGACCGATCGGAAGAGCCGAAGCTCTCGACGACTTCGAGAAAGCCCGAGAACTGCGTCCCCGACTCAGGCGGTCGCTTCGAGGCAGGTCTCGTGGACGGTCTCGTCGTCCTCGTTGGGGACGCGGATCTGGCCGGCGACGATGGGCTCGCCGCAGGCCGCACAGCGGAGGGGGCCGTCGTCGGCGTCGCCGCCGGCGCTCGCCGCGTCGCCGCTCTCGCCGCCCTCGCCGATCTCGAACTCCTCGGCGAGGGGGTCGGTCACGCCGTCGGCGTCGCTCGTCGCGCTGTAGCCGACCGCGGCGGCGCCGAGGCCGGCGAGGGCGCCGCGGAGTCGCTTCCCCTTCCGGAGCGACCAGAGCGCGGCCACACCCAGGCCGGCGGCGAGGAGTACGCGGGCGATACGGCCGTTGTCGTCGGGCAGCTGCTCCGAGTCCATACGCGACACAACGCGCTCCGTCCCCTTGTACCCGTCTGTCCGGGACCGCGGTACGGGGTGGGCGCCGCTCGGATATCCGGTCGAGGAGCGACTCCGGGACCCGGCGTACGACGTGATGCTTGACGGCGAGTTCGACCGCGATCAGGGTCGGCTCCTCGCGGCGCTGGCGGATCTCCGTCAGCGGGCCGGCTGCGGGCACCCCGCATCGACGAAGATGTGGGCGCTCCGCCGCCGTACCCGTGCGTCCGTGGATACGCGTGGCGTCCGCGCTGGAGGGGGATGTCGCGGACTGATCAGGAGTCGATCCGCACCGGCTCGCCCCGCTCGGCCGAGTCGTAGACGGCCTCGATGATCTCGACGGCCTTGCGCGCCTCGCTCGCGTCGAGCATGTACGGGTCGCCCGTCCGGCGGGCGTCGAGGAAGTCTTCGATGTTGCGCCGGTGGTTGGCGTAGTCGATGCTCATCGGGTCGGCCGCGCCGCCGCCCGACTCCGTCTCGCCGAACCGCTCGCGAACCTCGGGATCGTCGTCGCGCTCCTCGCGGAACTGCCAGGTCACGAGCTCGTCCTCCACGACCTCGGCGGTGCCGTCCCGGCCGGCGACCTGGATCCGCTTCAGCGACCCCGGATACATCGAGGTCGCACCGAGGATCTGTCCGAGTGTGCCGTCGCGGTAGCGGAGGACCGCCACGGCGGAGTCCTCGACCTCCACGATGTCGTCGCCGTGGGCGCGCCGGTCGGTGTAGGCGAACACCTCCTCGACCGGATTGCCGTCGGCGTCCCCGCCGGCCCCGGCCGCGCTCGCGATCCACTGGACGGCGTCGACCCCGTGGATCGACTGGTTCATCAGCGCGCCGCCGCCGTCCAGGTCCCGCGTGCCCTGCCAGGCGCCGTCGTAGTAGTCGTCGTCGCGCCACCACGGGACGTAGGCGTTGGCGACCGAGAGGCCGCCGAACCGGCCCTCCGCGGCGGCCGTCCGCAACTGGCGGACGACGGGGTTGTACCGCTGGTTGAAGATCCCGCCCAGCCGGATCTCCGCCGCGTCGGCGGCGGCGACCATCTCGTCGATGCGGTCGGTCGTGATCTCCAGGGGCTTCTCGCAGAGCACGTCGACCCCCCGGTCGGCCGCGGCGAGCGCGGGTTCGAGGTGGGCGCCGCTGGGCGTGCAGACCGAGAGCACGTCCACGCGTTCGGCGTCGAGCATCGCCTCGGTGTCGGCGTACCAGGTGCAGTCGTACTCGGCGGCGAACTCGCGGCCCCGCTCCTCCGTCCGGCAGGAGCCGGCGACGAGTTCGGCCCCGTCGATGTCGGCGACCGATTCGGCGTGCATCGACGCGACGGCGCCGATCCCGGCGATCGCGATGCGGGCTGTCATACGGCGGGGTTCTCGACGCCCCGGCAAAAAACCATCCGAGCGGGCGAACCGTTCCTCGAACCGCCGGGGCGGGCGGGGAACGGGTCGCCCACACGTCCCGCGACCCGACAGTAGCTGTCGCCTACCGGAGCGAAGGCGGGCCGTTTTTACCCTTCGGCCCGGTCGAATCGGGACGAACGAATGGTCCTCGAACCGCTCCGCCGGGCGAAACGGCAGGTCGTCGACGACCTGCGCGCCGACCCGTACCTCCCCTACATCCTGCTGGCGGCCCTCCTGCTGTCGTCGTTCTGGATCTGGCACCGGCTGCCGAACTTCGCGACGCGGGACGAGCGCTGGCGCGTGGTCGACCCCGTCGAGGTGCTGGCGGCCGTCCTCGACGACCCGCGGCTGGCGTCGGTCTCCGAGGGCGTCGGCTACTGGCGGACCTACGGCTCGGCGATGTACCTCTCGGCGCTCGCGCTGATCCCCGTGCTGGTCGTCGCTCTCGCGACGGACGCGCTGCCGGCGTTCGCCGACATGGGCCGCCACCTCGACGTGGGCTACTGGACCCACTGGCTGCGGACGCCCGCGTGGATCTGGACCTGGAGCGTCCTGCTCGCCCGGCTGGCCAACGTCGCGATGGCCGTCGGCTGCGTCTACGTCGTCTACCGCATCGGGACGACGCTCCGGGACCGCGCGACCGGCCGGCTGGCCGCCGCCCTGCTGACGGTCACCTGGGCCGTCCTCATCCTCGCCCACGAGGCCGGCGAGGACGTCCCCTCCCTCTTCTTCCTGCTGCTGTCGCTGTACTACGCGGTCCGCTACGTCGAGACGGGCGTCGACCGGGTGTTCTACTGGGGGGCGCTGGCCGGCGGCGTCTCCATCGCGTTCAAGCTCTCGGGCGGCGTGAGCGCGATCCTGCTCGGCGTCGCGCACCTCCAGCGGGCCCGCCGCTCCGAGGACGGGTTCGTGGGCGGCGCCCTCCGGCCGAAGTTCCTCGCGACGGGGATCCTGATCGGGCTCGGGACCATCGCCGCGGGCTACCCGAGCGTCGTCTTCGGCGCGCCCGCGGAGTTCGGCGCCCGGCTCGCCCGCTCGTTCGGCGCGAAGTCCGAGCCCCACGGCTGGCTCGTCCAGCCGAGCTGGTGGTGGATCCTCCGGAGCTACCTCCACGCCGTCGGCCTCCCGCTGGCCGTGGGCCTCGCCGGCGGCGCGCTCGCGGCCCTGGCCCGGGTCCGGGAGGACTCGCTGCCCGCCGACGGGCTGCGGCTGGCGCTGGTCGGAGCCGGCGTCTACCTCGCGGTGTACTCCTCGTGGCGCTACGTCCGCACGCACCACCTCCTGCCGGTGGTCGCGCTGCTGGTCGTCGTCCTCGCGGTCGGGCTCGGTCGCCTGCGCGACCGCCGCCCCACGGTCGGCCGGGCGGTCGTCGCCCTCCTGCTCGTCACCAGCGCGGTCTACGCCGGCGCGGGGACGCTCGCCTACGCCTCACAGCCCCGCGACCAGGCCGTCGACTACCTGCGGAGCGAGGCCGGCCCCGACGACACCGTCGAGACCTACACCTACGACCCGCAGGACGCCGCCGTCCCCCACAGCGGCCGCGTCGACGCCCGCTTCGGCGTCAGCCCCGAGACCTTCGCGGACCGCTGCCCCGCCTTCGTCGTCCTCAACTACCACAAGTCGATCCTCTATCTCGCGCCCGACAGCTGGGGCAAGCGCGCGGAGACCCTCTCGAACGACGCGGTCGAGGACCACGTCCGGACCCTCCTCGCGGAGGACACCTACCCCTACGAGATCGCCGGCGAGTACGGCCGGGAGCCCCGGTTCCTCGACGGGAAGGGTCGCGCGCCGATGTCCCAGCGGCTCCTCCGGGTCGGCCTCCGCCCGCGGACGATGCAGTACGGCGACCCCCAGGACATGGGCGTCGACCAGTACACCGTCGTCCTCCGGCGGACCGGTCCCTGCGAGGGGTGACGGCGTCCGATGGGGTCGCCGCCGCTCGCCGTCGCGGCTTCAACCCGCCGCCCCCGCGAGTGTGCGCGATCGCCGGGATAGCGGGGTTTAAACGGGCTCGTTCGCTAGCGGCGGGTACATGAGCGACAGCGAGTACGACGTGGTCGTGGTCGGCGGCGGCCCCGCGGGGCTGACGGCCGCGCTCTACACGACGCGGCTGGGGCTGGACACCGCCCTGGTCGACCGCGGCGGCGGCCGCGCCGCGATGATGCAGGACACCCACAACGTCATCGGCGTCACCGAGGAGACCAGCGGCGTCGAGTTCCTCGAAACGGCGAAAGAGCAGGTCGCCTCCTACGGCGCCGACGTCCATCGGGACTTCGTCGAGGCCGCCGAGCGGGGTGACGACGGGTCGTTCGCCCTCGAGGGCGAGGACGGCGAGTACGCCGCGGACAGCGTGGTGCTGGCGACGGGCTTCTCGGACGTGCGGCCGGACCCGCCCCTGCCGCCGACGGGTCGCGGGCTCCACTACTGCCTGCACTGCGACGCCTACATGTTCGTCGACGAACCCGTCTACGTGATGGGGACCGGCGACTCGGCGGCCTACGTCGCGATGATCATGCTGAACTTCACCGACGACGTGGACGTGCTGCTGCGGGGCGACGACCCCGAGTGGAGTTCGGACACCCAGGAGATGCTGGACAACCACCCCGTCGAGGTGGTCGAGGCGGAGATCGCCGCTTCCAACCGCGACGACGACGGCTGGCTCGAATCCTTCGAGTTCGAGGACGGCCGCGTCCGGGAGTACCGCGGCGGCTTCCCGATGCTCGGCTCGGAGTACAACACCGACCTCCACGAGTCGCTGGGCTGTGAGATCAACGACGACGGCACCGTCGAGGTCGACGACCACGGCCGCACGAGCGTCGACGGCGTCTACGCTGTCGGCGACGTGACCCCCGGCCACAACCAGATCCCCGTCGCGATGGGCCAGGGCGCGAAAGCCGGCATCGCCATCCACATGGACACCCGCGAGTTCCCCCGGTCGACGGAGGCCATCGACGACCTCGGACCGGTTTCCTCGGGCGACGTGCCGGCGCTCTCCGAGGAGCTGCTCGCGACGGCGGTCGCCCACGAGGGCCACGCCGGCGGACCGCGGGTCGAAGCGGACGACGCGGCCGGGGGCGGCGAGCAGTCCGCGGACGACGAACAGCCCGCGGACGACGACTGATCGGACGGTGGCCGCCGACCGCCCGGCGGCACCCGCCGACCATCCGGCGGCGCCCGGTTCGGCCGTTGGCCGCCGGCAGCCGCGCCCTCGACCCAAAGTTTGAATTGTGTCGTCGAGAGTGACATCCGTATCATGGGACAGACCGCGTCGGCCCTCGGAACCGCGACCGGAACCGCTCCGCCCGACCCGACGACGGCCGGGTCCGCCCGGGGTGAGTAGCGTATGCCGGCGAAGACGGGGGCGTCACACGCGCTCGCCGCCCTCGTGAGCATGCTGGCCGGGACCGTCCTCTCGAAGTACGTCTGGGAGCTGCTCCCGCCGCTGGCGTCCGTCGGCGAGTCGGTCTCGGCGGGCCTCGTCGCCGCCACCGGCGTCGCGCTCCCGCGGCCGCTGTCGGGGTCGCTCGTCGTCATACTCGGACTCTCGTTCGTCTGGGGCACGATCTACCACTACGCTCGCCACTGACGCCCCGGTCGGCCGGGTCGGTGCCGACCCGGCGTCAGGACTCGCCGATCCCGTAGACGTGGTCGACGCCGAGGTAGACGAACCAGACCATCCAGACGGTGAAGATGACCAGCCACGCGCCGTACTGGACGTAGGGGTGGGGGACGAGGACGTAGGCGACGACGAGCAGGGCCGCGGCGCTGACGGCCGCGGCCACGTTGTACCGCGTCGGCGCGAACACGTCCGCGACCAGGTCGCGCATCGAGCGTAGCGTTCGGCCCCGGGCCACATTACTGTTGGCGGCCGTCCGCCGGGCGCCCGCTCACCCGCCGCGCTCACCCCCGCTGGGCGTCGGCGACCAGGTCGAGCAACTCCCGCACGTCGCGCTGGCTCTCCAGTCGGTAGCCGGCGGCCGTCTCGCGCTCGCCGACGAGGATCCCGACTCCGTCGGGCGACCCGCTCCCCTCGTCCAGCGCGCGGAACGCGTCCTCGTCGGTCATGTCGTCGCCGACGTAGAGGGGGAGCCAGCCGTCGGGCGCCGCCTCGGCCAGTCGCCGGACTGCGCGGCCCTTGTCCCAGTCGACGGCGGGCCGGATCTCGCGGATGGCCTTGCCGTCGCGGATCTCCATGGCGGGGCCGCCGGCGCTCATCGCTTCCTCGACCGTTTCCCTGACGACGCGCTCCACCTCGGGGACCCGGTCGTCGGGCACGTCGCGGACGTGGACTGTCGCGGTGAGGTCCTTGTCCTCGATCCCGACGCCGGGGACGTGCGCGAGGCGGTCGCCGAGGCGGTCACAGACCCGCGCGACGGCGTCGGCGCTCCGGCGGGCGTCGGGCGCGACCGACCGCTCGCCGTCGACCCGGCGTTCGAGGCCGTGGTTGCCGGCGTAGGCGATTCCCTCGATCCCGACGCGCTCGCGCAGGTCGGCGAGTTCGCGGCCGCTGACGACCGCGACGCGGACGGACTCGCACTCGCGGAGGCGGGTGACGCGCTCGCGTAGCGGCGGGGGCATCGCGGCGGCGTCGGGGTCGTCGACGATGGGGGCGAGTACCCCGTCGAAATCCAGGCAGCAGACGACGCCGGGGGCGGCGGCGAGCCGGTCGGCGACGGCCTCGCGGGCGAGCCCCAGTGGCGTCGCGTCAGTGGTCTGCACGGGTGGGGACACCCCCGTCGGGTCGCGCGACGCGGGCGACCGCCCCGAGCACGTCGCGGAGCCACGCGTCGAGGTCGCCGTCCTCGACGCCGTCGGCCAGCGCGTTCGCGCGGCGGCGCCGCTGGCGGTCGGGCATCGAGAGGGCGTCGTCGAGCGCGGCGGCGAACCCCTCGGTGTCGTGCGGGCGCACGGAGACCGCCCACTCGCCGAGTTCGTCGTGGACGCCGGCCTGGTCGCTGAGGACGAGCACCCCCGGGTCGTCGGCCTGGGCGGCGACGAACTCCTGGGCGACGAGGTTCATCCCGTCGCGGACGGGGCTGACGACCGCGAGGTCCGCCTCGCGGTAGAGTCCGGCGAGCCCCTCGTTCGAGATCATGTCCGTCGTGTAGACGACCGGCCGCCAGCCGTCGGTCGCGAAGCGGTCGTTGACCCGCTCGACGGCCGCCTCGACGCGGTCCTGGTAGTCGGCGTAGGCGGGGATGGCCGAGCGGCTCTCGGTGCCGACCTGGACGAACGTGAACTCGCCGCGGTAGTCGGGCTGTTCCGCGAAGAGCCGCTCGATGGCGTCGAGGCGCTGGACGATCCCCTTGGTGTAGTCGAGGCGGTCGACGCCGACGCCCAGCCGGGTGTCGCGGTCGATATCCCTGTTCTTCCGGAAGGCGGCGCGGAAGCCCGTGGCTTCCATGCTGTCGGCCTGCTCGCGGATGCGGTCGACCGGGACGCCCATCGGCGCGGCCCGGACCGCCGTCGTCCGGCCGCGGTAGTCGACGGTCCCGGCGTCGAAGTCGACGGTCGTCCCGTCGAGTCCCCGGTCGGCGCTCCGCAGGAAGTTCGCGCAGTACCGGGGGACGTGGAAGACGAGCAGGTCGTTGCCGAGCAGGCCGTCGAGGACGGCCTCGCGGTTCGGGCAGGCCCGGAACGTGTCCCAGCTGGGCCACGGGATGTGCCAGGTGTGGGCGAGCGTCGGGTCGCGGGTTCCGGTCCCGGGACCGTCGGTCGCGGTCCGCTCGCGGACCTGCCGGGGCGCGAGCGCGAGGTGGTAGTCGTGGAGCCAGACGAGCGGGTCGCCGTCGGCGGCGGCGTCGGCCATCGCGTCGGCGAACTGGTCGTTGACCCGGCGGTAGTCCCCCCAGGCGTCGCCGCAGCTCTCCACGGTGCCCAGCGCGGCGTGACACAGCGGCCACAGCACCCGGTTGGCCATCCCGTAGTAGTAGCCCTCGACCTCGTCGTCGTCGAGCCACAGCCGGCGGAGGGTGTAGGTCTCGTCGTCACCGTCGGGCGGTACGGTCACCGTGTCGTCGCCGTCGACGACGGCCGCGTCGGCCTCGCCGTCCCCCCAGGCGATCCAGGTGCCGTCGACGCGCCGCATGACCTCGTCGAGGCCGGCGGTCAGCCCCCCGGCCGGGCGGTCGACGGTCACCGCGCCGTCGTCGCCGTAGTCGTGTCTGTACGGCTGTCGGTTCGAGGCGACGACGAGGTCGTCGCCGGTCGCCGCCAGGAGTCGGTCGAGGTCGGCCTCGACGCGGTCCGCACGCAGGTGTGTCCTCGCCATGTCAGCTACCCGCTCTTGCCCCGCCAGGGGGGTATGGCCGCGGCTTGCACCTGCGGGCGTCACCCGGATCGTCACGCGTCCGGAAACCGAGGGTTTGAGGAGGTCTATCCCGCCGACGCGTCGGTCGCGTCGCCGTCGCTCGCGGCCGACCCGCCGGCCCGCCGACGGATCTCGCGCACCCGCTCGGGGATCGGCGGGTGGGTGTAGTGGAACGTCTCGTAGAGGGGGTGTGGGAACGGGTTCGAGAGGTTCTCGCTGGCGAGCCGGGTGAGCGCGTCGACCATCGGCTCGCCGTCGCCCATCACCTCGACGGCGAAGGCGTCGGCCTCCCGCTCGTGGGCCAGCGAGAGCCTGTTCTCGATCGGGCTGGTGAGCCGCGTGAGCGGCTGGAGCACGAGCCCGGCCAGCAGCAGGCCGGCGTAGAGCGGCTTGCCGGCGCCCGTCGCGAGCCCGAACATCTCGTAGAGCCACGGGCCGGTCACGAGCTGGTAGGCGACGAACAGGACGATCCCCATCTGCACCGCCGAGGCGCCGACGCGTTTCCAGATGTGGGCTTTCTTCCAGTGGGCCAGTTCGTGGGCGAGCACGCCCTGGAGCTCCTCGGTCTCCATCTGCTCGACCAGCGTGTCGAAGAGGACGACGCGCTTGGTCGCGCCGAAGCCGACGAAGTAGGCGTTGGAGTGGCCGCTGCGCCGGCTGGCGTCCATCACGTAGATCTGCGAACACTCGAAGCCCGCGCGGTCGAACACGTCCGCGACGGCGTCGCGGAGTTCGCCCTCCTCGACGGGCTCGAAGTCGTTGAACAGCGGGGCGATCACCCGGGGGTAGATCACCATCATCGAAAGCGAGAAGGCGACGAACAGCGCCCAGGCGCCGACCCACCACAGCCCCGGGAACGCCTCGACGACCCACATGACCGCCGCCCCGATGACGGCGGTGAACGCCAGCGCGACGGCGAGGCCGACGAGCTTGTCGCGGACCCAGAGTTTCGGCGACGCCTCGTTGAACCCGAAGATCTCCTCGACGACGAAGGTGTCGAAGAAATCGAAGGGCAGCGAGGAGAGCTGGAGGACGGCCACGGCGCCGAGGAAGAAGACGACGCCGGAGGGCACGGTACCGAAGCCGAGCGACTCGACGGCGGCGACGGCGTCGGCCAGCAGACCCGAGTACAGCACCAGCAGGACCAGCCCGAGCCCGACCCACGACTCCAGCTGGGAGGCCCCGGTCGTCGCGCGCTGGTAGCCGAGCAGTTCGTCGGTGTCCTCGACGTCGAGGCGGTCGTCGAACCACTCGGACTCCCGGGTGACCGCCGCGGCGCCGTGGCGGACGTTCAGCGCCGCGAGCCAGGTGAAAAACGCCTCCGTCCCGACCAGCAGGGCGAGGAAGGCGACGTGGAGTTCTATCATGGCCCGTGCTACGGAACCGGCCCATTAAACCCCCTCGCTGGCGGGCCCGACCGGGCTCCGGCGCGGCCGGCCGTCGCCGCGGCCGTGTCCGGACGTTCGACCGTTCGGTAGGCCGAGCGTGTCGTTCGCGACGCGGCGGAACCGAGCGGCTACCGCGGGTTGTTCCTATCCAAAGGAAGGCTTATGGAGCAATATGCCCGGGTTACGAACGACTGATGAGCAACAACGAGCCGAATCCCCAGACACGGAAGAGCAACCGTGACTGGTGGCCGAACTCGCTGGACCTGAGTGCCCTCGACCAGAACGCGCGCGACCCCGGACCCTACGACGAGGACTTCGACTACGCGGAGGCGTTCCAGGAGCTCGACCTGGAGGAGGTGAAGGCGGACATCGAGGAGGCGATCACGACGCCCAAGGAGTGGTGGCCGGCCGACTACGACCACTACGGCCCCCTCATGATCCGCATGGCGTGGCACAGCGCCGGGACCTACCGCGCCTACGACGGCCGCGGCGGCGCGGCCGGCGGGCGACAGCGCTTCGCGCCCATCAACAGCTGGCCCGACAACGCCAACCTCGACAAGGCGCGGCGCCTGCTCCAACCGGTCAAGCAGAAGTACGGCCGCAACCTCTCGTGGGCGGACCTGATCATTCTGGCGGGCAACGTCGCCATCGAGTCGATGGGCTTCAAGACGTTCGGCTTCGGCGGCGGCCGCGAGGACGCCTTCGAGCCCGACGAGGCCGTCGACTGGGGGCCCGAACAGGAGTGGGAGGCCGACGACCGCTTCGAGGAGCCCGGCGGGATCCAGGAGGGGCTCGGCGCCTCCGTCATGGGCCTCATCTACGTGAACCCCGAGGGCCCGAAGGGCGAGCCCGACCCGGAGGCCTCCGCGAAGAACATCCGCCAGACGTTCTCGCGGATGGCGATGGACGACAGGCAGACGGCGGCGCTGATCGCCGGCGGCCACACCTTCGGGAAGGTCCACGGCGCGGACAACCCCGAGGAGGCCCACGACCCCGAGCCCGAGGCCGCCCCCATCGAGAACATGGGCCTCGGCTGGCAGGACGGCGAGACCGCCAAGGAAGAGGGCGTCACCACCAGCGGCATCGAGGGACCGTGGACGCAGAACCCGACCTGGTGGGACATGGGCTACGTCAACAACCTGCTCGACTACGAGTGGGAGCCCGAGAAGGGCCCCGGCGGCGCCTGGCAGTGGACGCCCAAGGACGGCGAACTGGAGGGCTCGGCCCCCGACGCGCTGGACGACGACGAGCGGGCCACCCCCATGATGCTCACGACGGACATCGCGCTGAAGCGCGACCCCGACTACCGCGAGATCATGGAGGACTTCCAGGAGAGCCCGATGGAGTTCGGGATGGCCTTCGCCGAGGCCTGGTACAAGCTGACCCACCGCGACATGGGTCCGCCCGAGCGCCTGCTCGGCCCCGAGGTGCCCGACGAGACGAAGATCTGGCAGGACCCGCTGCCCGACCGGGACTTCGACCTGGTCGACGACGAGCAGGTCGAGGAGCTCAAGGCGGAGATCCTCGACAGCGACCTCTCGCGGTCGCAGCTGGTCAAGACCGCGTGGGCCTCGGCGTCGACCTACCGCGACAGCGACAAGCGCGGCGGCGCCAACGGCGCCCGGATCCGCCTCGAACCCCAGCGTAGCTGGGAGGTCAACGAGCCGGCCCAGCTGGAGGCGGCCCTGGAGACCTACGAGTCGATCCAGGCCGAGTTCAACGACGCCCAGGCCGACGACACGCGCGTCTCGCTGGCGGACCTCATCGTGCTGGGCGGCAACGCGGCCGTCGAGCAGGCCGCCGCCGACGCCGGCTACGACGTGACCGTGCCGTTCGAGCCCGGGCGCGTCGACGCGACGGCCGAGCAGACCGACGAGGACTCCTTCGAGGCGCTCAAGCCGAAGACCGACGGGTTCCGTAACTACGTCGCCGACGACGTCGACCGCCCGGTCGAGCAGCTGCTGGTCGACAGGGCGGACCTGCTGGACCTGAGCCCCGAGGAGATGACGGCGCTGGTCGGCGGCATGCGCGCGCTGGGCGCGACTTACCAGGACTCCGACCTCGGCGTGTTCACCGACCGGCCGGGCGCGCTGACCAACGACTTCTTCGTCAACCTGCTCGACATGGGCTACGAGTGGGAGCCCGCCGACGGCCGCGACCAGGTCTACGAGGGCTACGACCGCGACACCGGCGAACTCGAGTGGAAGGGGACCCGCTTCGACCTCATCTTCGGGTCGAACTCCCGCCTGCGCGCCATCGCGGAGGTCTACGGCTCCGAGGACGGCGAGGAAGAACTCGTCGAAGACTTCGTCGACGCCTGGAGCACGGTCATGCGGGCCGACCGCTTCGACCTGGAGTGACCGCGCCCCGGGCGCTTCGACCCGGAGTAGCCCCGCCACGACGCGGCTGACCCCGGCCGGGACTCTCCCTCCGTTTTCCGGCGCGGTCGCGCGATCCGATGTGATTTAGCACTCACCGACCGTAGCCGCGCGTATGAGCGACGACGACCTCCACTGCGAGACCTGCGAGCGGTCGGTCCCCCGCGAGGCGGCCACCCGGAGCGAGACCATCGCCGACCTCGACCCGACGAAGTGGCAGGCGCTGTGCTGTCCGGACTGCGGGCGGAAGCTGAAGACCGTCTTCGTCGCGCGCGAGCGGCTGGAGTGACTGCGGCCGCGCTACAGCGACTTCCGCATGACCGTCGCGCTCGCCGGACACAGCTCCGCGAACTGCTCGGTGGCCCGGATCGCCGCCGGTACGTCCTCGCGTTCGACCGATTCGTAGCCCAGTCCGGCGAAAAAGTCGCTCGCGGTCGTGGTGAGCAGGAAGAGCCGGTCGACGCCGGCGTCGCTGGCCTCCCGTTCGAGGCCGTCGACGATGGCGGCGCCGTAGCCCGCTCCCCTGTGTTCGGGCTCGACCGCGACCGACCGGAGCAGGCCGTCGCGCCCGTGGCGTTCGAGCCCGCCGACGCCGACCCGCTCGCCCGACGCACGCGCGACGTAGCAGTCGACGGCGTCGCGCCCGAGGTCCTCGGTCGGCAGGCCGGCCTCGGCCAGGACCGATTCGAGGTACTCGGCAGACGGGTCCGCCGGGTCGAGCGCGACGACGGGTCCGGCCATGCGGGGACGTTCCGCCGCCGACGCAAAGACGTTTTTCGCAGTCGGGGGGCTGCCCCCGCCGAACCCCACCCGGCCTTCCGGCTTCCCCGCGGTTTAGTGAGTGGAACCCTGAGGGAGGTGTGCTATGGCTGACGACGTACACAACGAGAGCGACACGTTCGACATCGGCGGGGAGCTGACCGTCCACCGCCTGGGCTTCGGCGCGATGCGGCTGACGGGCGAGGACATCATCGGCCGCCCCGACGACGAGGAGACGGCCCGCAGCGTCGTCCACCGCGCGGTCGAACTCGGCGTCGACTTCGTCGACACCGCGGACTCGTACGGGCCGGGGGTCAGCGAGCGGGTCCTCCGGGAGGCGCTGGCCGAGGTCGACGCCGAGCCCGTGGTCGCCTCGAAGGCGGGGCTCCTCCGGCACCGCGACGGCGAGTGGCTGCCCCACGGCGACCCGGACTACCTCCACAACCAGGTCCTGGCCAGCAAGGACCGCCTGGGCGTCGACTCCATCGACCTCTACCAGTTCCACCGGCCGGACCCCGACACGGACTTCGAGGACTCCGTCCACGCCTTCGCCGAGATGAAAGACGCCGGCCAGGTCGACCACGTCGGCCTCTCGAACGTCACCGTCGAGCAGCTGGACACGGCCCGGGACATCGTGGACATCGCGACGGTCCAGAACCAGTACAACGTCGCCTACCGCGACGACGAGGACGTGCTGGCCGCCTGCGAGGAGTACGACGTGGGCTTCATCCCGTGGGGGCCGCTCTACACCGTCGACGACGAGGGCGTCGCGGAGGTGCTGGACGAGGTCGGCGAGGCCCGCGACGCCAGCCGGCGGCAGGTCGCGCTCGCGTGGCTGCTCGAACACTCCGACGTGACCCTGCCGATCCCGGGCACCTCCAGCGTCGACCACCTCGAATCGAACGTCGCCGCCTCCCAGGTGGAACTCACCGACGAGGATATGGCGAAGCTGAACGACATCGACTCGCAGTAGCGACGCCCCGTTTTCCGACGCCGTCGCTGGCCGTCGTGTAATGCCTGGGGAGCGACGGCGCCGTCGCTCGCCGGTGAGAAATTGTGAAAATTCGGAGTCAGCGGAACTGACCCGAGTTACTGCGACTTACTGTCGGGTGAGGTTCGACGCGCGCGGGCCCTTGTCGGCCTGCTCGATGTCGAACTCCACGTCCTGGCCCTCTTCGAGGTCCGGGCCACCGACGTCTTCCATGTGGAAGAAGACGTCGTCGTCGGCATCCTCGGTCTCGATGAAGCCGTAGCCGCCAGTGTCGTTGAAGAAGTCGACAGATCCGGAGGCCATCAGAGGCGCTCCAGGTTGGTCGCTCGGGGACCCTTGTCGGCCTGCTCGATGTCGAACTCGACTTCCTGACCCTCTTCGAGGTCGGGGCCGCCGACGTCTTCCATGTGGAAGAACACGTCGTCGTCCTCCTCGTCGGTGTCGATGAAGCCGTAGCCGCCAGTGTCGTTGAAGAAGTCGACCTTACCGGACGCCATTAGAGGCGCTCCAGGTTCGTCGCGCGCGGGCCCTTGTCGGCCTGCTCGATGTCGAACTCCACTTCCTGTCCCTCTTCGAGGTCCGGACCGCCCACGTCCTCCATGTGGAAGAAAACGTCGTCGTCAGCGTCCTCAGTCTCGATGAAACCGTAACCGCCCGTGTCGTTGAAGAAATCAACCTTACCGGATGCCATTGCGACTAAACACAGACGCGGGGGATGTATAAGCATTCCGAGAGAACCGTTACCACGACCCGTCACGGAGCCGGGATCGGGGATTCTCAGCCGCGTGAGAGTCGTGGCGGCGGGGTGATCGCAAGCGGGCGAGGGGTTTTTATCGAGCGGGGCGGAGTAACTGGTAATGAGCGACGCCGGGGAACCGCTGTACGTCGGCGCGGCCTGGTCCGAGGGCTCGTGGTTCGCGGTGGCGTTCGACCGCGAGGGGTTCGACCACGCCGCCGTCTTCGCGGAGGTGGGCGACCTGTGGGTCCGCTACGAGGAGACCGCCGAGCGGGTCCTCGTGGACGTGCCGGTCGGCCTCGTCGAGGAGGGCGAAGAGGGGCGCCGCTGCGACGACCTCGCACGGCGCGTGCTGGGGCCGATGAGCGGCGCGGTCGTCACGCCGCCGGTGCGGGAGGCGACGCGCAAGCGGCGTTACCCCGCCGCCCAGCGGGTCAACGAGCGCAAGGCCGGCCGGGGCATCTCCGAGCGGGCGTTCGAACTGAGCGACGCCATCGTCGCTGTCGACGAGCTCCTGCAGAACGTCCCCGAGGCCCGGGCGGCGTTCGCGGAGAGCCACCCCGAGGTCTGCTTCCGCGCGCTCGCGGGCGAGCCGCTGGAACACGGGAAGGCCTACGCCGCGGGGTACGCCGAGCGGATGCGGACGCTCGCCCGCCACGACCGCGACGCGCCGCCGGTCGTCCAGGCCGCCGCCGAGGCCACCGAGGGCCACGAGGTCGCCGTCGCCGACGTGCTCGACGCGGTCGCGCTGGCCTACACCGCCGCCCCCGGCGCGGGCGAACTCCGGACGCTCCCGGCGGACCCGCCGACCGACGCCGAGGGGCTCCCGATGGCCGTCACGTACCGGGCCGAGAGCGCGCTCACGACCGAGTGAGGGCGACCGGCGGCGGGTCGTCGACCGACTTACCGCTGGTCGACCGGCGACACGCACCCGTCCGGCGACAGGGATATCGTATCGGCGAACCAACAGGGTGTCCATGGAGCACGAGATCTCCCACAGGCCGTCGTACGCGCAGCTGACGCTCGACCTCGGGCCCGGCGAGTCCGTCCGCTCGGAGGCGGGCGCGATGGTGAGCAAGTCGCCCTCGGTCGAGGTGGAGACCAGCGCGGAGGGGGGCATCCTCAAGTCCATCTCGCGGTCGCTGTTCGGCGGCGAATCGTTCTTCATGAACACGTTCTCGGCGCCCGACGGCGGGCAGATCCAGCTGGCGCCGGCCCTCTCGGGCGACGTGCAGCACCACCGGCTCGACGACGAGACGCTGTACGTCCAGTCGTCGTCGTTCCTGGCCTCGGATCCCACGGTCGAGGTGGACACCGAGTTCGGCGGCGCGAAGACGTTCTTCGGCGGCGAGGGACTGTTTCTCCTGCGGCTGTCGGGGAGCGGACCCGTGTTCCTGTCGAGCTACGGCGCCATCGACGAACACGAGGTCGGGGCCGGCGAGTCGTTCGTCGTCGACACGGGCCACATCGTCGCCTTCGAGGAGTCGCTGTCGTTCGACGTGCGGAAGGTGGGCGGGCTGAAGTCGACGCTGTTCAGCGGCGAGGGGCTGGTCTGCGAGTTCTCCGGCGAGGGGACCGTCTGGACTCAGACCCGAAGCCCCGACGCGTTCCTCTCGTGGCTGATCCCGAAGATCCCCCAGCGCAACACGACCACGACGACCACCTGACCGGCGCGGCGCCGCCGCGGAACCCCGGCTCCTGCGATCGGGCGGACAGCCGGCGGAACCCGCACAATCGTTATGACAGGGCCGTGCGAACGGACGGACATGAGCGAACGAGCCGAACTCGACTCGGAGTCGCTGGCGTCGCGCGTCGTGGCCGCGGGCGTGGTCGAACTGTCCGTGCGCGGCGAGACGCCGGCCCACGCCGGCGAGATCCGGCGGGCGTGCAACGACGCGATGGACGCGGTCGCGGGCGAGGTGCTCGGGTCGGTGACCGAGGCGGAGGTGGCCCGGACGCTGAACGAACTCGAGGCCGACGGCGTCGTCGAGGGCGTCCGGGAGGACACGTCGCCCGCCGGCAAGGGCCGGCCGAACTACCGGCTGGTGCCGCCCGCCGACGCGGTCCGCGCGGCGCTGGCCGACGACGACCGCACCGCGGGACTGGCGGACCGGATCGAGTCGCTCGACGCCTGACGGTTCTCCCCCTGCGACTCCGCCGAGTTCGACGCCGGCCGGCACAAGACCCTTGTGTCGTCGGGCTGACGACCCGATGTATGCTCGAAGCAGAACTCGAAGTGTGTACGGACTGTGGCGTAGTACACATGGAAGGCGGCCCGGCGCCGACGAACGTCAGCGAGTGCTCGGCCTGCGGCGGCCGCGTCAGGGACGTGGAACTCGACGACCTCGTCGGCCTGTAAGGCCCGGGACTCCGGCGTCGCCGCGGTCGCGCGGCTCGGACCCCTTCCCGACCCCTCGTTCGCCAGCGAGGGGGTTCGACCGGCCGCGGCGAATCCCCTCGCATAGGCATCTCCGACACGGTCAGGGACGTGCTCGTCCCGGACGACGAACCCGGTGTCCGCTACGAGTGCGCCGACTGCGGCGAGCGGTTCGACGACGCCCGGGCCGACTGCCCGAACTGCGGCGGCACCGACATCGAGGAGGCCAGGGGCTTCGACGCGGCGCCGGACATCCGACGGCGCGGCGGTCGTCCGCGACGGCCGGAGCCTCTCGACGGCCGAGGGTCCCTCACCGCTACCGCCCGGTCGTGTTCTCGCTGCCGACGTGAGCCGGGTCGTGCCCGTGGCGCGCTTCGCCGCCGTAGCGGAGCCCCTCCTCCGACCAGGTGCCGGTGTGCTGGCTGGGTTCCGTGTCCGGCCACTGCTGGCCGCCCCCGGTCGGCTGTCCGGGTCGCCCGCCCGTCCGCTGGCTGTGCTGTTGCCGGCTCTGGACCTGCCCCCCGCGCTGCTGTGACCGCTGCTCGTTCGGGTGGTGGTCCGCGCTGCTGGCGGTCCGGTCGCCGCCTCGATGCCCGCCGGTCCCCTGCTGCCCGCCCCGTCGATAGTTCTGCTCGCTCGGGCGGTGTTGCGGGCTGCTGGCCGTCCCGGAGTGCGACCCCTGTTGGCCGTGGTGCCGTGGCTGCTGGTCGCGGTGCTGTGACCGCTGACCAGTCTGCTGCTGAGGCTGTCGACCGGCCTGCTGCTGGGGCTGCTGGTCGGTGTGCTGTTGAGGTTGCTGGCCGGTGTGTTGTTGAGGTTGCTGGCCGGTGTGTCGCTGGCCGGAGCGTTGCCGTGACTGCTGGCCGGTCTGCTGCCGGGACTGCTGGCCACCCTGGGCCTGGCCACCGGTTCGCGGTCGTCGCTCCGGCGACACCGCGCCGCGCTCGCGCTGGTGTTCGGAGCGCTCGCGCTGGTGTTCGGAGCGCTCGCGCTGTGGCGGCTGGACGTAGTCGCTCCCCGTGCCACCCTGGGGGTGCTGTGTCCGGCGGGCGCTCCGCTGGCGGCGGTCGCGGTCGGCGCGGCGCTCCCGGTCGGTCGCCCCCCAGTCGGTGCGCTGGGCGTCCCCGCCGCCGAAGTGGCGCCCCACCTGTTCGTGCTGTTCGCCGGCACCGGCCTGCTGGCGGTTCTCGCGTCGCTGACGCTGGCGGGACCCGTGGCCGCCGCCCGCGTCCTGCGACCGGGGCTGGCCCGTCTGTCGGTACTGGTCGGCGTTCTCGGCGCCGCGGCGGTGCTCGCCCCGCCGCTGCTGGCGGTCGTGCGTCTGCCGGTCGGAGTCGTGCTGGTGAGTGTGATGCATGGGGATCGCCGGGCGCGAACCCGGCGACGGAAGTCCGGCCGGCCGCCGGAAATAGGACCGACTCCGTTTTCCGGGCGCGCGCGGACCCCGCGGGGATAACCCGGTCTTATCCGTCCGCGGGACGGCATCCGCCCACGGTCCGGGCGCGGCCGCCCCGGTAATCAGCGGGTACCGTCGCGGCGGGGGAGCGCGGACCGACCGCCTCGGTCGAGCACGCGCCGCCGCTCGGTGAACGTCGCGTTCCCGCCCGCCCAGCGGACGGTCGTCTCGATGCGGACTCGGCCGTCGTTGCGGGCGACGCGGAACAGTTCGCCCAGCGACAGCTCGATCTTGGCGGTCCGCCCGGCCGACGCGTTCGCCGAGAGGTTCCCGAAGCGGTGGTCCCGGGTCCAGATCCGGCTGTCGGCGGCGAAGATCCGCGTCTCCGCGGTGACGTTCCGGATCGTCTCGTTGCCGGTGTTCGTGACGTTGGCCGTCACCCGGCGACAGCGGTCGCCGCACGTCCGGACCCGCGTCACGTCGAGGGCGACGACCTCGGATCCGTTCGGCCCCGCTACCGCTGTCCCGTTCGACCGGGCGGCGTCGCTCCCGTTACCGGGCCGAGGGGTGGCGGCGTCCGCGTCCGAATCGATGCCGTTCGCGTCCGAGCCGACGCTGTTCGCGTCCGGTTGGTCGCCGTTCGCGGGCGGCTCGCCGGAACTCGCGGGCCCGGCGGCGGCGACCCCGGCCCACGCGAGCGACGCGACGACCGCGAGCGCGACGGCGGTCGGTATCGACCACGAGCCTGACGGTTCGGCGTCGGTCCGTTTCTCGGAGCGGGTCACACGGGCGTTCGGGGAGGGCGGGGGAAGTGCGACCGGCCGGCAGTGCCAGGGTGGTCGCGGGTCGCTCGCGGGTCGAGACCGGGAGGTTCTCCACGGGGTCGGCCCAACGGACGACCGATGACCGACCACGCGAACCGCGGGTACCGCCGGATGTTCGACGACGACTTCTCCGTCGGCCTCTTCTTCCCGATCACGACCGCCGACGGGCCGGTCCCGCCGCTGGGCGAGCAGACCGACCTCGCGGCCTACGCCGAGGAGCTGGGCTTCGACGCGCTGTGGTTCCGCGACGTGCCGCTGTTCTGGCCGAAGTTCGACGACGCCGGCCAGGTCTACGACCCCTGGGTGTTCCTCTCCCACGTCGCCGCGAACACCGACGACGTGGCGCTGGCGACCGGCAGCGTCGTCCTCCCGCTGCGCCATCCGCTCCACGTCGCCAAGGCCGCGGCGTCGGTCGACCGGCTGTCGGACGGGCGGCTCGTCCTCGGCGTCGCCAGCGGCGACCGGCCGCCGGAGTACCCCGCCTTCGGCGTCGACGAGGACGACGCCGGCGAACTCTTTCGGGAGAGCGTCCGGACGCTCCGGACGGTCTGGGCCGAGGAGTACCCCGAGATCGACACCCCCTTCGGGAGCCTCGACGGGTCGATGGACCTCCTGCCGAAGCCGACGACGGAGACGCTCCCGCTGCTGGTGACCGGCCACGCGAACCAGTCGCTTGAGTGGATCGGCGAGCGCGGCGACGGCTGGGTCTACTACCAGCGCACCGCCGAGGGCGTGGCCGAGCAGGTCGAGGAGTGGCGGGACGTGGCAGGGGAGAAACCGTACGTCCAGGTGCTGCACGTCGCCCTCGCCGAGGACCCGGCGGCCGGCCCGGAGCGGATCCACCAGGGGTACGCCGCCGGGACCGACTGGCTGCGCGAGCACGTCCGGGACCTGCGGGACGCGGGGGTCGACCACGTGATGGTCAACGTCCGCCAGACCGACCCCGACCGGGACGTGCGGGCGGTCCTCGATCAGTTCGCCGACGGGGTGCTGGCCGAACTGTAGCGCTGCGGCGGCCCGTCCCCGGCCGTGCCGGCTCCCGGTCCAGCCTGCCGCTATGTCCACCCTTATTGGCCTCCCATCGAGTCTCCGTGACGAGAACGTCAATGACGCTCACACCCGAGAAGCGCGACCGCCTGGAGAACCTCCACAGCGCCCTGATCAACGACATCACCGACGAGATGGGTATCGACGACAACGTCATCCCCGGCACCCGCATCCGTCCCGTCTGGTCGAAGGAGCCGACCGTCGGGACCGCCCACACCGCCCAGCGCGTCGACATCGGCTACGCCGAGGGCGAGTGGGACCCCGAGGACGGCGACGACGGCGAAGGCGAGGCCGTCGAGGACGACCGCGACGCCGAGGACATCGACTTCTTCCAGTACCTCGAAGCCACCGACGAGGGCGACTTCGTCGTCATGGCCGCGCCGAAGGACACCGAGGTCGGGCTGTGGGGCGAGCTCCTCAGCACCATCGTCCAGGAGAACGGCGCGACCGGCGCGCTCATCGACGGCCCGACGCGGGACTCGACGATGATCGAGCAACACGAGTTCCCCGTCTGGTCGGACGGCCACAGCGCCATCGAGTCGTTCGGCCGCGTCAGTTTCCGCGAGTGGGACGTGCCCGTCGAGGTCCACGACGTGACCATCGCGCCCGGCGACGTGATCTTCGCCGACTACCAGTCGATCGCCGTCATCGACCCCGACATCGTCGACGAGGTGCTCGAACGGGGCGAGGAGGAACTCGAACAGGAGAACAACGTCCGCCGGGACATCCGCGACGGCGACAGCGTCTACGAGGTGTGGGACCGCTACGGCACGCTGTGAGAGGCGACCGTCACGGCGGGTCGAGCGCGCGTCACCGCGCTCACAGGTCGAACACCCGCGCCGCGACGCCGGCCAGCAGGATCAGCCCGCCCAGGACGAAGGTCCCGGGGACGGGGAGGACGAACACGAGCGCGCCGACTACCAGAATCTTCGTCGAGAGTCTCATGTCCTCTCGTCCTTCGTCTCCCGACGGATACGGCTTGGGTCGGTCCCAGTCCGCGCGGCCCGACCCGAGCGGTTCACTGGAGGTACCCCAGCTGTTCGAGCCGCGCCTTGCGCTCGGCGCCGATGGAGACGGACTCGCGCTCGCCGGCCGCGTCGACGGAGTCGAGCCAGTCGTCGAGCGCGTCGGTCAGGTCCGCGACGACCGCCGGGTGTGACTCGGACACGTCGCTCGTCTCGCCGGGGTCGGCGTCGAGGTCGTACAGCCGCTCGGAACCGTCCGAGCCGCGGACCAGCTTGTACTCGTCGGTCCTGATGGCCCGCAGCGACCGGTCGTAGGTCCGGAGGTCGTCGGGCACCCGACCCAGATTGCGTTCGAGCGCGGCCATCGACGGCTGGGGCGCCATGTACTCGCTGACGGCGAACTCCCGGGCCGGGGTCTCGGCGTCGGGGTGGAAGGAAGTGCCGTGGAACCCCTCACGAACGTCGGGGGCCTCGATGCCGGCGGCGTCGAGCAGCGTCGGCGGCAGGTCCAGCAGGCTCACGAGGTCGTCCAGGTCGGTGCCGCCGGTGAACGCGCCGCCGTGGAGGACCAGCGGGACGCGGACGAGCGTGTCGTAGAGGCAGTACTGGTGGTCCATCAGGCCGTGGTCGCCGATGTTCTCGCCGTGGTCGGCGGTGACGACCAGGACCGTGTCCTCCCACTCGCCGGCGGCCTGCAGCGCGGTCCGCAGCGCGGCCAGCTGCTCGTCGAAGTAGGTGATCTCGCCCCGGTAGAGCGCCCTGATGAGGGCCAGATCTCGGTCGGAGAGGTCGATATCGCCGGCGAGATACTCCCAGGGCTCCTGGGGCACCTCCATCGCCTCCTCGTAGGTGGCACCCTCCGGGAGGTGCCGTTCGGTCGTCTCGCGGGGCGGCCGGTATTCGAGGTGCGGTTCGAGGTAGTTGACCAGCAGGAAGAACGGGTCGTCGCTCGACCGGTCGGCGAGCCAGTCGGCGATCCACGCCGTCGACCGCTCGGCGCCGTCGTCGGCGCGGTCGCGGACGAACCCCCGGTAGAGCGTGTTGGCGGCGTTGACGAGGGGGTTGCCGTCGAAGAGCTTCCGCGCGACGAGGCGGGCGCGGCTCTGTTCGGTCTCGTCGACGAGCTCGGAGAGGGCGTTGTCGGACTGGACGAGCTGCCACATCTGGCGGAACTCGTCGAAGCCCCGGTCGAAGCCCGACTCGGCGCTGAGCCAGGTGTTGTTGGAGACGCAGACGGTCTCGTAGCCCGCCGCCCGGAACGGTTCGGGCAGCACCGGGAGTCGGTCGTCCAGGCGCTCGTGGTCGGCGTGGGCCCCGTGTGCCGAGGGCGGGGCCCCGGTCAGCAGCGAGGCGTGGGAGGGGAGCGTCCACGGGGCCGCCGAGACGGCCCGCGTGGCGCGGGTCCCCGAGGTGGCGAGCTCTGCGAGGGTCGGCGCGACCTGCGAGTCGTAGGCGTCGTCGACTCGCGTGGTGTCGGCGACGACGACGACGACGTTCGGCTGTGCGGCCATTGTCGCCCGGGCTTGGAGGGCCAGCCCGATAGCAATTGACCGCTTACTTCCGGCGGTTTCGGCCGTTTCATCGCGGTGGCCGCGCACGCTCGGTACCGGGGGCTTACCGCCGTCGAACCGCCGTGTCACTGCGCGGCCTCGATCCCGCTCACGCGGGCGCCGTGTCCGGTAAGACCGACTTACGCGGGCGCCGAGCCGACGCGAGTTCCCGGCCTCACCGATGATCCCGGCCATCCGAAGACGGTAAGTATTGCACACGAATATCGCTCGGCGTGTTCGGCCCTCCACCCCGCAGAGCGCTCGTCAGATACGCGGCCGCCTGCCTCCTCGTCGTCGCGGCGACCGGCGCGGCGGCCGCAGCGGCGACGGTCGCCACGGCATCGACGGGTGCGCCCGCCGACGGAGCGAGCGATCCGGCGGCCGCGACCGCGACACCCACCGTGTCGTCCGGAACTGCCGCCGCGTCGCCCGGGACGCCGACCCCGACGGCGACGCCGCGGCGGTGTCTCGACGACGAGTACGACCCGCCCGTCCTGCCGGCCGACTGGACGGCGGGGCTGGTCGACCACCTGTCGAGCGAGTCGCTCGACCGGTGGACCGGCGGCCGGATCGCCCCGGTCGGCGCCGGGGGCGACTGCTCGCTGTTCGTCGCGGACGGCGAGCGCGCGACCCTCTCGGCGACGACCGTCGATCGGTCCCGCGGCGTCGTCACCGGAACGCTCGATCTCGGCGCGAACGGCTCGCTCCGGCTGATCGAGGCGGACACCGGGCCGACCGCCGCCGGCGCGGGCGCCGAGACGACCGCCTCGACCGTGACCGGCGCCTCGACCTCAACCACGTCGGGCGACGACGGCGCTGCGCTCGCCATCGAGAACCGCGGCCCCGACTTCTCGACCGAGGCTGTCGTCGCGGTCGGGAACCGGTCCGAGCGGGTCGCGCTCCCGTCGGGCCGGTTCTTCGAGTTCGCGGTGGTCCGGGCGGCCGACGGCGACGTGCGCGTCGCCCTCTGGGGGTCCGACCGGGTGTGGAACGAGGAGTGGGACGCGACGTTCGACTCGGTCCCCGATCGGGAGTGGCGCGTGCGGGTCGACGGCCGGGCGTTCCTCGACGGCCTCGCGGTCGGAACCGCCGACCCGGCGACGCCGACGGCCGAACCGCCGGTCGGCGACGACACGCCCACGCCGACGGAGGACCCGTTCCCGGAGTTCCCCGACGACCCGGATTCCGGCTTCGAAGACCCCGAGTCCGAACGCTCGGGGGACTCGGCCTTCGCGTCGACGCTCCTCGGGCTGATCGTGATCGGCGTGGGGGCGGTCATGGTCCGGTACGCCTACGGGATATCCCGGTTCAGCGAACAGCTGGACGCCATCGGCAGCACGACGCCGGCTCACGAGGTCGAACCCGCCGCCTGGAACGTCGCGCTCACGAAGATCGGGGGCGGGCTCGCGATCGCCTTCGGGCTCTACCTGGTCGTCTCCGCCCTCCTGTGAGGGCGAAGCCGGTCGGACGCCCGGCTCATCCCTCCCCGACCATGCGGTCCTCGTCGTCCCACTCCTTCGCGCGCAGTTCGTACTTCTGGACCTTCCCGGTCGCCGTCGTCGGGAGGTCGTCGACGAACTCGACGGCGCGGACGGCCTTGTAGCTCGCCAGCCGGTCGCGGGTGAACGAGGCCAGTTCGTCCTCGAGCGCGCCGGGGTCGTCGGGCTCCCCGTCGGGGACGACGAACGCCTTGGGCTTCTCGCCCCACTCGTCGCTGGGCGCGGGGATCACGGCCACGTCCGAGACCGCCTCGTGTTCGAACAGCGCGTCCTCCAGCTCGATCGAGGAGATGTTCTCCCCGCCGGAGACGATGATGTCCTTCTTGCGGTCCTGGATGGAGATCGCGCCGTCCTCGTCGACGGTCGCGAGGTCGCCGGTGTGGTAGTACCCATCGGCCCGCTCGGAGAAGGCCCGTTCCGTGGCCTCGGGCTTGTTCCAGTAGCCCTCCATCACCTGGTTGCCGCGGACGACGACCTCGCCGATGGTCTCGTCGTCGCGGGGCACGTCCGCGCCGTCCTCGTCGACGACGCGGACCTCGGTGCCGAGGTAGCCGATGCCCTGTCGCTTCTTGACGGCGAAGCGGTCGGCGCTGTCGTCGTCGAAGTGCCGGCGGGCGTCGGAGGTGGTGATGAGGGGACCGGTCTCGGTCGCGCCGTAGACGTGTTTGAGGTACCAGCCGAACTCGTCCTCGACGGTGCGGATGGTCGCCTCCGGCGGCGCGCTGCCGGCGGTCGCAACGCGCACGTCGGCGTCGCCGGTCGTCGCCGGCGCCTCCGCCTCGTAGTGGTCGATCAGCCGGTTGAGGACCGTCGGGGCGCAGCAGAGGTAGGACACGTCCTCGGCGGCGACGGCGTCGAAGATCCGCTCGGCGTCGACGCCGCGCGTGCAGACGTGGGTCGCGCCCAGGCCCGTGACCGCGTAGATGTGGCCCCACCCGTTGACGTGGAACATCGGCAGCGTCCACAGGTACGTGTCGTCGTCGCGGATCTCCTGGTGGACCGAGACCAGGTAGGCGTGCAGCGTCTCGGTGCGGTGGGTCCGCATCACGCCTTTCGGGTCGCCCGTCGTCCCCGAGGTGTAGTTGATCGTGATCACGTCGTCCTCGTCCATCTCCGGGCGGTCCACGTCGGGGTCGGGTCCGGCGGCGTCGAGGAGCGCGTCGAAGTCCTCCCAGTCGCCGTCGACCGCGTCTGCCCCGTTCGTCACGAACGTCTCCGTCGGCACGTCGTCGCGGATCGGCTCGATCTTCCCGGCGTACTCGCGGTCGGCGTAGATGGCGTCGACCTCGGCGTCCGAGAGGATGTACGCGAAGTCGTCGGGCGTCAGCCGGTAGTTCAGCGGCGTGTGGACCGCGCCCAGTTGCATGATCCCGTAGGCGGCTTCGAGGTGGTAGTGGGTGTTGGGGTCCAGCACCGCCACGCGGTCGCCCTGTCCGACCCCTCGCTCGCGGAGCGCCGCCGAGAAGCGGTCGGCCCGCTCGCCCAGTTCCTCGTAGGTGTACCGTTCGCCGGTCGTCGCCACGACCGCCTCGTCGCCGCCGTAGTGGCGCCGCGCGCGGTCGAGGAAGTCCGTCACCAGCAGTGGCTTGTGCATGGTATCGCCTCGGCCCCGATATCGGGCGGCGACCCCATAAATTGGATGTTCGATTGTGAACTTCCGGGGCGGTCGAGCGGGGTCGTACTACTGGCTCTCCTCTCCGGGGGCGCAAGACACACGACCCCGCGCGCCGACCGGCGAGACATGACCGCACCCCTGCCGATCAGCGGGTTCGCCGACGAGATCGCCGACGACCTCGACGACCAGCTCGCGACGCTCGAATCGCTCGACATCAGCCACCTCGACCTCCGGGGCGTCTGGAACGAAAACGCGCTCGACCTCTCGGCGGACCGGCTGGACGCCCTCGAAGCGACGCTGGCCGAGCGCGGCTTCGCGGTCACCTCCATCGGCTCGCCGATCGGCAAGATCGGCGTCGAGGACGACTTCGACCCCCACTTGGAGCGACTGGAGCGCGCGCTCGAACTCGCGAACCGCTTCGACACCGACCGTGTACGGGTGTTCTCCTACTACATCCCCGACGGCGACGACCCGGCGGACCACCGCGAGGAAGTCCTGCGGCGGACCCGCACGGCGGTCGAGAAGGCCGAGTCGGCGGGCGTGACGCTCGTCCTGGAGAACGAGAAGGACATCTACGGCGACACGCCCGGCCGGATGCGCGACCTGCTGACGACCATCGACTCGCCGCACCTGCGGGCGGTCTTCGACCCCGCGAACTACCTCGAAATCGGCGTTCGGCCGTATCCCGACGCGCTCCTGCAGGTCGTCGAGTACGTCGACCAGGTCCACGTCAAGGACGCCGAGTTCGGCGAGCGCGGCGAGATCCGCCCCGCCGGCGAGGGCGACGGCCGGATCGGCGAGACCGTGGCGGCGCTGCACGAGCGGGGCTTCGACGGCCCGCTGTCGCTGGAGCCGCACCTGGCGTTCGCGGGGTCGGCCTACGGCTACAGCGGCCCCGAGGGGTTCGAGGCGGCCGCCGGAGCGCTGAAAGACGAACTAGACGAGGCGGGCGTCGAGTACGAGTAACTTCGGAGAGCGGGATCTGGATGAATCTACGAGTCGTCGGCCTCGTTCCCTGATCCGTTCAGGTCTTCGCGGGCCTCTTTCATGCCTTCGGCAACCCCAGGTCCGCCGAACCCTGCCATCTCACGGACATCGGACTCGCTCCGGGTGACTGCCAGCCTGCCGAGTAGTTCGTCGAACGTCTCGTCGTCCCGTTTCACCGCTTCGAGCTTGCGTTTCGTCTCCTCGGAAATGCGAATGGACGTGGTCATACTGCGTGTGAGGTGATAGAGTCGAGTATAGCTTGCGCCGGCTCGGCCCAAGAGGTTTACAGCAGCCCGACGGAACCGGACGCATGGCCGGCGACGACGCATCTGGGGCCAGCGGCGAGGACGCATCGACTTCCTCGCATCCGCTGACGACCGTCGACGGGTCTGACCGGCCGCTCGTGGGCGCTCTCCTCGCGGCTGCGGCGGCCGTCGCATACGCGGTCGTGCTCGGGTTCGCGATCGAACTGCCCGATCCAGCGCAAGCGGCGACGTTCGTCCTGTACTTCGGCGGTCTCGGTGCCGGCGTCGGATTCACTCGCCGACGAGCACCTACGTCGGCCGGGATCGGCGTGGTCGCCTTCGCGGTCGTGCCGTGGGTGCTGACCTGGGGGTTCGGGCTGAACCGCGGGCGTCCGGGGACAGCACTGTGGTCGGCCGGCGCGATCGCCTTCGGCGTCTTCCTCCTGGCGTTCGGATCGGAGTCGCTGCTCCGCTGGCCATCGTCCGTCCGGTCGCTGCTGTCCGGACGGGACGCGCTCGCGGGCGGGGCCGTCGGCGCAGTATCGGCGGTCGCGGTCTTCCTCTCGTGGACCTCCGTTCCGACCACCTACGGGTCCGCGTGGATCCGGGGTATCCACTACGTCGCCGTCGCGACGCGGGGTCTGTTCCTCGTCGCGGCCGTGACGGCCGCGGTCCTGTTCGCGACCCGGAAGCGGACGGTCGCTCCCGCGCTGCTGGTCGCCTGGGCGTTCACCGTTGCCCTCCTCGGCGACGCTCGCGGGACCGCCGTCTGGTCCGCCACGCCGGACTACCTCGCCGAGTTCGGCGTCGTCGTCCTCGCCCTGACGCTCGCGGCGGGCCTCCTCGAACTCGCCGTGCGTGGGCTTCTCGGCCGCTTCGGCGACTTCGACTCGATACCTGTCGGCCGGTGACCCGGCGGCCCCACGCGAGACGGCGACCACTTCCGCTCCGGACCCGTAGCCTTTTACCCCGGTTCGGACACACCTCCCTGTATGACCGAGGCGACGGGTATCGTCGGGGAGTTCCTCTCGCTGAAGGAGGGGACCGACGCCGACTTGCTGGCGATGCAGTGCGGCGACTTCTACGAATTCTTCGCCGAGGACGCCGAGACCGTCGCGGACGAATTGGATCTCAAGGTCTCCCAGAAGTCCTCGCACGGCTCGTCGTATCCGATGGCGGGCGTGCCGCTGGACGACCTGACCCCCTACCTCTCCGCGCTGGTCGAACGGGGGTACCGCGTGGCCGTCGCCGACCAGTACGAGACGGCGGACGGCCACGCCCGCGAGATCACGCGGGTCGTGACCCCCGGGACGCACCTCGAAACGAGCGACGACGACGCGCAGTACCTCGCGGCGGTCGTCCGCGAGGGCGGGAGCGGCCGCGGCGACAGCGGCGGGAGCGATGGCGACGACGCCACCTACGGCATCGCCGTCGCGGACGTGACGACGGGGCAGTTCCTCGTCACCGAACAGTCGGGGGCCGACGCGACGAGCGCGGCGCTGACGGAGCTGTACAAGTTCGACCCCGCGGAGGTCCTGCCCGGCCCCGAGGTCCGCTCGGACGACGACTTTCTGGACGAGATCCGCGAGCGCACCGACGCCTCGCTCTCCTTGCACACCACGGAGGCGTTCGCGCCGGGCCGCGCCCGGCATCGCGTCCGCGAGCAGTTCGGCGACGAGACCCTGGAGAGCGTCGGCATCGCCGACGCGGAGGCCGCGGTCCGGGCCGCGGGCGCCGTCGTCTCCTATGTCGACGAGACGGGCGCGGGCGTGCTGGCGTCGATGACGCGCCTGCAGTCGTTCGACGAGTCGGCCTACGTCGACCTCGACGCGACGACCCAGCGCAACCTCGAACTCACGGAGACGATGCAGGGGGATCGGAAGGGATCGCTGTTCGACACGGTCGACCACACGGTCACGAGCGCCGGCGGACGGCTCCTCCGGGAGTGGCTCCAGCGCCCGCGCCGCTCGCGGGCGGAGCTCGGCCGCCGCCAGTCCGCGGTGGCGGCGCTGGCGGAGGCCGCGATGGCCCGCGACCGGTTGCGCGAGACGCTCGGCGACGCCTACGACCTCGAACGGCTGGCATCGAAGGCCGCGTCGGGCAGCGCCGACGCGCGGGACCTCCGGGCGACCCAGGAGACGCTCGCGCTGCTCTCCGCGGTCGGGGATCTGGTCGCCGACAGCGAGCGACTCGCCGACTCGCCGCTGGCCGAGGTGCTCGACCGACCCGACCGCGAGGCCGCGGCGGAACTCGCCGCTGATCTGGACGAGGCGCTCGTCGAGGACCCGCCCGGGACGGTGACCCAGGGCGGGCTGATCCGGCCGGGGTTCGACCCCGAACTCGACGAGATCATCGACGACCACGAGGCGGCGCTCGACTGGATCGAGCACCTGCCCGAACGGGAGAAGGAACGGACGGGTATCACGCACCTCTCGGTCGACCGCAACAAGACCGACGGCTACTACATCCAGGTCGGCAAGAGCGAGACCGACGCGGTGCCCGAGGCCTACGAGCAGATCAAGACGCTCAAGAACTCAGAGCGGTACGTCATCGACGAGCTGGCGGAGAAGGAACGGGAGATCCTCCGGCTGGAGGAGCGCCGCCACGAACTCGAACGGCAGATCTTCGAGCGGCTGCGCGACCGCGTCGCGGCCCGCGCCGAGGTCCTCCAGGAGACCGGGCGGGCGCTGGCGGAGTGCGACGCGCTGGCGAGCCTGGCCGCCCACGCCGTCCGCAACGACTGGACCCGGCCGGAACTGTCCGACGGCCGCGAGCTTGTCGTCGAGGGGGGGCGGCACCCGGTCGTCGAGCAGACCACGCAGTTCGTGCCGAACGACCTGCGGATGGACGACGACCGGCAGTTCCTCATCGTGACGGGGCCGAACATGAGCGGGAAGTCGACCTACATGCGCCAGGCGGCGCTGATCACGCTGCTCGCACAGGTCGGGAGCTTCGTGCCCGCCCGCTCGGCGCGGGTGGGGCTGGTCGACGGCATCTACACGCGCGTCGGCGCGCTGGACGAGCTCGCGCAGGGCCGCTCGACGTTCATGGTCGAGATGCAGGAGCTGTCGAACATCCTCCACTCGGCGACCGACGACTCGCTCGTGATCCTCGACGAGGTGGGCCGCGGGACCGCGACCTACGACGGCATCTCGATCGCGTGGGCCGCCAGCGAGTACATCGTCAACAACGTCGCGGCGAAGACGCTGTTCGCCACCCACTACCACGAGCTGACGGTGCTCGGCGAGGAACTGCCGAGCGTCCAGAACGTCCACGTCGCCGCCGAGGAGCGCGACGGCGACGTGACCTTCCTCCGGACCGTCGAGGACGGGCCGACCGACCGCTCCTACGGGATCCACGTCGCCGACCTGGCGGGCGTGCCCGACCCCGTCGTCGACCGCTCGCGGGAGGTGCTCGACCGGCTCCGCGAGGAGGAGGCCATCGAGGTCCGCGGGAGCGACGGCGGGTCGGGCACCACCCAGGCCGTCTTCGACCTGAGCAGCGGGCAGTTCAAGACGGGTGGGAACGGATCGTCGGCCGGCAGCGAGGGAGCGAGCGACGCCGGGCCGGCGGCCGACGCGGGGACGGGCTCGGGCAGCGAGCAACTCGCCACCGACGGCAGCCACGCGGTCGAGGGATCCCCCGCCGACACGGGGCCGACGCTCGACCCCGAGGTCGCGGAGGTGCTGGACGAACTTCGGGACCTCGACGTGAACGAGACGCCGCCGGTCGAACTGATGGCGAAAGTGCAGGACTGGCAGGCGGAGCTGGACGAGGAGTGAGGCGTCGCCGAGCGGTCGAGCTCACTCGGCGGGCTCGAAGACGCCGAGCCGTCCGTCCCCGAACCCGGCGTAGACCGTCCCGCCGAACCCCGTGACGGTGAACACCGAGGCGTCCGGCCGGTAGACGGCCCGCGGCTCGCCGGTCGCCGCGTCGACGGCGAAGAGGCTGGTGAACTCCGCCTTCTCGGGGGTTATCGCCTCGGCGACGAGCGTCTCCGCCGTGGCGGCGGCCGGCCAGCCGTTGTTCGAGGGGGTGACGAACCGGAACGGCCGGTCGCCGCCGGGGCGGTCGTAGGCGTCGACGGCGTTCATCCGCGCGTTGGTCCGGGTGTACAGCCGCTTCCCGTCCGCGGAGAGCAGCGGGTCGTGGGCGTAGGCCCGCTCGCGCCAGGCGACGGTCCCGTCGGCGGCGACGGCGGCCACCGACTCGTTCCCGACGTACACCCGGTCGTCGGTCGGGACGAACCACCGCGCCGACAGCGGGCGCGTCCACAGCGTCTCGCCGCCGGTCGAGAGGCCGACCAGCGAGGAACCGTCGTCGCTCTCGCCGACCGAACAGACGACGGTGTCGCCGAGGACGGTGGCCAGCCGGACGGGGGCGGCGAGTTCGCGGCGCCACCGCCGGTCGCCGCCCGGTCCGTACGCCGACAGCGTCCGGCCGCTGGCGGCGTACACCGCGTCGCTCCCGACCGCGAAGGCAGTCGCGCCCGCGAGCGACGCCGACCACCGCGAGTCGCCGCTACCGGTGTCGACGGCGTAGACCGTCGTCTCCAGCGGCTCTTCGGGCGTGTCGTGGGTGTGCTCGGGCTCGAAGAACTCCGTGGCGCGGACGACGACGGCGCCGTCGAGGAAGCCGGCGACGCCGAGGCGCCGCTCGCGCTTGAACGACCAGCGTTCGGTTCCCGTCCCCGCGTCGAGGGCGTGCAGCGCCGTCCACTCGTAGGCGTCGCCGCGGCCGTGGACGCTGTAGACGGTCCCGTCGCCGACGGTCACGCCCCAGGTGTCTGTCGCGTCGGTCGGTTCGTGGTGTGAGCCCGCCTCGGCCTCGCCCGCGAACGACTGCACCCAGTCGAACTCCGCCCGACCGGGCGACAGCGCGGCGACAGCCGAGCGGCCGCCGCCGTCGGTGCCCAGCGTGGCGTAGAGACGGTCTCCGCCCCCGTCGAGCCCGAGCACGTCCGCGTATTCGGTGTCGACCCAGCGGGCGGCGGTCCACCCGGGGAGGTCGCCCGAGACGCGGGTGACGGTCGCGGGCGGCGACGGCGTGGCGGGGTCGGCCGTCTTCCGGGGTTCGTCGGTCCCCGCGACGGTGGGCGTCCCGTCGGGCCCCGGGGTAGGCGTCGCCGACGGCGACGGCGTCGGGGCGGCGCCGTCCGTTCCCGTCGATATCGTGTCGTCCGCCCCGGTCGTGGGGGAGCCGTCCGTCGGGGGATCGGTCCCGCTCCCGGCGTCGCCGTCGCCGAGACAGCCGGTCAGTGAGGCGAGGCCGGCGGCGAGCGCGAGCGTCCGGCGTCGAGTGGGCATGGTCGGAACTATCGCGGGTACCGGAAAGGGCCTTCTGGAGGGTCAAACGACCGCCGAACGACCGAGCGGCGGGGGCCACCGCCGGACGCAACGGGTCGGACGGGGACGTTTTTGTACGGTCGGGCCGGGAGTAGCACCCGTGCAGAGTCGACGGACGCTGTTGCGTTCGCTCGGGGTCACAGCCGCCGGGCTCACCGCCGGCTGCGGACGACTCCGCCGGTTCGCCGGCGAGCCGTCGGAACTGGCGCGAAACGAGGTCAGTTCCGAGACCGGCGGCGGCGGATCCGTCCCGATGCACCAGCGGACGGCCGGCCACACCGGCTACGTCTCGGGGACTGCGTCCGACGAGTCCGGCGCGGACCGCTGGGTGAGTACCGTCGACCCGCCGGACATCAGCTCCGCGGTCGTGCTCTCGGAGGATTCGGCGTTCGTCCCGAGCGGGGACGGCGTCTACGCGCTCGACCGGAGCGACGGGAGCTATCGGTGGGACCGTCGCCCGGACGCCACCTTTCCGACGGGCCCGGTCGTGAGCGACGGTACCGTCGTCGTCGGTGAGCTGTTCGAGGGGACGGTCGAAGACGAGGTCGGCGCGGTCGCCTACGACGCCGCCGACGGGACGGAGCTGTGGGAGACGACCGACGTGTCGGGGGGATGGAGCCGCCCGACGGTTCGCGACGGGACCGTCTACCTCTCGGGCGGCCCCGTCGACCCGGGCGTCACGGCCGTCGACCTCGCCGATGGGAGCGTCGAGTGGGAGGCCCGCCTCGACGCGGAGACCGGGCGGGTCGCCGTCGACGACAGGGGCGTCTACGTCGTGCAGGAGACGGGCGTTCGAAAACTCGACCACGAGGGGTCGAGCCTGTGGCACCGGCCGACGACGGGGGAACCGCGCGGACCGCCCACCGTCGCGAACGGGACGGTGTACGCCCAGACCGGGCCGGCGACGTTCGCCGCGCTGGACGCGGCGACCGGCGAACCCAGGTGGGAGACCACCGCGCCGGCGGAGACCGAGTTCTCGGCGGTGGTCGCCGACGGGACCGTCTACTGCTCGGGGGTCGACCTCGTCGCGCGCCGGGCGGCCGACGGGCGCGAGCGCTGGCGCCGTTCGTCCACCGAAGCGGGCGCGAGCGTCGAGACTGCCACGGACGGCTACGGCGACCGCGGTTTCGGGGAACTCGCAGTGACCGACGACGCGGTCTACGTCGGTCACGGCGACGGACTGCTCGCCGTCGCCCCCTCCGACGGGTCGCCGCGGTGGCGACACCCGTTCCGCGACCGGGTGAAGGGCGGCGACATGGTCTTCGGTGGCTCTCCCGGTGCACCCGCGGTGGCAGGCGACACCGTCTTCACGTTCACGAGCGGCGGCGACTGCTACGCGGTCGCCCGGTAGCTCCGGTTCAGGTCGAGTCCCACGGCCCCGTTCCCAGCGACTGAGAGCGCGGTCCCCTTCTTAACCCGATGGGGGCGGGACACTCAGTCATGACCGACGCCGACGGGACGTGCACGTACTGGGCGCCGACGGAGTGCGAGGGGTCGGCGCACTGCCCGCCGCGCTGTCCGCGGTTCGTCGACCGGACGGGCGAGGCGTGGGTGGTCCGCCCCGCGACGGGCGAGGACCGGGAAGCGCTCGTCGCGATGTACGACGACTTCGCGCCGGGGGAACAGGCCCAGGGGCTGCCGCCCCGTCACCGCCCGCGGCTCGAAGACTGGGTCGACGACTGCCTCTCGGAGGGGTGTAACTTCGTCGTCGCGGGCGACGACCGACTGGTCGGCCACGCGCTGTACACGCCGACCGACGCGGCCGAACCGGAGTTCGCCGTCTTCGTCCACCAGGACTACCAGGACCGCGGGCTCGGCACGGAGGTGAGCAAACACGTCGTCGCGGCGGCGGCCGTCGCCGACCGCGACGCGCTCGCGCTCGTCGTCGAACCCGACAACCGCGCCGCCCGGCACGTCTACGACGAACTGGGCTTCGAAACCGAGTCCGAACCATCGGTCGCCGGCGGGAGGCTGGGGGCCGTCCGGATGCGCCGACCGCTCGACGCCGAATCGACGGCCCCGTTCTGTCATCCGCCGGTCGTCCGGAACGGGTCTGCCGAGCCCGGAAGCGGAGCCGACGCGACCGCGAGGTCCGGCCCCGGCCCGGCGGCGTCCGACTGAAACGTCGCGGATACGGTGGTCGCTCTGCAGAAGACCGGCCGCTCGTCGGGGGAAACGGTCGAGAAAACAGTGTGCGGTCGTAGAGCGTGGGAAAATCGAGGGGAGCGCGGCTCTCAGCCGAGAACGTACTCGAGACGGGGGTAGCGCTCGACGAGCGTCTCGCCGCCCACGTCGTAGTTCTCGATGTAGGCGTCCAGCCCGAGGATCCGTCCGGCGCCGAAGGCGGCGACGGCGAGGAACACGAGCATGTAGGCGAAGTCGCCGTTGATGAACCCGTGTGCCATGTCCCAGTTGCCGAAGTAGAACATGAGCATCATCAGGGCGCCGAAGAACGCCGCAAGGCGGACCAGCGCGCCGACGAGCAGGCCGAGCCCGATGAGGACCTCGCCCCACGGGACGGCGACGTTGGCGAACTCGACGAACCAGGGCGTCGACCCCATCCACGCGAACAGCCCGGCCAGCGGGTTCCCGTTGGTCGCGGCGACGTTCGACAGGTAGCCGCCGGAGTCGAAGCCGCCCGCGAGGACCTTCGTCGCCCCTGAGTACAGGAACGCGTAGCCCATCATGAGTCTGAGCGAGAGGACGAACCACGCCGACAGGCTGTGGGCGCGGCCGCCGACCGTGTAGCCGCCGATTGTGCTCTCGAAGGTGTTGCGAGTGTCGGGGGAGATAGTTGAGGCTGTCATGATACAGGAAGGGAACTTCCTACTACAGACGACGACCGGAGGGGTAATAAAGTAATATGTACAGGCGTTACCATGGTTATGTATAAGTTATGAAGATGGGATCGTGGGTGTCCGGGTCGGAGAGAGGGCGTGGCGAGGAGGGCCGAACCGGGGGACCGACGCCGGTCAGTAGAGGGGCGAGATCTCCTCGGCGCCCTCGTTGAGGAGGCGGTCGAGGTTGTCCTCGCGCTCGGCCCGCAGGCGGTCGATGTTCTCCCGGGCCTCGATGGCGACCTGCTGGAGTTCCTTCACGCGGGGGACCTTGTGGACGCCGGAGAAGAGGACGGCGCTCGCGACGGTCCCGGAGTCGGGGAGCGGGTAGTCGCCGCCCCGGACCTCCATGCTCCCGGTCTCCTCCTCAAGCCAGGAGCGGCCGCGCTCGATGCCCTTCCGATTGAGCTGGTCGGGCGGTCCGCCGACGACGAGCAGCGAGCGCTCGGTCCCCGAGAGGTCGCAGGGGAGCGTGAGCCTGCCGAGCGCGGCCTTCCGGACGAGCGAGGTGATGCGGTTGGTCGTGTTCGTCTCGTCGAACGCCTCGTCGTCGTCCCGGCGGATCCGCGAGCGGAGGCCGCCGTCGTCGTCCCGGACCGATTCGGCGGCGTAGCCGACGGTGGAGACCCCGCCGCCGGCGAGCGTATTGATGATCTCCGAGGAGTCGACGACGCTCTCGGCGACCCTGTCGTTGCCCTCGGTCTCGCCGGCGCCGAACAGCATCCCGAACCGGCGGACGATCTCGCGGTTGATCTCCTCGTAGCCGCCGGCCATCGACTCGCCGGTCCGGCGCCAGGCGTCGTTGTCGAACACGAGGACGTTGTCCGACTCGCGGACGAACGTCTGGAACGAGCGGGCGGCGTTGAGCGTGTAGATGCCGCCCTCGTCGGCCGCGGGGAGGACCCCCAGGCCGAAGACCGGCTCCGTGTAGATGCGCTTGAGGTGCTTGGCGAGCACCGGCGCGCCGCCCGATCCGGTCCCGCCGCCGAGGCCGGCGACGATCAGGAACGCGTCGACCTCGTGGACGGGGATCTCGTCGAGGGCGGCCTGCACCTCGTCGATGTCCTGTTCGGCGATCTCGGCGCCGAGTTCGTTGTCGGCGCCGACGCCGTGGCCCTTCACGCGGGCCTGGCCGATGAGGACGCGGTTGTCTGTCGGAACGTGCTCCAGTCCGTGCAGGTCCGTCTTCGCGGTGTTGACCGCGACGGGGGCGGTGAAGATGTCGAGTCCCGTCCGCCGCTCGTAGGCGACGAACTCGTCGGCGATCTTCCCGCCCGCCTGTCCGAACCCGATGAGTGCGAGTTTCATGGGTGTCTGTGTGCCGGGGTCGCTCGCCCGCAGCCCGACTCCGGTCGCACCGCCACGACTCGCCGCTCGCCGCGCCCCGGTTCACCCGGACTCGCGGCCGGTTTCCGTATTGTTATGGACCGTCTTCCACTTGCCTGCCGGTCGGTCCGCCCGGAGCGTCCGTCCGCCAGTCCGGCGAACGCGACCGTGGAAGCCCGCCGACCGGTCGAACGGCGACCCCCGACCGGGCGGATTTACGTCCGAGACTCCAAGGGGGACCATGAGTCGGGGAGACACCGGCCACGACAGCATCGCGGACGAAGACAGCGCCCGGTCGGGGGAAACCGGCGATGGCGACCGGGGAGCGTCCGGGCTCGCCTCGCGCGTCCGAAAACACGCGCAGTCGGGGACGCTGGCCGGCGTCCTCGGCGGCGCCGCGGTCCTCCGGGGAGTCCGCTCGCTACGGGCCGGCGAGCGCGCCCGCGGGCTCGGTCGCCTGGCCGTCGGCGGCGGGCTGCTGGCGGTGGCGGCCGCCCAGCGACGGGTCCGCCGCGAGCCGAGCGGCGAACGCATCGACATCGACCAGTCGGACGTGGTCGACACCGCGCCCGACATCGACGCCGTCGGGTCGTCGAGCGAGGAGGGCGACCGCGCCGGCGGCGAGGCGGCCTCGGAGGTGGTCGACACCGGACCGGACATCGGCGACGCCACCGAGAGTGACGAGGCGGGAAGCGACGGTGCGGGAGCCGAGGTCGACGAGGGAAACGGAACCGGGACCGGTGGGGGCGACGCCGGTGGGACCGCCGACGAGGCGAGCGCCGAGGGATCGGAGGGGGCACCAGGGGACAGCGAGGGGGCCGGAGACACCGGAGCGGCCGACGCCGGAGCGATAGACACCGGCGCGGGCGGGACGGCTGAAGCCGGGTCGGGCGCGGCGCCCGAGGCCGGGTCGGAGGCCGGCGCGGAGCCGACGGCGTTCGACCGGCTGGGGGAGGCGGCGTTCGACGAGCACAGCAACGAGGTCCCGGTCCCCCAGCAGGCGTTCAACCGGGGGTTTCTCGCGCTCGGCGAGGAGGCCCACTGGGGCGTCCGCGACGACGGGAGCGTCGTCGTCTCCGAGCGGTTCGACCCGGTCCAGGGCGGCGACGGCGTCGACTACGTCGCCAGCACGACGGTCGACGACGACCGGACCCTGACCGTTCCGGACGAGGTCACCGACCACTGGAACGCGGCCGTCGGCGGACCGATGGCCGTCGAGAGCGGCGACGGCGTCGTCTTCGCGACGAGCGACGACCTGGCGACCGACCGCCAGTTGCTCGTCGTGCCCGCGGCGTGGGCCGACGACGCGCTGGGCGAGGGGACGTAGCGCCCGCGGCGGCCGTCGCGCCGGTTCGGCCACCGCTCCGAGGCGGGCCGGTCAGTTCCGCCGGAACTCGGCGCCGGACGACCCCTCGGGCGGGGAGGCCTCGACCCAGTTGCTCTCGTCGAGGGCGATCCGCGCGGCGACGGCGGCGACCCGGCGGGCGGTCCCCTCGCGCTCGAACAGCGAGACGTTGCCCAGCGAGTCGCCGACGCTCTTGCTCACCTCGCGCGTCGGGACGGACTCGTCGCCGACGACCGCTTCGAGTTCGCGGGTGAGCCGTTCGTCGAGTTCCTTCCGGGCGGGCTTCGAGAGTTCCCGGCCCGCGGGCAGCAGGTCGTAGGTGACGGCGTAGCCCTCGTCGTAGCGTTCGACCGCGAAGAAGGGCGTCCCCTCGCGTTCGGCGCGCTCGTAGGCGGCGTCGCGCTCGTCAGCGTCCTCGTAACACGGTATCTCGGACGGCTCGAATCCCACTGGCACGCGTCCGCCTACGCCCCTGACCGGCATAAACGTCGGGCGCGAGCGCCGGCCGCGCGGACCGCAGCCGCCCGGCGAGCGGACGGTCGCGGTCCGCGCGCTGCGGTCCGCGCGGGCGTCCGGTCGCGCAGGCGTGCGACTGCGTGACTAAAGGCGCTCTTTGAGTAAGCGATACCTACTCCGTCGGCCGCCGAGTGGAGTCGAACACATGTCACGCGAACAGACAGCCTGCTGGCTGGCCGCACTGATGGTCGTCGGCACCCTCGCCGCAGTGGTGCCGGCGGGTGCGACCGCCGCAGGGCCCTCCAGCCCGGCCGGGCCGGCGGACGCCTCCGCCGCGGCCCCGGTCGGCGCGCAGTCGCACAGCCCCTACGGAGACGTGGTCCCGACGGCGATCGAGAAGACCGACGACGCGACCGTCGCCGGCGGCGTCGTGCTGCCGGAGAACTACAGCGTCCGCGCGGCCCCGCAGACGGTGAACGGCTCGGTCGTGCGCGTCGAGGACGACCGCACCGTCTGGGAGCGGACGTTCTCGACCGTGAACGCGACGACCCAGGTCGCCGAGGTCGCGGTCGGTCCCGACGGCGACGTGTACGCGCTCGTCTCGACGCAGTCGGCGCAGATCGGGTCGTACCCGCCGGAGACGACAACCGAGGTCGTCCACCTCACCCCCGAGGGCGACCTGACCTGGCGGTACGAACTCAACGCCAGCGTGGGCGCGGCGGTCGGGGCGGGCGGCGAGACGCTGCGCGCGACCGACCAGGGCGTCGCCGTGGTCCACGCCCTGCCCGGCGGCGACGGCGTCCGCCTGGCCGAGCTGACCGGCGGCGACGCCATCTGGACGGAGACCTACGGGATCAGCGCCGAGCCGACGACGCTGCGGGCGACCGACGACGGCTTCCTCGTGGCCGGGACGACCGGCTACGCGAACCCGTGGGTGCTGCAGACCAGCGCCTCGGGCGCGGTCGAGCTCAACCGGACGGTCCGCGGGAGCGTCGACCAGCGCGTCGTCGGCGCGGTCCCGACCGACGACGGCGGCGTCCTGCTGGCCGGCTCCCGGACCACCTTCGGCGACGGCGCCACCGCGAACGCCTGGGTCAGTCGCCTCGACGACGACGGCGTCACCCGCTGGAGCCGCGTCTACGGCTCCGACGCCCGCTCGACCGTCCAGGGGGTCGCGCCCCACGGCGACGGCGTCCTCCTGGTCGAGCGGGGCGAACTCGCGACTCGCGGCGCGACGACCGTGCGGCTCCGCGGCGTCGGCGGCGACGGCGCCCAGGAGTTCGTCGAGTCCACCGAGTTCGACGGCACGACGACCGCGACCCACGTCGGCGACGATGCGGTCACGCTGGCCGGCGTCACGAACCTCCTCGCCGGCAACTACACGGTGAACACGGCGACCGTCGACGTGCCCCGCGGCGGCGACGGCGAGTACGCCTTCGAGGCCGACGCGGGACCGCCCTCCAACGAGACGGTCTACCGCGGCCAGAACCTCCGGTTCGCCGACCCGAGCGCGACCGGGGAGACCTACGAGCTCGTCCGCCTGCCCGGCGAGCACGACGAGTTCGAGCCCCACGTCGTCCGCCGGCTCGCCTTCGAGGACGACGAGGTCCTCGTCGAGTCGGCGACGCTGCCCGCCGGCGAGTACGTCCTCCGGAACGCCGACGGCGAGCCGGTCGTCCTCGACGACGGTCGGGTCACCGAGGCCGGCGAGCGCTCGGCGGCCGCGTTCGAGCTGGCGAGCCAGGACTTCTTCCACCTTGAGACCAACCGGACGTTCGTCGACGCCGCCGCCGGCCAGGACGGCGTCTCGCTGTCGCTGCACTCCGGCCGCACGGACTACGTCCTCCACGCGTCGGCGACCGACTCGGACGGCGAGTCCGCCTCCGCCGAGGAGCTCCGGAACGCCTTCGAGGCGGTCGACGGCTTCGACGGCGTCGAGACGGTCGACGGCCGCGAGGTCGCCCGCATCGAGGTCGGCGACGACGAGGAGGTCCGGATGAACGTCTCGGCGGCCGCGTTCGACGCCGGCCTCTACGAGGTCACCGTCGCGAGCCCCGACACCCGCGAGGCCGGCGGCGTCGCCACCGGGCGCGTGGTCGTCGCGCAGGACGCCGGCCGCGAGGTCGGCGTCTCGCTCAACCGGAGTTCGCTGACCGTCCCCGTCGACGGGTCGGCCGCGGCGAACGTCACGCTGACGGGCGTCGACGACGGCATCACCGCACTCTCGCTGTCGGCCAACCGCACGGGCGAGCCCGCGGTCCGGCCGCGCCTGGACCTGCAGGTCAACGCCTCGCGGATCTCCGCCGGGATCGGGATCGGCGGTGGCGAAGCGACCACCGAGACGACCGCCTTCGAGGCGAACACGCCCAACGGCACCGTCGAGGTCGGGGTTCTCGAAGTCGGGACCGAGCGCTTCGGCGACGAGACCGTCGCGACCGGCAACAACACCGTCGCCTTCCGCGTCGACTGGGTCGTCGGCGAGGACGGCATCCCCTACAGCGTCCCCGAGACGATCACCGTCCCCGTCGAAGTCGTCGAGGCAACGAACGCGACCGCGCCCGGCGAGCCCGACGAGGGCGGCGTCGTCGGTACGGACGGCGAGGGCGGGAGCGACTCCGACGACAGTTCCGCGAGCGGCTCCGACGGCGGGTCGGCGAGCGGCTCCGACGGCGATTCGAGCGAGTCCGGTTCCGTCGCAGCCCCCGACCGGTAACGAGCGGTAGTTTCCTTTTCCTGCCGACCCGTTCGACTTCGCTCCGACCGGCGGCCGCTCCGCGCGCCGGACCGGTTCCCGGCAGCGGCCGGCGCCCCGAGCGGCGTCGGCGAGTCAGTACTCCCGGAGCAGTTCCAGCATCTCCCGGTCGAGGTCGTGGCCGTGCCAGTCCTCGTAGTCGACGTCGTCGCGGTCGCTGTCGAGGACGCCGAATGGGCCGCGGAAGTTCCACAGCGCCCAGCCCCAGCCGGCTTCCTCCCACAGCGAGAGGGCGTCCTCCATCCACGCGAGGGTCACGTCGTGGGGCGTGCGGTTGTAGACGCCCCACTCGCCGACGTGGACGCCGACGCCCATCGACGCCAGACGCTCCCACTGGGCGACCCGGGTCGACCGCAGCCACGCGCGGTCGCGGACCTTCCCCGCGTCGTCGACGCAGGGCCACGCCGGCGGCTCGTCGCGGTCCACGTCGGTCCACTCGGCCTCGTGGTGGGTCAGCGGGAACGGGTCGTACCCGCGGGTCGACTGCGCGCACTCCACGTCGGCGAGGTCGAAGACGGGTTCCCGACCGTAGCGCATCCCGTCGGCCACGACGAGCCGGTCGGGGTCGACCTCGTGGACGGCTCGGACGGTGTCGCGGACCACGTCGGCGTAGGCGCCGTGGCTCGTCTCGGCGGGCTCGTTGATCAGGTCGAAACTCAACTGCTCGCTGGGGACCCCCTCGTAGCGCTCGGCGAACCGCCGCCAGTGCTCGGCGAACACGTCCTGGGTCTCGGCGTCGGCCCACAGATCCGTCTCCTCGGGCGGGTCGGCGACGGTGAACCCCGGGCCGCGGTGGAAGTTGAGTTGCACGTGGACGCCGTGTTTCCGCCCGTACTCGACGGCCTCGTCGATCTCTTCGAGCGCGTCCTCGTCGAAATCGCGCCAGTCCTCGCCCGTCCAGCAGCGGTAGTCCATCGGCAACCTGGCGAAGTCGAAGCCCCACTCGGCCATCCACTCGAAGTCTTCCTCGCGGAAGCGCTCCTCGTCGTCGGCCATGAACTTCGCCTGCAGATTGAACCCGCGCCACCGCGGCAGCGAACTCGCGTTCACGTCCATGACTCCCTGCCGGGCCGCGTTCGAGTTAAATGCGCGACTCCCGGAACTCCCCGCCCGTTTCGGATACATGTCGGAATACATTTATAGATCGAAGTATGACTAGAACTCTCGCAGTGGAACGTACAGGCGGTAACGGTTGCGGTGAGCGGTCGCAGTGCGGTCGGCGCGCGCTGTCGTCTCGGAATCGCTTGCGATTCCGATGGGCCGTCAGAGCTTGCTCTGACGTTGGCGCGCTTTCATGCGCGCGAGGTCTTCGCGAGCCTGCGAGCGAAGGCTCGTCAGCGCGTGCTCTGACGGTGGATGAGACGCGCAGGAGCTTGCGACGAGCAGCGAGGGACCGGCGGTCCCTCGGCCGTGCGGGCGACACTCGGATCGCCCGCAGGCATCGAATCGGCTGGGGAGGTTCGTGGCCGTCTGCGGTGCTGTGCGGTTGCGGTGCTGTCCTGGCGGACTGAACGGGCGAGGCGCGCTCGCGCCGGGAGTCGCCTGAGCGGGCCACTATCCGAAGCGGCCCCTGGGCCGCGAGGATATCCCGCTTGGTTCGAGAGAGCGAAGCGCTCTCGTCACTGAGCGAATCGGAGATTCGCGAGGTCCGCAGGAGCTCCACTCCTGCGAGACCCCGAAAATCCTCGATTTTCGGAGACAGCGACCGTGAGCGCGCAGAGGGTTTTCAGCGCGTACCGTCGAGTGCGGTCGCTTTCCATCTCGTTTCTTGCGCAGATACTCAACTCGAAACCCTACTCGACTCGCACGGGATCGGCGTGGAATTGAAATAACTGCTTTCTAGCTAATACTCGAACTAGACAGAATACGTATCTTTTATTGGTACATTCGCCATCGACCGCCGGGTATTAGTCCGCCCGGAGTTTACCAGATGGTAAATGAAAACGAACGGGAGCACGGACGGCGGCGTCGAGGTGCAGAGCGCAGAGGACATCACGCACCCGGGCGGGATGCGCGGGAATCGGGTGATGCCGACGCCGCGGCGGGACCACCTCGACCCGTTCGTCGTCTTCGAGCGCTTCTTCATCGCGGCCGACCAGGGGTTCGACACCCACCCCCATCGCGGGTTCGAGATCGTCTCGTACATGCTGGAGGGCGGGATGGTCCACGACGACTCGCTGGGGGAGTCCCACACCGCCTACCCGGGCGACGCGATGCGGATCACGACCGGGAGCGGCATCCGCCACTCGGAACTCCCGGCCGACGGCGCGGCCTGCAACGGGCTCCAGCTGTGGGTGAACCTCCCGCGCGACCGGAAGGACGCCGATCCGGCGTTTCAGGACGTGCCCGGCGACGAGTTGCCGACCGAAGACGCTGGGGACGCGACCGTCACGACCGTCGTCGGCGAGGGGTCGCCGGTCGAGCTGGCGACGGACGTGACCTACCTCGACGTGACCGTCGAGGGGTCGTGGACCTGGGGCCCGCCGGCGGGCTGGTCGGGCTTTCTCTACGGGGTCGACGGCTCGGGGACGGTGGAGGGTGAGGACTTCGCAGTCGAGGACTTCGCGGCGCTGGAAGGGATCGACGAGGGGACGAGAGTGGCTGTCGAGAGTGAAGAGGGGGTCCGGCTGGCGGCCATCGCCGGAGCGCCCCACGGCGACCCCATCGTCCAGCGCGGCCCCTTCGTGGAGTAGGTCGTGATGACGCAGTCGACGGCGTCGCGTGGACTTCCTCGGCCCGGTCACTAACTGTCGATTCCACCGCACTCGACGGTGCGCGGTGAAAGCCCTCGCCGCGCTCGCGGTCGCTGCGCGGCATATCCGCGCTCTCCGCACCGCCCGCGCGGATAGGGGCCGCACAGACGACTGAATAAACGCGAGCGCGCCTCGCCCGTTCAGTCCACCAGGAACCGCACAGCACCGCAGACGGCCACGACCCTCCCCAGCCGATTCGCTCCGTCACTCCGTTCCTCCGCTCATCCCTCGCGCGGTGTCGTCGCGCGCATGGACGGGCGCTCCAGCGCGCCACCCCAGTTGTTCACCAAGCGTCGTCGAGGACGGCCTCGATGTCGTCGGCGGAGGGGTCCAGCCCCTCGGGCGTGGCGTCCATGAGGCCGTCGTCGCGGATCTCGGCGGCGATGGCCGGGAAGTCGTCCCGCGAGAGACCGTCGAGTTCGCGGAGCCGGTCGGGCAGTCCCAGGTCGTCGCTGACGGCGGCGACCGCGTCGACGACGGCGTCGGCGAGTTCCTCGTCGGTCGCCCTCTCGTCGGCGACGCCGAACGCTTCGGCGAGCAACTCCCGGCGGCCGTCGACCTCGTCGAAGACGTACCGGAGGACGTAGGGCGCGAGGATGCCGTGCACGGTCCCCTGGTGGGCGTCGTAGTCGTGGGAGAAGCCGTGGCCGAAGGCGTGAATGATCGAAGCTCGATATACCTCGGGCGTCGAGATGCCGTACTGCGCGACCACGACGCCCGCGACCGCCTCGTAGAGCTTCTCCTCGTCCATCTCCTCGTCGGGCAGCGTCTCGAAGCCCGAGCGCATGAGCGCGAGCGCGCGCATTGCGGTGCCGTCGGTGACGGGCGTGCGGTACGGCGAGTAGAGACACTCGACGGCCTTGTCGAAGCCGTTCATCGCCGAGGCGCAGAGCACGCCCTTCGGCGTCGTCTCGAACAGCGCCAGGTCGTAGACCAGTGCCGTCGGCATCAGCCGGCGGTCGCCGACCGAGCCGTTGGGGATCTCGTCGTCGGGGACGCCCGTGGGGTCCAGCGAGAGGCTCACGCCCGCGATGACCGAGAGATCCGCGCCCGCCAGCGTCGTCGGGACGGCGACGACCGGCACGGGCTCGCGCCCGTCGGCGACGGTCACCTCGCCGGAGTCGAGCGCGTCCTCGGCAGCCCTCCGGAGGTCGTCGTGCGTCGACAGGGCGCTGGCGACCTTCGCCACGTCGAGGCTGCTGCCGCTCCCGACCGCGACGACGGCGTCGATACCCGCCTCGCGGACGCGCTCGGCCGCGTCCAGGCCGGTCTTCAGGTACTTTTCGGGCGTCGTCTCGTCGAAGACGCCGGCGAGGCGGTCGCCCAGGCCCGCCTCGACCGGGTCCATCACGTCGCGGTTGGCGCCGACGTTCGAGCCGGTGATCACGAGCGCGTCGTCGCAGTCGCGGTCGGCGAGCACCTCGCCCAGATCCGCGACCGCGCCCCGGCGACACCGGAGTTCGCCGGGGTCGTAGTCGAACGCGAACTGCCGCTCGGAGTCGCCGCCGGGGGTCATACCCCCAATTCGGTCGATCCGGGGAAAAGTCCACCGGGCCGCCGGCGACCGCGGTCGCAAGGTATATTCGCGCCCGCCCGTAGTCTCGGCCGTCGTGTCAGACCCGACAGGCCCGCCCGTGGACGCCGAGCGACCCGACAGCGTCGTCGGCGTCGAGGGCACCGACCACATCACGATCGAGGGGACCAGCGTCGCCGACACCGTCGAGTTCTACCGCGACATCCTCGGGATGGCGCTCGTGCTCCGCCAGCCCAACCTCGACCGCAGCGAGCTGACCCACCTCTACTTCGACACCGGCGACGGCCGCCTGCTCACCGCCTTCGTCTCCGACGAGCGGGAGTCGACCGACGACCGCGAGCCCGACCGCGGCGACGTCCACCACGTCGCCTACCGGATCGACCACCGCCGCGTCGGCGAGATCCGCGAGGGGCTCCGCGAGGCGGGCTACCCCGTCGACGAGTACGACCGCGGCGCCTTCCACGCGCTGTACACCGAGGACAACAACGGCCTCACCGTCGAACTCGTCGCCGACAAGTTCGCGATCCCCGACGACCGCCGCGGCGAGGTCCTCGCCCGCGCCCACGCCCGCCGCGTTGACGACGGCGCCGAGTTCGTCGCCTCGAAACACATGCGCGCCGCCCTCGACGACCTCGGGATCGACGCCGAGGAACGCGACATCCCAAACGCCGCCGCCGGCCGCGACTACGGCGGCTGACCCGGCTGTCTCCCTCACGGAACTCTGCAAAAGTATCGGTTTGTCCTGTATGACAAATATGGATCGTACTATTTAGTGCGGTTCAGTGGGGGTATCGAAAAATTGCCGTATTAGGCGCTTTATCGGCCGTAATAGCGAATCGCCGGTGATTATCCCCGATCGTCGATGACGAACGGAAGCGTCCGATCAAGCGGTTAGATGGGTGTTTTCGACCGTTTCGAGCGATAGATCGGGATCTGCGATTTTCTATACGGTGTTGGGTACGTCGGAAGAAATATCGGATATCTAGTTCGAAACGCGGTGATGACAAGGAGCGGTTCGGGACCCGGTCCCGCGGGGGTGGGGCGGGCGGTCGGGTCCGGGTGACGATGCGGATGTTCAGCGAGGTCGAACCCGGAGGAGTGTCAGCGGGGAGACTCCGGACGAGGCAGCCGGCTCTGCGGCGTCACTCCGGCGCCTGGAACTCGGTGTCGTAGCTGGCCTCGACGAGGCCGCCGAGGATCAGGGCGGTGCTGATCCCGAAGCCGCGCTCGTAGTCGAGGCCGCGGTGGCCGGGGTCGGGCCACTCGAAGTCACGGACGTTGCCCCAGGCGCCCCAGTTGTACTGGTGGAAGACGAAGTGGGGGAGGTAGTAGTTGTAGTAGCGGGCGCACTTGCGGTACAGCTCCTGGACCTCCTCCTCGGAGGTGCCGGGCTCGCGGATCTCGTGGACGATGCTGGCGAGGTTGATCTCCTCGCCGTCGGAGAGATCGGGGTTGATCCCCGCCTCGTCGGGGGCCTCGATGGAGCCGACCTCCGAGGGGATCTCGACCTGCAGGGGCTTGCCCTGCGCGTCGGTCTCGGTGTCGGGGTCGACCTGCTGGGTCGGGGCGTCGGCCTTGCCCATCACGAGGGTCCCGGAGACCCAGCCGGGGCTGGAGTTGTAGTAGCCGAACGGCTCGCCGTAGCCGTGCCAGAAGATGGAGCTGTCGTAGTTGAGGCCGTTGTCGGCCCTGAGGTTGTTCGACCAGGTCGACCAGCCCTGGCTGGAGAAGTTGACGCCGAATCCGAAGTTCGAGAGGTTCGCCCGGATGGTCTGTGCGGCGCCGGCGTAGTCGGCGATCGACGAGGGGAAGATGACGTCGATCTCCGCGGGGTTCCCGCTGGGGTCGACCCACTGGTTGCCCTGCTTGCTGTAGCCGCCCCGGCGGAGGTACTCGGCGGCCGCCTCGGTGTCGGACTCCATCGGCCAGGCGTGGAGGCTGTCGAGGAACTCCCCCGAGAACACCGACTGCGACTGGGCGTCGAGCATGTAGGTGTGGTTCTCGATGGGGACCGACCGCTCCTGGCCCCAGCCGTTGGCCCCGGCCGCGTTCCAGTCGATCGCGGCGACCAGCGCCCGGCGCACCCAGAGGTTCTGCAGGTGCGGGTTGTTCCAGTTGAGCCGCCACTTGTCGCCGCCTTCCGAGCGCAGCCACCGCGTCAGCTCCTGCATGTGGTCGGGCAGCGTCTCCCGCGAGTAGAGGCCGTTCGGCGCGACGATGTTGCCGTTGAGGTCGAGCGCGCCGTTGCCCGCGAGCGTCTGGCGCCGCTCGCCGTCGCCCCACTTGATCGTCAGCTGCGGGACGTTCGTGTTGGCGGCGTTGGGGTGGGCGGTCTCCGTGTCGCCCGCGCTGGCGGCGGCCTCGTCGCGCAGGCGAAGCATGAGCTCCGCCGACCCGATGTCGTCCTCGGAGCGCAGCTCGTAGGGGCCGCTCCCCCAGCCGTTCTCCATCAGCCGCTGCAGCGAGATGCGGTCGCTCACCAGGTCGTCGGTGACCGACGACACCTGGTCCGTGCTGCCGGCGTCCCGGTAGCGCTCGAGGTACGGCTGTGTGAAGTCGGGGTGGATCGGCATGTCGCCGTCGTTGGGCGCCGCCTGCGACGCGAGGACGTGTTCGGCCTGCGCGTCGTCCGGCAGCCCGTCGCTCCCGTCGGTGTTCCACCAGTGGTACTCCCACTGACTGGCCGCCTCCTGGGTGAAGGCGGTGTCCTCGGTGAACTTGTTGCCCGCCTGGAAGTAGTCGACGTGGAAGTGCGTCTCCCGGGCCTCCGCGTCGAGGGGGTCCCCGTTCCAGTAGGTCGCCCGGTCGTCGTGTGTCTCGTAGACGTCGTAGGGCGCGTCGACCTCGTACCCGCTGTACCAGGTCATGACCGAGACGCCGTCGGTCCGGGGCTTCCACGGCGTCTCGATCTCCACGCCGCTGTAGGCCATCCGGCGCGTGTGGACGTTCCGGAGCGCCTGGAGGTCGGTCATGAACGCGACGCCGGTCGTGTTGTCCTGGGGCGCCCAGACGTTCGCGTCGAACACGTCCGGCGAGTTGGCCTGGAAGACCCGGATCTCCTCGGTCACCGGGTCGCCCAGCGGCGTCGGACTGTCCGTCTCCGTTTCGGTGTCGCCCGGCGACTCCGTCCCGTCGGCCGGCGTGGCCGTCGGTGTCGCCGCCGGGCCGTCCGTTTCGGTCGGCTCGTCCGTCGAATCGCCGCCGCTTCCCGACGGACACCCGGCCAGACCCGCGACACCCATCCCGGCCAGCAACTGTGCGTACTGACGACGTGACAGCTGGTCACGCAGATTGGTACTGTCCCGCATACTACCCACCGTTCCACGGATAGTACATAAACTTTTGCACGCGACCCGACGGCGACCGTGGCGGGCCCGGCGGACCGCACGACGCGCCGAGGGGCCGGACGGCGACGGTTTCAGACTGTGAAACACTCGACAGAGACAGAGCGCGCCGATTCAGCTCAGACGGACCGCGTGCGAGTACAGCGACGGGGACACCGAGATCGCCTTCCGGTATTATACTTGTAATCTCTTGCCACTGTCACAGCGCAACCCCACCAGCTGCACCGCGATTTATTTCAAAACGTGAAACGACTCGACGGCGGTCGATGCCTCGGGGATCTGTCGCCCCGATAGACGAGTGTCCGGAATAACCGGACACGTCGATACAGGGTGTGAACGACCAGTTTCCTCCCGATCCGGCGGGGAACCGCATCCGGCGTACCCCGCCAACCGACGCGGCCGTCACCGAAGGGGGCGGCACATCGCCGATAGCGGCGGTCGCCGGGCCCGAACGAGAGCGCGCCGGGTCACGCGTCGGGTCTCGTGCGGCGTGAGATTACAGTTATACTTGTGTAATCTCTGCGTCGTGTCGCAGAGCCGATCCGCAGCTCGTCCGGTAATATCGGACAAAAACGAGTTCCGACCGACGGCGGGTAGAGCGACCCGGGCGGGCGGGGAGGGATACAGTTATGTCGGCTCGCGGGCGATGGCCGCACGCCATGTCGAGTTCGCTCTTCGACTACGAGCCGAGAGACTGGCGAACGGACGCCGACGGGACCGTGCGGTTCGCGCTCGTCGGCATCGGGTGGTGGACGAGCGAGTACGTCCTGCCCGCCATCGAAACGACCGACCACTGCACGACGACGACCGTCGTCAGCAGTTCGACCGAGAAGACCGACCGCGTCCGCGCGAACTACGGGACCGTCGAGCACGGGCTCACCTACGAGGAGTTCGCCGACGGCGAGGCCGCCGACGCCTACGATGCCGTCTACGTCTGCACGCCCAACGCGACCCACCTCGAACACGTCGAGGCGGCCGCGCGCCACGGGAAGGCCGTCCTCTGCGAGAAGCCCATGGAGGCGACCGTCGAGCGCGCCGAGCGGCTCGTGGAGGCCGCCGCGGACGTGCCGCTGATGGTGGCCTACCGGATGCACACCGAACCGGCCGTCCGCCGGGCGCGCGAGCTGGTCCGCGACGGCGCCATCGGCGAGCCCGTCCTCGTCCACGGCGAGAACTCCCAGCCGCTCCTGGAGATGATCGACGACCCCGACCAGTGGCGGCTGAACCCCGACCTGACCGGCTACGGGACCTCCGTCATGGACCTCGGGATCTACCCGCTGAACACCGCACGATTCATTCTCGGCGCCGACCCCGTACAGGTGCAGTCGACGATGGCCTCCGACCACGAGGCCTTCGACGCGGTCCCCGACGAGGTGGCGACGTTCTCGGTCGTCTTCGACGACGGCACCCACGCCGCCTGCTCCTCGTCGCAGAACGCCCACGACCACACGCGCCTCGAAATCGTCGGGACGGAGGGCCGCATCGAACTCGAACCCGCGTTCCACATGGAGACCCAGCTGACGGTCGCACGCGGGGAGGACACCGTGGAATTCGACACCGAGGGCGTCGACCAGATGGCCGAGGAGTTCGAGTACTTCGCCCAGCGGGTGCTCGCCGACGAACCCGTCTACGCCGACGGCGACCACGGGCTCGTGGACATGAAGGCGATCGCCGCGATCCACGAGGCGGCCGAATCCGGCGGGACGGTCGACGTCGAATAAAAAGAGCCGCTCGTCGTTTCTACCGCGCGGTCACCGCAGGTCGTCGGCGCGCTTCTCCCAGTCCTCCTCCCAGAGGTCGATGGTGTGGACGCGGTCCTCGGTGTACTCGTGCTCGCGGACGACGTCCATGTCGAGTTCGATGCCGTAGCCCGGGCCCTCGGGGACCTGGACGTAGCCGTCCTCGACCTTCAGCGGGTCCTCCAGGAGCTCGTCGACCCACGGCTCGTCGTAGGTCTGGAACATCTCCTGGATGCGGAAGTTCGGGATGGAGGTACAGAAGTGCGAGTAGATGGCGCCGGCGACCGGCCCCTGGGGGTTGTGCGGGGCGATGTCGACGTGGTCGGCCTCGGCGAGGCCCGCGATCTTCTTGCCCTCGGTGATCCCGCCGGTGTTCATCAGGTCCGGCTGGAACACGTCGATGTCCGTCCGGGTGACCAGCTCGAAGAACTCGTGTTTGGTCATGTGACGCTCGCCGGTGACGACCGGGATCGGCGACTTGTCGGCGACCTCGGCGAGGCTGTTGATCGAGTCCGGCGGGCACGGCTCCTCGTACCAGGCCGGGTCGAACTGGTCGAGCTTGCGGGCGATGTCGACGGCCTGGGCGGCCGAGAAGCGGCCGTGACACTCGATGAGCAGCTCCACGTCCGGGCCGACGGCCTCGCGGACCGCGCCGACGATGTCGACGGCGTGGTTCTTCTCCGCGGTGGTCATCGACTGCCAGGCCGTACCGAAGGGATCGAACTTCATCGCGTCGTAGCCGTCGTCGACGACGCGCTCGGCGGCGCGGGCGAACCCTTCGGGCTCGCCCTCGGCGTCGGTGTACCAGCCGTTGGCGTAGGCGCGCAGCTCCGTCCCGTGGTGGGCACCGCCCAGCAGCTCGTAGACGGGCTTGTCCAGCACCTTGCCCTTGATGTCCCAGCAGGCCATGTCGACCGCCGAGCAGACGGTCGTGTTGATGACGTTCTTCGAGAACCACTCGTTGCGGTACATCTCCAGCCACAGCGACTCCGTGTCGAACGGGTCCCGGCCGATGAAGAAGTCCGCCATCTCGTCGATGGCCGCCGCGACGGTGCGGGGCTTGTCGTGGGTCGTCGCCTCCGCCAGCCCCGTCACGCCGGCGTCCGTCTCCAGCTGGACGAACACCCACGGCTTCCACGGGTTGGCTACCAGGTACGTCTCGACGCCTGTGATTTCTACGTCTGACATACTCAGTCGAGTAGCGCCCGAGAATCTACTTAAAGTTGCCGGTACGGGCCGAACGTCTCCGGTCGCAGGGCTGTCCGACGATGCCGGACGATTAATGAGGGTCCGGTTCCGTGTGTCGGATATGCACGCCGAACGCGACCCGCCCATCAAATCGACCGCGACGAGCCTCGACGTCGTCGAGGCCGTCCACGCGATGGGCGGCGCGACGCTCTCGGAGGTCGTCGAGCAGTTCGAGAAACCCCGGAGCACGGTCCACGACCACCTGAAGACGCTGACCGACGCGGGCTACCTCGTCAAGGACGGCCGGGAGTTCCGCGTCAGCGTCCGCTTTCTCAACCTCGGGGGTCGCGCACGCGCGCAGTCACAGTTGTTTCAGGTGGCGGAGGCGGAGGTCCGCGAGCTGGCGAGCGACACCGGCGAGCACGCCAACCTGATGGTCGAGGAGAACGGCCGGGGTGTCTTCCTCTACAAGGTCAAGGGCTCGCAGTCGGTCCACCTCGACACCTACGAGGGGATGGAGGTCGACCTGCACACGACGGCGATGGGCAAGGCGATCCTCTCGGAGGTCTCCCGGGAGAAACGGGACGCCATCGTCGCGGAACACGGGCTCGAACCGGTGACCGCCGAGACGATCACGGACCGCGAGGAACTGGAGACGGAACTGACCGAGATCCGCGAGCGCGGCTACGCCGTCGACAACGAGGAGCGCGTCGACGGCGTCCGCTGCGTGGCCGCCCCCATCACGACGGAGGAGGGCGTCGTCGGCGGCGTCAGCGTCTCCGCCCCGAAGAGCCGGATGAACGGCCAGCGCTTCGAGGAGGAGATCCCCTCCGAGGTGCTCAGCACCGCGAACATCATCGAGGTCAACCTCCAGCACGCCTGAGCGGCCGTCGCCGGTCGCTGCGTGTGTCCCGTTCACACGGCCGTCCGAGATCGTCGGACGACGGCGCGCCGGTCGGTCGGCGATCGGTCGACGACGCGGGGTCGACGGACTACGTCTCGCCGGCTCGTCGACCGCACCCGACCGGACGTGAAATCGATGCGATGGCAAATTTTATATTGGCTAGCTCACGATGGGGCTGTATGCGTTACTACCGCAGCGAGCGAGGCGGATCCATATCGCTGATCGCGGCAGACGACTCGGCGGCGTACGACCTCTCGGAGACAGAGGCGGGGCCGACGTCGTTTCTCGAACTCGCGTCGGCGGCGTCGCTGACCGACGGGACCGTCGACGACGTGGCGCGGGGGCTCGTCGACGAGGCGCCGACGGTCGAACTCGCGGCGGTCGAGGACCACCTCGTCCGGCCGCTGGACCCCGACGAGGTGTGGGCGGCCGGCGTCACCTACTCCATCAGCCAGGAGGCCCGCCAGGAGGAGGGGGGACTCGCCGAGTCCTACCTGGAGGCCTACGAGGGCGAACGCCCGGAGGTGTACTTCAAGGCGACGCCCAGCCGGACCGTCGGCCCGAACGACCGCGTCGGGATCCGCGGCGACTCCGACTGGGACGCCCCCGAACCCGAGATGACGATCGTCCTCTACGACGAGGAGATCGTCGGCTTCACCGTCGGCAACGACATGTGTAGCCGCTCGATCGAGCGGGAGAACCTCCTCTATCTGCCCCAGAGCAAGATCTACGCCAAGAACTGCGCCATCGGCCCCTGCATCGCCACCGGCGAGACCGTCGGCGACCCGCTCGACCTGGAGATGCACATGTCGATCGAGCGCGACGGCGAGACGGTCTTCGAGGAGGGGACCTCGACCGACGAGCTGGTACGGACCTGCGAGGAACTGGTCGACTACTACACCCGCTACAACGAGGTCCCCGAGGCGAGCGTCCTGCTGACCGGCACCTCGATCATGGTCCCGGACGACGTGTCCCTCGAGGAGGACGACGTGATCCGCATCGAGATCGAGGACATCGGCGTCCTCACCAACACCGTCGAACAGCTGTAGGCGAGCGGCGGACTTCGCCCGCCAGCTCGGAGGACGCATCGACCCGGAGCGAGACGCATCGCCGGACGACGCGGGGTTCCGGCCGGCCCTACCGACCGATCGTTTTATAATACCGCTATCGGATAGCATACGACTGCATGGCGAACGCCCACGTCACGGTTCACACAGAGGCAGGTATCGACCGGGTCGAACCCGAACTCCACGGCCACTTCGCGGAACACCTCGGACGCTGTATCTACGACGGCATCTACACGGACGACTCCGTCGACGAGGACGGCTTCCGGGAGGACGTGGTCGAACTGCTCGCGGAGCTGGAGATGCCCGTCCTGCGGTGGCCGGGCGGCTGTTTCGCCGACGACTACCACTGGGAGGACGGGGTCGGCCCCGCCGAGGACCGCCCGCGCCGCCGCAACCTCTTCTGGGGGCAGGGCCGCGAGATGATCCCCGAGGAGTCCAACCGCTTCGGCACCGACGAGTTCCTGGAGTTCTGCGAGCGGGTCGGCACCGAGCCGTACCTCGCCGCCAACGTCGGCTCCGGCGACCCCCAGGAGGCCGCCAACTGGGTCGAGTACACCAACTACGACGGCGACACCGAACTGGCCGACCGCCGCCGCGCGAACGGCCGCGAGGAGCCCTACGGGGTGAAATACTGGGGGCTGGGCAACGAGAACTGGGGCTGTGGCGGCCAGATGTCCCCCGAGCAGTACGCCCGCGAGTACCGCCGGTTCGCCACCTACGTCGGCACCCAGAGCGCCCACATGCTCGACCACGACCTCGAACTGGTCGCCTGCGGGTTCGAGAACCACGAGTGGAACCACCGCTTCATGGAGGAGGTCGCCGACCCCAAGTGGGGCGTCGAGTTCCCGCTCGACCACCTGACCCTGCACCACTACTACGGCCGCACGATGTCCGTCGACGAGGCCGACGCCGAGGACTACGACGAGTTCTTCCTCGAGGCCCTGGAGATGGACCACCACATCGAGCGGCTCGCCTCCGCGATCAACGCCTTCTCGACGACGCGTGACATCGGCGTCATCATCGACGAGTGGGGCGCCTGGCACCCCGAGGCCCAGGGCGGGACCGGCCTCGAACAGCCCGGCACGGTGCTGGACGCGCTGTCTGCCGCCGCGGTGCTCGACATCTTCAACGACCACGCCGACGTGATGACGATGTCCAACATCGCCCAGACGGTCAACGTGCTCCAGTGCCTCGTCGAGACCGACGGCGACGACGCCTTCAAGCGGCCCACCTACCGCGTCTACGACCTCTACGCCCCCCACAAGGGCAACGAGGCCGTCACCACGTCCATCGAGACGCCGACCCGCGAGGTCGACGACGACGAACTGCCGCTCGTGGGGGCGTCGGCCTCCGTCGACGACGACGGCGAGGTGTACGTCACCGCGACGAACCTCGACACCCGCGCGGCCCACACCGTCGAGTTCACCGTCGAGGACGCGACGGGCGACGACGTCGACGCGCAGGTCCTCTTCGAGGGCCAGGAGCCGGACCTGGTCGTCGACGCCGACAACGCCGAGGCCTTCGCCGCCGAGGACCTCGACGTGAGCGTCGACGGCGACGGTACCGTCACTGCGGAACTCGAGCCGGGCACGGTCGCCGGCATCTCCGTCGAGTAACGCCGCTTCGGTCGCCGAGCGGTCCCGCCGCCGAGCGGTTCTCCCGGTGGTCGCGGGGCTCTCCCGTTGTCGGTCCGTCCGGGCGACCGCTGTTTGCTACCGTTCTTCCGGTCCGCCGGCCGCAGAGCCGACGGTGCGGTCGCCGACGACTCCGCTGTCCACCCGGTGACGGCTTCCCCTCTACCCGGTGACGACTCCCCCTCTACCCGGTGACCCCCTCCCACCCCGTTCGACGGAGGTCCGTCGTCGACCCGGCAGCGAGCCGGTCGGCCACCCAGCGCCGACTCGGCCGACGGTATCCGACCGGGGCGCGCGGTAGCGATCGGGGCCCGACGTGGGGGTCGGATCTCGAACCACAGTCCCGGTATGATGAACAAAAACACCCGTTTTCGGAACGCCGGTACACTATCGTATGACGGTCGGTCGGGATCCTGTGGGCGATCCGACACGTCGGGCCGGATCGGCGGTCGAGAGCGGGCCTGCGCTCCCGGTCACCGATGGATTTATGTATGATTAATTCGGTACGATAGCCCATGCCATCTGATGGCAAGCCAACGGGAAATGCAGCGAAGCGTCGACGGGTGTCGCGACGGCACGTTCTCCGCGCGGGTGCGATGGGTGGTGCCCTCGCACTCGCGGGGTGTTCGTCGAATGACAGCGGTGGTGACGGCGGCGACGGTGGCGACGGCGGCGACGGCGGCGGCGACGGCGGCGACGGCGGCGACGGCGGCGACGGGACCGCCGGCGGCGACTTCCAGCCGGCGGACAACGCCATGACCGAGGGCGTCACCGTCAACCCGACCAACTACCAGTTCAACCCGCTCAACCTGACCACGCCGTTCAGCCACGACATGCAGGTCGACTGGTTCCAGCGCTACAACATCGCCAACGAGGAGATCACGCCCTACGCGCTGGAGGTCACGGAGTTCGAGGGCGAGACGGCCACCCTGCAGGTCCGCGAGGGGCTCACCTGGCACAACGGCGACCCCGGCGACCCGGTCAACGCCGACGACCTCTACGCGAAGTTCGTGACCGACACCGTCACGAACGGGACCCTCGGGCGGCTGTGGACGGACATCAACCGCGCCGGCGACAGGTCCATCGAACTCGCGCTCGACGGGACGATCGCCCGGGATCTGTTCGACGACGGCCTGAACTACTACCAGATCGACACGCCCTGGCGCAAGTACAGGGACTACGTCGAGCGCTGGGAGGACGCGACGACGGCGTCGGAGACCGACAGCGTCCGCACCGACCTCCGGGGCGACGCCTTCGAGGAACCGCACGGCAACGGCCCCTTCCAGGTGTCGGACATCTCCAGCAGCCGCCTCCGGATGGAGAAGTACGAGCACCACCCGGACGCCGACAACATCAACTGGGACTACTGGGACCTGGAGAAGGTGTCGACCGACACCGCGAGCGTCCTGGTCGGGATGGAGGTCGACGCCTTCCGCAACTACAACCCGCCCCAGTCGGTGTTCGAGAACGTCCCCGACGCCATGGAGTCGGCGTCGCTGCCGGCCCTGTGGGGCCAGTCGCTGCCGTTCAACCACAACGACGAGGACTTCGGCAACGTCCGGGTCCGGCAGGCGATCTCCGAGTTCGTCGACCGCGGGGCCGCGGCCAACAACTACGGTCGCTGGGGCCAGCCCGTCGAAGCGCCGAGCGGTCTCGTCGGCAACATCAACGGCCAGAACGAGCAGAGCGACCGCTGGCGGAACAAGGTCTCCGACGAGATGGCCGACACGCTCCACCGCTACCGCAACCCCGAGCGCGGCCGGCGGCTGCTCCGCGAGGAGGGCTACCAGAAGGACGACGGCACGTGGTACAAGCCCAACGGCGACCCCTTCGAGTTCACGATCAAGGTGCCGACCTACAACGACTGGCACCCCCTCTACCAGACGTTCGCCGACAACCTCTCCAGCGAGGGCATCGACGCCTCGATGCAGACCATCGAGGCGGCCTCGTACTGGTCGGACCACTACCTCGCGAACAACTACAAGGTGGCCGCGACCGGCTGGACGCTCCAGCGGTCCAGTCCCTACTACGTCTGGGACCAGTACTACAACGTCGACGTGAACTTCCTCGGGATCGACCCGACCAGCGTGATGGCTCCGCCGGTCGGCGAGCCCGACGGCGAACTCCAGGAGCACGATGTCACGGAACTGCAGTCGGAGCTGCTGGTCGCCCGCGGCGACCGCTACCAGGAGCTGACCGACCAGCTCGCGTGGATCACCAACCAGACGCTGCCGATGCTGCAGATCCACGAGATCAACGACGCCACCTGGTACCGCACCGACAACTGGGAGATCCCGCCGACGGACGACCCCGTCTACCAGGCGAAGTTCCCGCTGTGGTGGCTCCCGCGACTGGGTGAACTCCAGGCCAAGTCCGCCTGAGGTCGCCACTCCCTCACGACGTATCGAGCGAAACAGTTATGACATCTCATACCACCATTTTCGATAATCGATGTACGTAGCCAAACGGGTGGCACAGGCGTTCGTCACGTTCGTGGCTGTGGTCACCGTCACGTTCGCGCTGGTGCGGTCGATCCCGGGCGGGCCGGCCGACTTCATCAGGGCGCAGGTGATGCGCAGCGGCGGCTCGGACGAGATCAGTATGAGTGAGATCAACTCACTCGTCGAGTCGTACACGAACATCGACCCGTCGACGCCGCTACATGTCCAGTACTTCAACTACCTCACGAGCGTCCTGCAGGGGGACCTGGGACAGTCGATCTGGTACAACAAGCCGGTGTCGGATATCATCCTCGGCGCCGCGCCGTGGACGATCTTCCTGCTGTCCGTCTCGATCCTGTTGACCTTCGGGATCGGGATCGTCCTGGGGGCGGTCATGGCGTACCTCGAGGGGACCCGCTTCGACAACGGTTCGACCATCGTCTCGATGTTCCTGAACTCGGTGCCGTACTACGTCGCCGCGATCCTCTTCGTGTACGTCATCTCGATCCAGCTGGGGATGCTCCCCCAGTCCGGCCGCTACGCGTCCGGGCTCGACCCCGGGATGAACCTCGAGTTCATCGTCAGCGCCCTGCGCCACGCAATCCTCCCCATCGTGTCGCTGGTCGTCACCGGGTTCGGCGGCGTCGCCATCACGATGCGGGGCAACGCGGTCCAGGAGATCGGCGAGGACTACATCCGGGTGGCTCACCTGCGGGGGGTCCCCGGCAGGCGGATCGCGACCCGCTACGTCGGCCGCAACGCCGTCCTCCCGATGTACACGAACTTCATGATCGCCATCGGGTTCATGTTCGGCGGGTCGGTCATCCTCGAGGAGATCTTCGCCTACGAGGGGCTGGGGTACTACCTGCTGTCGGCGATCAACACGGGTGACTACCCGCTGATGATGGGCGGGTTCCTCATCATCGCGCTGGCGGTGCTGATCTGCATCCTCATCGCCGACCTCACCTACAGCATGATCGACCCCCGCATCGAGGACCAGGGCTCCCGGGAGGCGTACTGACATGGCCGAGCAGAACTCCTCGTTCAGTCAGTCCGACGGGGCGGCCGGCGGGCAGGGCGCCTCGCAGGCGGACATCTACCGCGAGTGGATCGACATGGCCGTGCTCACGCCGATCCGGGTCGCCTGGGACGACTGGCGCACCCAGGTCGGGTCTATCATCATCGCGTTCTACCTCCTGATGGGCACTGTCGGCGTCACACTGGTCGACCCGCCGACTCAGGGGCAGGGCGACCGGTACGTCCCCCCGTTCCAGGACTGGTCGGTCCCGCTCGGGACGAACAACCTCGGCGAGAGCCTGCTGTCGTCGACGGTCCACGCCACGCCGCCGATGCTCCAGATGATCGCCGCCGGCGCGGTGTTCTCGACGGTCCTGGCGACGGCCATCGGGACCGTCTCCGGCTACAAGGGCGGGGCCGTCGACCGGATCCTGACGGTGTTCACCGACATCGCGATGACGATCCCCGGGCTGCCGCTGATCATCCTGCTGACCGCGGTGTTCGAACCGACCAACCCCGCGGTGATCGGGATCATCATCACCATCAACGCGTGGGCGGGGCTGGCCCGGTCGATCCGCTCGCAGGTGCTGTCGCTGCGCGACCACTCCTACGTCGAGGCCTCCCGGATCATGGGTGCGCCGACCCGGCGGATCCTCGTCGACGACATCATCCCGAACATCATGCCGTACGTCCTGATCAACTTCGTCAACTCCGCGCGCAACGTGATATTCGGGTCCGTCGCGCTGTTCTACCTCGGGCTGCTCGGAAGCACGCACGAGAACTGGGGGATCGCACTCAACAACGCCTACAACGATGGCGCCATCTACTCGCTGGACGTGCTCCACTGGCTGCTCATCCCGATGTTCGCCATCGTCGGCCTCTCGTTCGGGTTCGTCCTGTTCGCACAGGGCACCGAGAAGCTGTTCAACCCGCGTATCCGGGCGCGCCACGCCGAGACCGTCGAAGACGACACCGCTCCCTACCAAGAATGACGATGCAACAGACCCACACCGCCGCAGTCAGCGACCCGATATTCCAAGTGCGCGATGTCTCGGTCTCGTTCGACATGGACCGCGGTGAGTCCCGCGTGCTCGACCGCGTCGACATGGACATCGAGCGCGGGGAGATCCTCGGCGTCGTCGGCGAGTCCGGCTCGGGCAAGTCGATGTTCGCCTCGGCGCTGCTCGACGCGGTCGTCGACCCCGGCGTCCTGACCGGCGACATCAGCTTCGACCCGAAGGACGGCCGCCGGATCGACCTGCTGGACCGTGACGAGACCGACATCAAGGACATCCGCTGGCGGCAGATCGCCATGGTGTTCCAGGGGGCGATGAGCTCGTTCAACCCCACGATGACCGTCGAGGACCACTTCCGCGAGACGCTCTCGATCCACGACTACGACGTCGAGGAGGGGATGGAGCGGGCCCGGGACCTCCTCTCGGACCTGTACCTGGAGGCCGACCAGGTGCTCGGCTCCCACCCCCACGAGCTGTCCGGCGGGATGAGCCAGCGGGCGCTTATCGCGCTGGCGCTCGTGCTCGAACCGGAGGTGCTCGTGATGGACGAGCCGACGGCCGCGCTGGACCTGCTGATGCAGCGCTCCATCATCGAGCTCATCCGGGAGATCGCCGACGACCGCGATCTGACCATCGTCTTCATCACGCACGACCTGCCGCTGGTCGCGAACCTCGCCGACCGCCTCGCCGTGCTGTACGCCTTCGAGTTCGTCGAGGTCGGCCCCGCCGACGACGTGCTGACGGGGGCGAAACACCCCTACACCAGGGCGCTGCTGAACGCGACGCCGAACCTCGACACGCCGCGCGAGGAGATGCGGCCGATCGAGGGATCGGCCCCGGACCCGGTGAACGTCCCCGAGGGGTGTTCGTACCACCCGCGCTGTCCGCTGGCCGACGACACCTGCGTCCGCGAGGACCCGCCGCTGGACAGCGACGGCGGGGACGGCCACGCGGCCGCCTGCCACTACGTCGACCGCGTCGACGACGAGGTGCCCCTGACGCTCCAGGAGGTGACCATCGATGAGTGACGAACCCGTCGTCGCCCTGGAGGACGTCGAGGTCCACTTCGAGTCCGACTCGACGATCCTGCCGTGGGGAGACGACCCCGACGTCGTCAAGGCCGTCGACGGCGTCTCGCTGGAGATCCCCGACAACGACGTGGTCGCCCTGGTCGGCGAGTCCGGCTGCGGCAAGACCACGCTGGGCAAGACCGCCATCGGCACCCAGCGGCCCACCGGCGGACAGGTCAAGTACAAGGGCCAGGACGTCTGGAAGGCCAACGACGGCGAGGGCGACGTGGACATCCCCTTCGAGGAGATCCGCCAGTCCCTGCAGATCATCCACCAGGACCCCGGCTCGTCGCTGAACCCGAACAAGACGGTCCAGCACACGCTGGAGGCGCCGCTGAAACTGCGCCACGGGGAGATGGACACCTTCGAGCGCCGCGAGCGCATCCACGAGATGCTCTCGCGGGTCGGCATGGAGCCGCCGGAGGACTACGCCAAGCGGTTCCCCCACCAGCTGTCGGGCGGGGAACAGCAGCGCGTCGCACTCATCCGCGCGCTGCTGATGAACCCCGACCTCATCCTCGCCGACGAGGCCGTCTCTGCGCTCGACGTGTCCCTGCGGATCGACATGATGGACCTGATGCTCGACCTGCAGGACACGTTCGACACCTCCTTCCTCTTTATCAGCCACAACCTCTCGAACGCCAGCTACATCGCCGGCAAGGCCGACGGCCGCATCGGCATCATGTACCTCGGCGAGCTCGTCGAGCTCGGCCCGATCGACGAGGTGCTGGAGAACCCCCAGCACCCCTACACGAAGGCGCTGATGTGGGCGACGCCGAACCTGAACCCGAAGGCCGACGACGGGGGCGCCTCGCCGCTGCGGAAGATCGACGTACCCGACCCGCGCAACCCGCCCGCCGGCTGCAAGTTCCACACCCGCTGTCCGGAGGCCCGCGAGGCCTGCACCGGCGAGATGCCCGACGCCGTCGACCTCGGGGACGGCCACGACGTGGCCTGCTACCGGGCCTACGACGACCACGACTACTGGTCGAGCCCCGAACTCTCCGACGAGGACGACCGGACCGGGACCGGCGAGTCCGCGGCGGACTGACGACCCGCCGCTTCCGGGACCGTTTTCCTAGCCGCCTATCGTCGCCCGGTGGCGCTCCGCCCCGAGGCCCGTCCAGTAGTTCTTTACCGCACAGCGCGAAAGAGAGGGACGATGAACGCGAGCGAGGGGATCTTCCGGGCGCTGCTCGCCGTCGGCCTGACACTGCTGGTGCTCACGACCGGCCTGTTCGTCCTGCAGGAGCCGGGGACCGCCGACTACGTCATCACCGTCCTCGCGCTGGTCGTCCAGGCCGTCATCGTCCTGGTCGCCGTGGCCGGCCTCTACCTCGGGGTCGACCCTCTGGCCCCGATCCTCGACGAGGAGTGAACGCCCGCCGACGCGACGGACCGCGTTTCACGATGTGAACCGGGCGGTCACGGCCCCCGAACCGGCCGTCGTCGCCCGTCGGCCGCGGTCGACCACCCGTCCGGCGATATCGAGGTGGCGACCGTCCCCGGTCCGACCAGTAGCGTTATGCTCCCGCTGGCGCAACCCCCGGTACTCTCATGCCCAGCCAGTACACCGTCGGCGTCGACGAGGTGACCGTCGACGACCCGTTCTGGTCGCCGTGGATCGAGCGCAACCGCGAGGTGACCATCGAGTACCAGTACGAGCAACTGGAGGAGTCGGGGACCCTGGAGAACTTCCGCCGGGCCATCGACGGGAAGTCGGGCGGCTTCCAGGGGATGTGGTTCCAGGACAGCGACGCCTACAAGTGGCTCGAGGCGGCGAGCTACGAGCTCGCGAAGGCCGACGACCCCGACCTGCGCGAGCGGGTCGACGAGGTGATCGACCTGGTCGCCCGCGCCCAGGAGGACTCGGGCTACATCAACACGTACTTCCAGCTCGTCGAGCCCGACAACCGGTGGACGAACCTCAACATCATGCACGAGCTGTACTGCGCCGGCCACCTGATCGAGGCGGCCGTCGCCCACCACGAGGCCACCGGCGAGACCTCCCTGCTCGACGTGGCCGTCGCCTTCGCCGACCACATCGACGACACGTTCGGCGACGAGGTCGACGGCGTCCCCGGCCACGAGGGGATCGAACTCGCCCTGGTGCGGCTCTACCGCGTCACGGACGAGGAGCGATACCTCGACCGCGCGCAGTACTTCGTCGGCCTCCGGGGCCACGACGACCGGCTGCAGTGGGAACTCGAACACTCCGACGAGATCGGCGGGGCCTCGTGGGACGACGGGGCGCTCATCCCAGCCGAGGGCGGCGGGAGCCTCCTGCTCGACGACGATGGCGAGTACGTCGGCACGTACGCCCAGGCGCAGGCCCCCGTCCGCGAGCAGGAGGCCGTTGAGGGCCACTCGGTGCGAGCGGCGTACCTCTACGCCGGCGTCGCCGACCTGCTCGCCGAGCGCGACGACGCGGAGCTGCGCGCGGCGCTGGACCGGCTGTGGGCCAACATGACCGAGAAGCGGATGTACGTCACCGGCGGGATCGGGTCGGCCCACCGACACGAGGGGTTCACCGAGGACTACGACCTGCCCAACAAGTCGGCCTACGCCGAGACCTGCGCCGCCGTCGGGAGCGTCTTCTGGACCCAGCGGCTGTTCGAACTCGACCCCGACCCCGCCTACGCCGACCTGGTCGAGCGCACGCTGTACAACGGCTTCCTCGCCGGCGTCGGGATGGACGGCGAGGAGTTCTTCTACGTCAACCCCCTCGCCAGCGACGGCGACCACCACCGCAGCGGCTGGTTCACCTGCGCCTGCTGTCCGCCCAACGCCGCCCGGCTGTTCGCCTCGCTGGGCCAGTACGTCTACTCGACGGCCGGCGGCGAGCTGTACGTCACCCAGTACGTCGGCAGCCACCTCTCGACGACGGTCGACGGGACCGCCGTCGAACTCGACCAGGAGAGCGCCCTCCCGTGGGACGGCGCGGTGACGCTCGATATCGAGGCCGACGGGACGGTCCCGGTCACCCTCCGGATCCCCGAGTGGGCCGGCGAGGCGACGGTCACCGTCGACGGCGAGAAAGTCGACCACGACGGGTCCGGGTTCGTCCGGCTGGAGCGCGACTGGGACGGCGAACGGGTCGAGCTGACCCTGGAGCAGGAGGCCGAGTTCGTCGCGGCCCACCCCGCGGTCGAGGCCGACGCCGGCCGGCTGGCCGTCGAGCGCGGCCCGCTGGTCTACTGCGCCGAGGCCGTCGACAACGAGCGGCCGCTGCACCACTACGCCGTCGACGAGACCGGGGCGATCGAGGCGAGCCACGACGCCGACCGGCTCGGCGGCGTGACCGTCCTCGAAGCGGACGCGACGGTGCCGGACCTCGACGGGTGGGACGGGGAACTGTATCGCCCGGTGGGTGAAACCGACCGGGAGAAAACGGGTCTCGAACTGGTCCCGTACTACGCCTGGGACAACCGCGCCCCGGGCGCGATGGCGGTCTGGCACCGCCGGGCCTGAACCCGCGCCCCGGGCGCGATGGCGGTCTGGCACCGCCGGGCCTGAACCCGCGCCCCGGGCGCGATGGCGGTCTGGCACCGCCGGGCCTGAACCCGCGCCCCGGGACCGGGGGCCGACCGAAACCGACCGAAGGCGCGCTCAGTCGCCGTCGGCTTCTTCGCCGCTCTCGTCATCGCCGTTTCCGTTGTTGCCGTTGTTGCCGTTCCCGCTGCCGTTCTCACGGCCGTTGCCGTTCCCGCTGCCGTTCCCACGGCCGTTGCCGTTCCCGGGACCGCCGCGCTCGTGGCCGCCGCCGCAGAAGTCCTCGTGGTAGGGTTCGCCGTCGGGCGCGACCTCGATGCCGTGCCAGACGCCGTCGTCGCCGACTCTGTCCGGCTGACCGCGGTCGTTGTCGACGTAACACCGGACGACCGCCGCCGGGGGGAGGTCGAGCGAGAGCGTCCCGTCGTCGCCGACGGTCTCGACCGTCGTCTCGGCGACGTAGTTGTCCGGCGTCGACCACGAGGTGGTGAACGCGTGGGGGAGCGGCCGCTCGTCGGCGGTCGGGACGACCGCGACCACCTCGACGGAGCTGCCGGCGTAGCGGTCGCCGACCTCGACGGTCGCCCCGGCGGACTCCCGGAGGTTGCGGTTCGTGAGGAAGACGGCCAGCTCCTGTCCGCGACGATTTACTATCCCGGCGGCGTCGACGTAGGGCACGTCCTCCATGCGGTCGACGCGCGGGCCGGTCTCGGGGATGGTCCGCGAGTCGCCGTCGATACTCACGTCGGCGGCGTGCCACTCCGAGTGACCGTCGAACACCGCGCCGTAGAGGGCGGTGACGGTCCCCGCGGGCGCGAGCGGGTTCGGGTCCGGCGGGGCCTCCTCGTCGGCCGGCGGGAACATCCGCACCGGCCACCACGTCTGGGAGGCCTCCTTGACGGTGTCGCTGCGGCGGATGAAGGCGTTGAGCATCCCCGCGATGTACGACCCGCCGGGCATCGTCTCCGGCCCGGGGTAGGGCGCGCCGGCGTCGACCGTCGGGAACAGGCCGTACTCGCCGACGTTGACCCGGAAGTCGTCGATGCCCGCGTCGGCGGCCTTCCCGCTCAGGTCCGCCATCAGCCGGCCGAACTGGGTCGGGAACATCACCAGGGCCTCGTTGTAGTCGATGGGGCCGGCGCCGTTGCGCTCGTACCACTCGTCGCGGGCCTCCTGGCTCTCGATGCCCCAGTTGTAGCGGTGGAGGTCGACGCCGTCGAGGCGGTCGCCCGCCTCGTCGAACAGCGTGCCGTTCCAGGCGTCGGGGTCGGGAGTGTTGGCCTCGTCGTAGCCCGGGTCCATCGCGTCGGCGTAGACCACGATGTCGTCGTCGACGGCCGTCATCGCGTCGTAGTAGGTGGTGAACCCGACCCGCTCGTCGGAGCCGCTGGCGTACTCGGAGGGGTCCCCCGTCGACCCGCGCTGCCAGGGGCCCCACACCTCGTTGCCGACCTCCCAGTGGGTCACGTCCCAGGGCTCCTCGTAGCCGTGCTCGGCCCGCAGGGCGCCCATCTCGGTGTCCGTCGAGCCGTTGACGTACTCGACCCAGTCGGCGGCGTCCTCCGGCAGGATCTGCCGCTCCGAGGCCCACTCGGGCGGGTTGTCCCACCAGCCGACCGTGATGCGCGGCGTGAGGTCGGCCACCTCGCAGAGTTCGAGGTACTCGGCCGTCCCGAAGTAGTTGGGGTCGATGCCGCCCCAGGCGTGGTTGAACCGCACCGGTCGCTCCGACTTCGGGCCGACCCCGTCGCGCCAGTTGTACTGGCTGGTGAAGTTGCCGCCGGGCCACTTCAGCCAGGTGGTGTCCTGCTCGCGCATCAACTCGACCGTGTTGGGGTTGAACTTCCCGCGGACCGCGTCGTCGGCGGCGAGGTTCACCCAGTCGATGTCGACGTGGCCCTCCCCCTCCGCGGTGAACTCCAGGACGTACTTGCCGTAGGGGGTGTCGACGTTGGTGCCGCCGGCGACGTACTGGTCGCCGCTGGCCGCGTCGAGTTCGAGGCCGACCTCATGGCGCGTCCACTCGCCGGTCGCGTCCAGGTCGGTCGCCGCCAGCTGTTCCCCGTCGAGGGTCGTCAGCGCGGCCCGGACGGTGTCGGGGCCGTCGCCGCGGACCGACACCGAGAGGTCATAGCCGTGGGTCCGGAAGTCCGGGAGGACGATCTTCTGTGAGATGCCCCCCCGGTCGCCGTCGAAGACGACCCGCTGGTAGTCGGTCGTGTCGACGGCCGCGACGCCGCCCGCCCGCTGCTCGAAGGCGACGCCGTCGCCGCCGACGGGCTCCCAGGGGAACGGGATCCCGTCCGCGCGCTCGATCTCCGACCCGGGGTAGAACGTCCGCGGTCCGAAGTAGTCGTCCTCGGACCACGACCGCGGGTAGAACGCGGGGTTCTTGACGTGTTCGGAGTACACGCCCGGATAGATCGTCCCCGACTCGTAGTGCTCGGAGAGTCGGCCGAACAGCCCCTCGGAGACCGCCTCCTCCGTCCGGTCGTCCGGGTCCACGGTGACGGTGCCGGCGACGGTCGCGTCGGTGCCGCCCCCCTCCGTCGACGACGCGCTCGCCACCGACCCCGTCCCGGCCCCGGCCACCACCGCCGCCTGCAGCGCCACGAACCGCCGCCGCGACAGACCGCTCGATTCGTTGCCGTCGCTACTCGCCCGTCCGCGAGCCTCGGGATCGCTACCCATACGGCTCGCACATAGTAAACACCATACAAAACTATTATGGAATAAATATTATTTATCCGACTCGCCATCCGGCCGCGTCCTCCCGAAGTATAATCTTCACTAGGATAAATATAAGTACTATCCGGGTCCAGTCCATCCCGGCAGGCGCGTACCGACCACTGTCAGACCGAACCACCCCTACGTCCCCTCGTAGGACGACATCCCCACACCGGTACAACAACCATGCGTCACGGATCGCCTGCCACACTGGCCTCTCTCCCCTCTCTCGACCGCTGACCGACGACAGTCGCGTCGGCCGCACGCTCGTCCGCTAGTACCAGCTGTAGATTATACACTGAGATATGGTAATTCGGGCCGCGGAAAGGCGCGTCGAACCGTCACGGGCGACTGGATCGGGGAGCGGGCGGCGGAGAACTCAGCGGTTTCGAGGCGGAGCCTCCGGCCTCAAGGAGCGAGGACTTCCGACGCCGGTCGGAAGGACGACACGAGTAGGCCGGGGAGGAAGCCGACAACTCCGCAATAGACCACAGACTGTAGCCGCCGTTTCTTCCTAACCCTAATAAACTACCAGCCACACATCTGACGTATGGGAATGCGGCGCACTGTCCCGGTCAAACTCGACGTGGACAGTGACGACGCCGCACTTCTCCGCGAGACAGTCGATGAGTTTCTGTGGGCCGCCAACCACGTCGTTGACCACGCCTGGCAGGGCGAATACAAGACCACGAGCAAGGCACAGTTGCAGGCAGAAACCTACGACGAGGTACGCGACCAGACGCGGTTGCACGCGAATCTCGTCCAGAACGCTCGCAACAAGGCCGCCGACGCCGTACAGAGCGTCGTCGCTCGCTGGAAGCAGGGCGAGTACGCTGGCAAACCACACTTCTCAAAACCGACCGCCGTCTACGACAAACGATGTGCAACCTTCCACGACGAGCACGTGTCGCTGGCAACCGTAGATGGGCGTATCGAAGTCCAGTACGTCCTACCCGACGAGCAACGGGACACACCCCACAGCCGGTATCTCGATAACGATGACTACGAGGTGACGGGTGCAGAACTCCATCACAAGCACGACGAGTGGTACCTTCATCTCCGCACAAAGGCGGAGATGGAGTCTGACACGCCGGAACAGGCAACGACCGGGCACAGTACAGTCCTCGGCGTTGACCTCGGCGTGAACCAACTCGCAGTCACCTCGACAGGGACGTACTGGAGCGGGAACGAGTTTGACCACTGGCGACGGGAGTACGAGAAACGCCGGGCATCACTCCAACAATGCGGAAGTCGCCACGCTCACGAGAACATACAAGCAGTCGGGCGCAAAGAGACGGGTCGGTTCAAGATGATGCTCCACCGGATTGCCAACGGAATCATCGAAGAAGCCGCCGAAAATGGCTGTACGGTCATCGCGTTCGAGGAGTTGACCGGCATCCGCGACCGACTCTCTGGTGCGTCGTGGGGGCACAAGTGGGCCTTCGAGCGGTTGTACGAGTACGTCAAGTACAAAGCCGAGCCCCACGGCATCGGCGTGGAGCAGGTTGACCCGGAGAACACGTCACGGCGTTGCTCGCACTGTGGGTTCACACACCCGGACAACCGCGACAGCGAGGACTTCGAGTGTCTGAAATGCGGCTACGAGAACCACGCCGACTACAACGCCGCGAAGAACATCGGACTGCGGTATCTCCGCCGTAACCAAACTGGGGACGGCGGAGGCGCACCCGTAGGCGTGCGCCTGAATCGCGGGATGGTGAACGCGAACGGAGGATACAACCCTCCTGCCGGGGATTCCGGCCAGAGCGGGAGTCCACGCGAAAGCCCCACCCTCAACGAAGCGAACGGCGAAGCCGTGAGCGAGTAGGGTGGGGTAGTTTACAGCGCGTCTGACCACTCGGAGTAGGTGGTGTTGAACTCGACGACGCCGACGACGTTGCGGAGCTGGGAGGGGACCTCCGAGCGGAACCGGTCGTCGGGCATGCGGTCGGCGGGGGCGGAGACGCTGATGGCGCCGAGCAGCTCGCCCGAGCGGTCGGAGACGGCGGAGGCGACGCAGCGGACGCCCTCGTCGCGCTCCTCGTCGTCGAAGGCGACGCCGCGCTCGCGGATGGTCGAGAGCGCGGCGCGCAGTTCGTCGGGGTCGGTGATCGTGTTCGGGGTCTGCGGTTCGAGGGGGTGGTCGGCGAGAACGGCTTCGAGCCGCTCCTCGGGGAGTTCCGCGAGGTAGGCCTTCCCGGCGGCCGTGCAGTGGAGGCCCTCGACGGTGCCGGCGTAGGTCGGCGGGTCGTCGACCGCGTCGCCGGTCGCCTGGTAGAGGGTGATCGCGCGGCCGTCGCGGACGACGACCAGCCGGGCCTGCTCGCCGGTCGTCTCCGCCAGGCGGTCGACGTTCGGCTTGGCCACGTGGTAGATCCGCTCGCCCGTCCGCGCGGTCGCGCCGAGCGTGAACAGCCCGAGCCCGAGCCGGTACCGGCCGTCCTCGGCGCGGAGGTAGCCGTCGTCGGCCAGCGTGGCGAGGTAGTGGTGGACGGTGCTCTTCGGGAGGTCCAGCGCCTCGGCGAGCTCGGTCACGCCCGCGCTGTCGCGTTCGCGCACCGCTTCGAGGATCCGAAAGGCCGTGCCGACCGAGGCGATCCGGTCCCCGCCTCGGGTGTCACCGTCGCTCATGTCCCTCACTGTCGGGGCCCACACTTAACCGTGTCCCGCCGGCGCGTCGTCGCCCGGTCCGACGACGTGGAGTGTCCCGCCGGCGCCGCTCTCGACCGGACCCGGTCGGGGCCGCCGCCGGCCGGGTCGGGGGCTGTCGCCGCCGGCCGGGTCAGATCCCGTCGCGGTCGGCGGCCTCGTAGATGCGGTCGACGACGCGCTGGACGGCCAGCGCCTGCTCGGCGGTGCAGCGGTCGGGCGACTCGCCGGTCTCGACGGCCGCGAGGAAGGTCGCGAGCTCGTCCCGGAACGGGTCGTTGGCCGGCGGGACCAGCTCGCTGTCGACGTAGTGGTCGACCACGTCGGACCGGACCTCGTACAGCCGGAAGTCGCGGTGCTGGCCGTCGGAGGGGTCGACCGACTCCAGCGGCGTCGTGATGTCCAGGGAGACGCCGGCCTCCGTCCCGCGGATGTTGTACTCGTGGCGCCGGCGGGCGTTGGCCGCCCACGCGACCTCCAGGTGGGCGGTCCGGCCGCCCTCGAACTCGCAGAAGGCGGTCGCCGAGTCCTCCACGTCGTACATCTTCGCCTCGTCGTCCTCGCCCCACATCTCGAGGTAGGCGTAGTCCTCGCGGTCGCCGAAGTCCGAGCGGGTGGTCGCCACCACCGCCTCCAGCTCCGGCCAGCCGTAGAAGTCCAGCACGAGGTCGACGACGAACGACCCCACGTCGAGGAGCGCGCCCCCGCCAGCGATCTCCCGGGAGGTGTACCACGTGCCCAGCCCGGGGACGCCCCGGCGGCGCATGTACCGGGCGTCGATGTGGGTGACCTCGCCCAGTCGTCCGCTCTCGGCGTAGGCCTTCGCCAGCCGGCAGCGGTTGCGAAACCGGTGGAAGTAGCCGCACATGCAGATGCTGCCGGTCTCCTCGGCCCGTTCGACGATCCGCTCGGCGCTGGCCAGGTCGTGAGCCAGCGGCTTCTCGATCAGCACGTCCAGCCCCGCGTCGAAGGCCTTCAGCGCCGCCGTCTCGTGGAACTTGTTCGGCGTCGAGATGATCGCCGCGTCCATGCCCGCCGCGAACAGCTCGTCCAGCCCCTCGTACATCGTCGCGTCGTAGCGGTCGCGAAAGCGCTCTTTCGCCCGCGGGTCCAGGTCCACCGCGTGGACGGTGTGGCCCAGCTCCTCCAGGAACTCCGCGTGCGTCTCCCCGTGCTCGCCGAGCCCGACGAGTCCGATGTCCATGCGGGCGGCGTCGTCGTCCATAGCCCACCCTCCGGGCGGACCGACGTATGGGTTTTGGTCACCGCCCCGCGCCGCCGCGACGCGCCGCCCGAACTCGGATAAAATTTCGAATCATTCGGTGGAATAGACAGCATCCGTATATATCTGCGATCGCTGGTACCGAGCGACGCCGAACCGGTCGACGGCGGCGGTGACGGGAGGGAAACGTTGACGGTGGTACGGCCGGATTCCCACCACCATGGGCGAGTCGTACTTCAGGGGGCACGTGACCCAGCGGGGGATCGTCTTCGGCCCGGAGGGTGACGTGTTGCTCGTGACGAGCGGGCTGCGGCCGTGGACGTTCCCGGGGGGTCGGATCGAGGCCGAGGCCGACCCCGAGGCGTCGCTCCGGCGGACGCTCCACGAGCGGGTGGGACTGCACACGACCGTCGAGGAGCCGGTCAAGACGGTGACCGACATCTGGGGGAGCGGCGACGAGCCGGTGTACGCGGTGCTGTACCGGGTGCAGGCCCGCAGCCGCGACGTGCAGCTGGGGGAGAAACACGACGACTACTGCTGGTACACGCCCGACGGCGCCGTCGAGGAGATGCACTTCAAGTCCCTCGAACAGGCCGTCGAGCGCGCGGTGGAGAACCACCGGGCCGCCGAGTGGACCGGGGAGAGCGACGGCCCCGACGGGGAGTGAACCGACCGGGGCAACCCGGCCCGGTTCGGGTCGTGTCCCGGCCGGTGCTCCGGGAGTGTTTTGAGGGCGCCGCCCCGACGGGGTGGTGATGGTCGATATACGCCGGCTCGACGAGGCGACCGTCGAGCGCATCGCGGCGGGCGAGGTGGTCGAGCGCCCGGCCTCGGTCGTGAAGGAGCTCGTCGAGAACAGCCTCGACGCCGACGCCACCCGGGTCGACGTGACCGTCGAGCGCGGCGGCAAGGACGGCGTCACCGTCGCCGACGACGGCGTCGGCATGACCGAGGAAGAGGTCCGCCGGGCCGTCGAGGAACACACCACCTCGAAGATCCGCGACATCGACGACCTGGAGTCGGGCGTCGCCACCCTGGGATTCCGCGGCGAGGCGCTGCATGCCATCGGCGCCGTCTCCCGGCTGACGATCACGACCCGCCCCCGGGCCGACCGCGACGTGGACAGCCACCGCGGGACGGAACTCACCGTCGAGGGCGGCGAGGTGACGGGCGTCGAGCCCGCCGGCTGCCCGGAGGGCACCACCATCGAGGTCGACGACCTCTTTTTCAACGTCCCCGCCCGCCGGAAGTACCTCAAGCAGGACGGCACGGAGTTCGCCCACGTCAACACCGTCGTCACGAGCTACGCGCTGGCCAACCCCGGCGTGGCCGTCTCGCTGACCCACGACGGCCGCGAGACGTTCGCCACGACCGGTGGGGGCGACCGCCGCGAGGCCGTCATGGCCGTCTACGGCCGGGAGGTCGCCGAGTCGATGGTCGAGGTCTCGATGGGGAGCGGCGACGGCGCGGACGGCGGCGACGGGGAGACCGCCGACCTGCCGGAAGGCCCGCTGGACGGGGTGTCCGGGCTGGTGAGCCACCCCGAGACCACCCGGAGCACCCGGGAGTACCTGTCGACGTACGTCAACGGCCGGTACGTCACCGCGGGCGCCGTCCGCGACGCCGTCATCGACGCCTACGGCCACCAGCTGGCGCCCGACCGCTACCCCTTCGCCGTCCTCTTCCTCGACGTGCCCGCCGGCGACGTGGACGTGAACGTCCACCCCCGGAAGCTGGAGGTCCGGTTCGCCGACGAGGCAGGCGTCCGCGAGCAGATCGAGACCGCCGTCGAGTCGGCGCTGCTCGACGAGGGGCTGCTCCGCAGCGGCGCCCCCCGCGGCAAGTCCGCGCCCGAACAGGCCGAGATCGCGCCCGAACGGAGCGATTCCGACGCGAACGTGAAGGCCGACGCCAACGACGGCCGGGGCGCCACTGACGGGTCGGCGAGCCCGGACGACTCGTCCGGTGTGGCCGAACCGTCCCGTGGAACCGCGTCGACGGCCGCCGGCGAGTCGACCGCCGGATCGAGCGAGTCCGGGACCGACGAGACGGTCGACTCGACCACCGAGTCGACGACCGGACCGACCTTCTCCTCGGATCCCTCTGCGCCCTCGCCCCGCTCGACGCCTCCGGGAACCGATCCGTCGAGGGAATCGGCCACGGAGAACGGCGGGGACGCGGCTGCCGCGGACGCGAGCACGGAGTCCGAAACGGAACCGGACGACGGCCGGACGGCTTCGGCGTCGACTGCCGACGGGGCGACCCCGGAGTCGTCGGACGCCGGGCCCGCGTCCGGTTCGGCGAGCGACGGGGCGTCCGCCGACTCGACGGCGGAGCGCGACCGGGACGACCGGGGTCGCAAGTTCGCCGGCGGGCACGACCAGGCGCGGCTCGGCGACGGCGAGCCGGTCGAAGCGGACGCAGACGAAGCGTCGGCGTTCGACGCGTTGCCCTCGATGCGGGTGCTGGGCCAGCTCCACGGGACGTACGTCCTCGCGGAGACCGACGAGGGGCTGGTCATGGTCGACCAGCACGCCGCCGACGAGCGGATCAACTACGAGCGGCTGCGCGAGCGGTTCGCCGGCGAGACGACGACCCAGGCGCTCGCACAGCCCGTCGAGCTCTCGCTGACGGCCCGGGAGGCGGAACTGTTCGAGACCTACGGCGAGGCGCTGTCGACGCTGGGTTTTCGGGCCGAACGCGTCGGCGACCGGACCGTCGAGGTGCGGACGGTGCCCTCGCTGATGGCCGACACCGCCGACCCCGACCTGTTGCGGGACGCGCTGGCGGCGTTCGTCGAGGGCGAGGGGTCGGCGGCCGAGACGGTCGAGGCCGCCGCCGACGAACTGCTGGCCGACCTGGCCTGCTACCCCTCTATCACCGGCAACACCTCGCTGACCGAGGGATCGGTCACGGATCTCCTCGAACGGCTGGACGACTGCGAGAACCCGTGGGCCTGTCCCCACGGCCGCCCCGTCGTCGTCGAGTTCGACGCCGACGAGATCGAGGCCCGCTTCGAGCGGGACTACCCCGGCCACGGCGGACGACGGGACTGAAGTGAGTTTTCACGGCGGAGCGGCCGGAACGGTTCGGCGGGCGTCGCCGATCGCGCGACCCCGCCCCCCAATGAACTAAACCGGATGCTGTCCATGGACGGGGTATGACAGAGCTGGTGACGTTCGGCGAGACCTCGCTGCGGCTGTCGCCGGCGGGCGACGAACGGCTGGAGACGGCCGAGGACGTGCGGATGCGGGTATCGGGCACGGAGAGCAACGTCGCGGTGGCGGCCAGCGCGATGGGGGCCGACGCGACGTGGCTGTCGAAGCTGCCGGACTCGCCGCTGGGCCGGCGCGTCGAGCGGACGCTGCACGCCCACGGCGTCGACACGGAGATCGCGTGGGCCGACGGGGCCCGGCAGGGGCTCCAGTTCGCCGAACAGGGGCCGGCGCCGCGGACCGAACGGCTGGTCCAGGACCGCGAGGGGGTCGCCGCGGCGTCGGTGACGCCCGGCGAGTTGCCGATGGACCGGGTCCAGCGGGCCGACGCCACGTTCGTCGCCGGGAGCACGCTGTCGCTGTCGGGCGACATCGTCGAGACCGCCGAGGCGGTCCTGCGGGCGGCGGGCAGCGGGCTGGTCGCGATGGACCTCGACTTCCAGCCCGGCCTCTGGTCGGTCGAAGCGGCCCGCGAGACGCTGGAGGGCGTGTTCGACGCCGTCGACGTGCTGATCGCGAACGAGGACCAGGCCCGGGCGGTCTTCGACCGGACCGACGAACCCCGGAAGTTCGCCCACGCCATCGCCTCGAAGCGGGACTTCGACACGGTCGTCGTCACGCGCAGCGAGCGTGGCGCGCTGGTCTGCAGCGACGGCGTGATCCACGAGCAGGACGGGGTCGAGGTCGACGCGGTCGACCCGGCCGGCCAGCACGAGGCCTTCACCGGCGCCTTCCTCGAACGGGTCCTCTCGGGGGCGGGTGCGAGCGAGGCGCTGACCTACGGCGTCGCGAGCGCGACGCTGGCCCGGACGATCCCCGGAGCGATGACGACCGCGACCCGCGCGGAGGTCGAGTCGCTGGCCGCGGATCTCGACGACGGCCGCTGACGGCGGTCTTGTCGCCGGACGGCCACAGCGGGCCGAGCGGCCGCGCGGTCACCGGCGCCCGGATCCCCCGGACGGCGGTGAGATGCCAACAGAGATATGAGGCCGCCAGCCGAGGGTCCACCCAGCTATGTCACGGGCACACACGCGCGCGGTCACGGTCGCGTTCGCGGTGTTCGTCGCCAGCGCGTCGTTCGTCGGGGGCGTCGGCGCGGGGTCGGACGACACCGTCACGCTCACCGTCACCGTCGTCGACGAGGGGGGGGACCCGCTCTCCGACGCGGAGCTGTCGGCCACCTGGGACGGCGGGGGGCCGGTCAACCGCACCACCGCCGGCAACGGCAAGGCGTTCGTCGACGTGGCCGAGGGGGCCGACGTGACCGTCCGCGTCGACCACCCGAACTACGTCCGCAACCACCCCTACGTCGTCGAGAACGCCAGCGAGGGGGACGTGACCATCGAGGTCGCCCGGGCCGGCCGGGCGACGGTCACCGTCGAGGGCAGCGAGGGGCCGCTCGGCAACGCGATCGTCCGCATGTTCCACGACGGCCGGCCGGTGCTCAACGAGCGGACGGCCGCCGACGGCCAGTACAGGACCCCCGAGATCGAGCGGGGCAACTACACGCTCGTCACGTTCAAGGAGGGGTACCTGCGCAACCGGACGACGCTGACCGTCGACGGGGAGGTCGGCGAGACCATGCAGGTCCGCCAGGAGTCGGTGCTGGTCACCTTCACCGTCCGCGACGACCACTTCGACCCGCCGCGGGCGGTGACGGACGCGAACGTCACCGTCCCGGGCGTCGCCGACGTGACGACCCAGGGGACCGGTACCGTCAGCGTGAGCGTCCCCGTCAACGACGCCTACGAGGTGACGGTCACGAAGCCGGGCTACGAGTCGGTCACCGAACGCCTCCGGGTCCAGGAGTCGGAGACCTCGCTGAACGCGACCATCCAGCGGACGCCGGCCATCAGCCTCCGCGCCGACAACGACCGTGTCGTCGTCGGCGAGTCGGTCCGGGTGACCGTCACCGACGAGTACGGCAACCCGGTCCCCAACGCGTCGGTCAGCCGGGCGGGCACGACGGTCGGCGAGACCGACGACACCGGGGTCCTGGGCGTCCCCGTCGAGAGCGCGGGCAACGTCACCATCTCGGCCGAGGCCGACGGGCGCGAGGCCGCGATCACGGTCGAGGGCGTCCAGCCCGGCGGCGCGTCCACGCCGACCGCGACCGACTCGCCGACGGCCACCGACACCGCGACCGGCACGTCGAGCGGACTCGGTCCGGGGGTCGGGGTCGCCGGCACGGTGGTCGCGCTCCTGGTCGCCGGCTTGCTCGCCGGCCGCCGCGGCGAGTGACCGCGACCGCCGGAGCGTAGCCGCCGGCCGCTGGTTCCCGGTGGCCCTATATAGCGGAACGGTCGGGAACGTCCCGCAGGGGAGTCCAAACCGGAAATCGTCGCCGCCTCGCCGGGGTTTAGGTCCGGGGGAGTGAACCACCGACCATGGCCGCGGAGTCGCCGAGCGTCCGGTCGACGGTCCGGCAGTTCCTCTCGCTGGAGCGGGACGTGCTCGTCCTCTCGGTCGCGATGTTCGCGTTCAGCCTCGGCTTCCAGATGACCGGCCGCTACCTCTCGGAGTACCTGGTCGTCCTCGGCGCCTCTCCCTTCGTCGTCGGCCTCTACGGCTCGTTCGGCAACATCATCAGCGCGGTCTACCCCTACGCCGGCGGCGTCTTCTCCGACCGGGTGGGCTCGCGGTACGCCCTGACCCTCTTCGGCCTGCTGTCGACGCTCGGGTTCCTCGTCTGGCTGGTCGCGCCGCTCGTCGGCCCTATCGGTCTGGGCGCCCTCGTCCTCGAACCGTGGGTCTGGATCTTCGTCGGCCTCGTGCTCGCCCAGGCCTGGAAGTCGTTCGGACTGGGGGCGACGTTCGCCATCGTCAAGCAGAGCGTCCCCGACGACCGGCTGGCCCGCGGGTTCGCCAGCACCGAGACGTTCCGCCGGACGGCCTTCCTCGTCGGCCCGCTGCTGGCCGCCGGACTCCTCTTCGTCTTCTCCGGCGGCGCCGCCGGTGAGGAGATCCTGCCGGGGTTCCTGTACGTGCTCGGCGTCGCCGTCGTCTTCGGCGTCGTCGCCACCGCGGTCCAGCACGTCAGCTACGAGGCCGACGCCGACTCGTTCGGCACGGAGTTCGCGGGGATCGACCAGATCCGCTCGGACCTGGCCGACCTGCCCGAGCCCCTCCGGCCGCTGCTGGTCGCGGACACGCTGGTCCGGTTCGCCAACGGCATGGTCTACGGCTTCTTCATCCTCGTGATCACCCGCATCTGGGAGCTCGACGCGACCGTCTTCGGGTTCTACCTCAACCCGGCCGTCTTCTTCGGCGTCCTGCTGGGCGTCGAGATGGTCGTCGCGCTGGCCTCGATGGCGCCGGCGGCGGTCGTCGCCGAGCGGGTCGGCCTCAAGCCCGTCGTCGCCCTCGGCTTCGCCGTCTACGCGGTCTTCCCGGTCCTGCTGATCTTCGCGCCGGCGGACCCGCTCGTGGTGACGCTGCTGTTCGCGTTCTCCGGGCTGCGCTTCGCCGGCCTCCCCTCCCACAAGGCGCTCATCGTCGGCCCCGCCGAGCGCGACGCCGGCGGTCGCGTCACAGGGGCGTACTACCTCCTGCGGAACACGATCGTCGTCCCCAGCGCCGCCCTGGGCGGCTACCTCTACGACAGCGACTGGACGGTCGCGCTGCCCGCCGGCCCGCTCGACGCCGTGACCGCCGGCCCGGAACTCGCCTTTTCCGTCGCGACCGTCGTCGGCGTCGTCGGCGTCGCGTACTTCCTCGCTTTCGGCGAGGAGTTCGCCGCCTACGCCTGATGGACGAGTGGTTCGAGGGGTTCGCCGCCTACGCCCGGGGCCGGCGACAGCCCTTTCTCCGCGGACGTGGTACGTCATCGCATGGCAATCGAGGACGACCGTCCGGGCAGCGACATGACCGACCGGGAGGTCGAGGCGCTCCACGAGGTGGAACTCGGCGTCGAGTGGTTGCGCCGCGCCCACGGCAAGCTCGTCGCGTTCCACCACAACACCGGCCACGCGATGGAGCACTTCGCCGAGGCCGAACAACTGCTCCGCGAGACCGGCCACGAGACGCTGGCCGACGAGATCCGCGACAGCCACCTCCCACGGGGCGTCGTCGACGAGCACCGCTGGTCGTACGACGTGCTGGAGTCGTTCGAGGACGACTTCATGGACGACGTGACCGGGCTGGCCGACCGCGCCCGCGCCGACCTGGCCGACGGCCGCCGCCACGTCGCCGAGCGCCGCCAGGAACGCGAGTGGAAGCGCGACGCCGACCGGGAGTGACCGCGAGGAGCCGGGCGCGTCGCTCTCCGGTGTCGCGGGCGCTCCGGTCCGGACCCGTCAGTGGTTCTGGATCGCGTCGATGACCATCGCCGCGGCGACGATGGGCTCTCTCGGTACGCCGGTGGCGTCGTCGATGGTGATGTCGTAGCGGTCCCGGAGGGAGACGTGGCCCTGGATCGTGCCGACGTGGTCGCCGTCGGCGTCGGTGATCTCGTACTTGTGGGGAATGAACGCGCCCAAGGGGAGGTAGTGGCGCGCGACCGTGTAGAGGGCGCCCCGCGAGTCGATCTGGGCGAGCTGCTCGCCGGTGTCGGCGTCCCGCACCGTCCAGGTGTCCTGGAAGATCGAGAAGTCGTTGTCGAGGACGACGACCTCCTCGTCCGTCTCGGCGTCGATCAGGGCGTAGTTGCCGGCCACGTCCATGATCCCGCCGGCCTTGACCGTGAACACGTCGTTTCCGTCCCCGTCCGTGAACGGGAACTCCTCTTTCATCTTCATCAGCTTCTGCTTGCCGCGCAGAACCACGTTCCCGGCGGCGTCGGTCGCCTTGTACTTGTTGCGGATCAGCGACTGTTCGACCGTGTAGCTGTCGTCTCCCAGCTCGATCCCCGCGATGTCGTATGTCCCAGCCATGTTCGCCCTAGCTGTTCCGTCCCTGGTATTTAAATCTCGGCGCCAGATGCCCCCCCAGCGGGGGACCCGCGGCCGGGTCGAGCGGCCGTCAGCCGGCGGAGGGAGTGGCCGCGGACGCGGAGACTCGCCGGCGGGTCGAGCGGGGCGGTCGGGCGGACCGGGAAATCGACAGCGTTTCACGCGACCGGACCCTGGCGAGGGATAGATGAGCAAAGACGTCATCGAGGTCCGAGGGGCAGAGGAACACAACCTCAAGGACGTCGACGTTACGATCCCGCGGGAGCAGTTGACGGTCGTCACGGGGCTGTCGGGGTCGGGGAAGTCCTCGCTGGCGTTCGACACCGTCTACGCCGAGGGCCAGCGCCGCTACATCGAGTCGCTGTCGGCCTACGCCCGGAACTTCCTCGGGCAGATGGACAAGCCGAAGGTCGAGAACGTCGAGGGGCTGTCGCCGGCGATCTCCATCGACCAGAAGAACGCCGCGAACAACCCACGCTCGACGGTCGGGACCGTGACGGAACTCCACGACTACCTCCGCCTGCTGTACGCCCGCGTCGGCACGCCACACTGTCCGGAGTGCGGCCGCGAGGTCGGCGAACAGTCCGCCCAGCACATGGTCGACCGCGTGCTCGAACTCCCCGAGGGCACCCGCGCGAAGGTCCTCGCGCCGGTCGTCCGCGACCAGAAGGGCGCCTTCGAGGATCTCTTCGACGAGCTCGTCGCCGAGGGGTACGCCCGCGTCGAGGTCGACGGCGAACAGCACGACCTCTCGCTGGACCGGCCGGATCTGGACGAGAACTACGACCACACCATCGACGTGGTGGTCGACCGCGTGAAGGTCGGTCCCGAGGCCCGTTCCCGAATTACGGACTCCGTCGAGACCGCCCTGGAGGAGGGCGACGGCGTCCTGAAGGTCGTCGTCCCCGACCCGCCCGCGGACGTGGAACTGGGCGGCGCGGAGGCCCGCTCGGTCGGGGATCTCGGCGCCGACGACGCGAGCGACGGTGACGACGGCGACGGCGAGGACGATGCGGCCGAGGACCGCCTCGTCGTCGAGTTCTCCGAGGACCTGGCGTGTACGCACTGCAACGTCGACATCAGCGAGATCGAGACCCGGTCGTTCTCGTTCAACAGTCCCTACGGCGCCTGCCCGGAGTGCGAGGGCCTCGGCGAGACCAAGGAGGTCTCAGAGGACCTCGTCGTTCAGGACCCCTCGAAGCCGCTGAAACACGTCTTCGAGCCCTGGAGCTACGACCGCACGTACTACTCCCGGCAGCTGGACAACGTCGCCGAGCACTTCGGCGTCTCCCTCGATACGCCGTTCGAGGACCTCGACCCCGAGATCCGGCGGCAGTTCCTCTACGGCACGGATAGTCGAGTGCACTTCGAGTGGCGCACCAAGAACGGCACCCGCGAGAAGACCGAGCGCTTCGAGGGCGTCATCCCGAATCTGGAGCGTCGGCACGTCGAGACCGACTCCGACCGCGCCCGCGAGCACATCGAGGAGTACATGGCGACGACCACCTGTCCCGAGTGCGAGGGCACCCGCCTCAAGGCCGAGTCCCGCGCGGTGCTCGTCGACGGGACCGCCATCACCGAGGTCAACCGGCTCTCCATCGGCGACGCGCTGGAGCACTTCGAGGACCTGGAGCGCAACCTCGGCCCGCGCGACACCAAGATCGCCGAGGAGATCCTCAAAGAGATCCGCGCACGGCTCGGGTTCATGTGCGAGGTCGGGCTCGACTACCTGACCCTCGACCGGGAGGCCGCGACGCTCTCCGGCGGCGAGAGCCAGCGCATCCGCCTGGCGACACAGATCGGGAGCGGCCTCGTCGGCGTCCTCTACGTCCTCGACGAGCCCTCCATCGGGCTCCACCAGCGCGACAACGACCGCCTGCTGAACACCCTCGAAGAGCTGCGGGACCTCGGGAACACCCTCCTCGTCGTCGAGCACGACACCGAGACGATGCGCCGGGCGGACAACATCATCGACATGGGGCCCGGCCCCGGCAAGCGCGGCGGCGAGATCGTCGTCAACGGCGACTACGAGGCGGTGCTCGACTGCGAGGAGTCCACCACGGGCGACTACCTCTCCGGCGAGGAGGCCATCCCCGTGCCCGACGAACGGCGCGACCCCGACGGCCACCTCACGATCGAGGGCGCCCGCCAGCACAACCTCAAGGACCTCGACGTGGACCTGCCCGTCGGCTGTTTCACGGCCATCACGGGCGTCTCCGGGTCGGGCAAGTCGACGCTGATGCACGACGTGCTCTACAAGGCGCTGGCCCGCGAGATGCACGGCAACTCCGACGTGAACCCCGGCGAGCACAACGGCCTGTCGGGGCTGGACAACGTCGAGACCGTCCGGCTGATCGATCAGTCGCCCATCGGTCGGACGCCCCGCTCGAACCCCGCGACCTACACGAACGTCTTCGACCACATCCGCGAGCTGTTCGCCGAGACGGACCTGGCCAACCAGCGCGGCTACCAGAAGGGTCGGTTCTCGTTCAACGTCAAGGGCGGCCGCTGCGAGGAGTGCGGCGGCCAGGGCACCGTCACCATCGAGATGAACTTCCTCTCGGACGTGCAGGTCCCCTGCGAGGAGTGCGGCGGCGCCCGCTACAACCGCGAGACGCTGGACGTGACCTACAAGGACGCCACCATCGCGGACGTGCTCGACATGAGCATCGACGAGGCCTACGACTTCTTCGAGGGCCACAGCCAGATACGGCGGCGCCTCAAACTGCTGAAGGACGTGGGCCTGGGCTACATGCAGCTCGGCCAGCCGTCGACGACCCTGTCCGGCGGCGAGGCCCAGCGCGTCAAGCTCGCCGAGGAGCTCGGGAAGAAAGACTCCGGCGAGACGCTGTACCTGCTCGACGAGCCGACGACGGGGCTGCACCCCCACGACGAGCGCAAGCTCATCGACGTGCTCCACCGGCTCACCGACGACGGCAACACGGTGGTCGTCATCGAGCACGAACTCGACCTCGTCAAGAACGCCGACCACATCGTCGATCTGGGCCCCGAGGGCGGCGAAGCGGGCGGTCAGCTCGTCGCCGAAGGCACCCCCGAAGCGGTGGCTCGGACCGAGGGCTCCTACACCGGGAAGTACCTTCGTGACCTGCTGCCCGACGTGGATCTGGAGGGTCCCCGTGGCGACCGCGTCGTCACCGCCGACGCCGACGGCGAGGCGGAGACGGCGCCGCGGGCCGACGACGACTAGGAGCCACCTTTCACTTCGACGGGTCGGACCCGGAGAGCCTGTCTACGCCGCACGGGTATCAGATATGAGACTCGCGCGGATAGCTATAACTGCTGACAGACGAGTGACCCGCTCGTCATGGGACTCGCACGAACGGGCGCCGTGCTCTCGGGGCTCGCGGGCGTCGGGTTCGGGCTGCTGGGGCGGCTGCTTCCGCCGCCGGGCCCGTACAGCCCGCGACCGGACTGGGCGACGACGCTCTCGGGGCTGGCCGCCCCGCTGGTCGTCCTCGCGGTCGCCCTCTACCTCTACGACCGCGGGGTCGTCGGGCGACTGCTCGGCGGGCGCGGCGACGGCGTCGGCGGCGTGCTGGGCGGGTCGGGCGCCGTCCCGCTGAACCGCTACGAGATCATCGAGGCGACCAACTGGAAGCGGCTCAACTGGATCCGGCTGCGCCGGTCGCTGGGCGTCGCGCTGACCGTCGCGGGGACGGTCGCGCTGATCGTCTCGGTCGCCTTCGGGGACGCCGAGGGGCTGAGCGGCGAGTTCGGCGCAGCGATGACCGCGCTGTGGTTCGGCGCGATCCTGCTGGGGCTGGCGGTCGTGGCGACCTCCCGGACCGACGGCGAGGAGGTGGCGATGGACCACACCCACCGCGTGTCGGTCCGCATCCCCGATCTGTTCTCGCTGCACTCCTTCCACGTCCACCTCCGGCAGATCGCCGAGGACCTCGGGTACGTCCCGACCAACGACACCTCGCCCGGTCGGGGCGGCGCCGCGGCCGCCTTCGACGAGGAGGTGTACCTCTCGAAGGGCGGGTTCAAGGTCCGAAAGCGGCCGTTCGAGGCGTCGCTGAGTCCGCTGCCCGAGGGGTCGCCGATGGCCGAGGTGGTCAACCTCACGACCGCCAGCCTGTCGCTGGTCGCCGTCGGCGTCTCGCTGCTCGTGACCGGTCCGCGGGTCGCCGGCGCCCCGCTCCTGCTGGTCGGCGCCGTCGCCTTCCTCTACGACTACGTCCGGCGGACCCGCCAGTGGGCGGAACTCTACTGCATCGAGGAGGGCACCGTCTACACGCCGACGGCGGCGGTCCACGACGGCGAACCGCCCGGCGAGGGCGTCGTCCACCACGAGCCGGCCGTCTCGGCCGCAGAGTCCTCGACGGAGCTGCTCGTCACGCTCGGCGCCAAACACTCGGTGTACTTCGAGGGCGACCGCCTCGAAGCCGACTTCGAGGCCCTCGTCGAGCGGCTCGACGACGTGGCCGCCGAGAACAGCTACACCGTCGTCGACGAACCGACCCGCGAACGCGTGAGCGCCCGGACGAATGGCCGCTGACCCCGACCCCGCGGACGAGTCCGACGACTACCCCGTCGACCCCGCGGACCTGGGCGGCGCCAGCGACGCGGACCTGGCCGCCCTCGTCGCCGACGCCTGGGCCGCAGAGGGCTACCGGACGACCGTGAAAGAACACGGCTCGCACGTCTTCGTCTTCGCGAAGCGGCGGGTCGACGGAGAGATTCGGGGCGAGATCGTCTGGGTCGCCGGCGAGCGGGCCGTCGAGTCCGCGCAGCTGGAGCAGCTCCGCGCGCTCGCCGAGAAGACGGGCGCCGACTCGGCGGCCTGCCTGACCGTCGGCTCCGGCGGCGTCGCGGGGTCGGCCGCCGCGACCCACGACGTGACCCCGCTCGACGGCGACGACCTCCGGGCGAAACTCGGCGTCGACGAGGGTTCCGACCTCGACCAGGCCCCGGACACGCCGGCGAACGACCCGCCGGTCGGCTCCGGAGAGAGCGACGGCGGACCGGACGGACTGGGGGACCTGGACGCACCGGGGGACAGCGACCCGTCGTCGGCCGGTGAGGGCGGCCTGGCCGCGCCCGGCGACGGGGTGGGACCGCCGGACGACGAGACAGGCGGCGCCGCCGACGGCCCAGTTCCGGGAGCGGATGACGGCGGCGAGCCGGACCTGGACGGGGACGGTGCCGCCGGCCTCGACGGTCTCGGCGATGTCGGCGACGGTTCGGCCGACGCGGCCGTCGACGACGGTCCGACCGGAGCGGCTACCGACGACGGTCCGACGGGCGCGGCTACCGACGACGGTCCGACCGGAGCGACCTTCGACACTCCCGTCGGGTCGGGAGCGGGCCGGCGGCGTCTCGACGCGTGGGACGGGCAGACGACGGGCGCGGACGTGGACCGGCCGCCGTTCGACGGGCTCTGGGCGGCGGTGACCCGCGGCGACGCCGTCGAGACGGTCGCGGACCTGTCGGTCTGGGACGGGACCTCGCGCTGATCGCGGGTGCGACGCCGGCTTCGATACCCGCTCGAATCGCCGGAGCGCGGGTCCCGCCTTCGACTCCAGTCCCTGAAATCGATTTCAGCGAGCAGTCAAGTGTCTCCCGTCCCTCCGTCCGGTATGAGCGACGCCACCGCCTACGCCGCTCTCGACGACCGCGTGCTCGTCGTCCGCAGCGAGGGAGACGACCCGACGGCCGTCGGCTCCGAGCCGAGCGCGACCGACGAGTGGACCGCCGACGAGCGGCTCGTGGGGACGGACTTCGAGTCGGTCGCCACGAGCCCCGACCGGCCGGACCGCGCCTTCGCCGGCACCGTCGAGTCGGGGATCCACCGTACCGTCGACGGCGGCGACACCTGGGAACGGGTCGCCCCGGATATCGACGACCGCGTCACCGCGCTGGCGGTCAGCCCGCACGACCCCGACGTGGTGTGGGCCGGCACCGAACCCTCCGCCGTCTACCGCTCGACCGACGGCGGCGACACGTGGACTCCCCTGCCGCCCCTCTCGGACCTCCCCTCGGAGTCGGAGTGGTCGTTCCCGCCGCGGCCGCACACCCACCACGTCCGCTGGCTGGAACCGGACCCGGGCGACCCCGGGCGGCTGTACGTCGCCATCGAGGCCGGCGCACTCGTGCGGACCGACGACGCGCTCGCGGCCACGGCGGCCGACGGCGCGGACGGCACCGAGACCTGGCAGGACCGCCCCGAGGGCGCCCGCTACGACAACCACACGCTCGCCACCCACCCCGACGCCGAGGGGCGGGTCTACACCGCGGCCGGCGACGGCTACGCCCAGTCCGAGGACGGCGGGGACACATGGACGTACCCGCAGGAGGGGCTCGACCACGGCTACGTCTGGGGGCTGGCCGTCCCGCGGGCCGACCCGGACACCGTCGTCGTCTCCGCCGCGGGCGGCGCCCGGAGCGCCCACAGCGTCTCGACCGCCGAGGCGTACGTCTACCGGACGACGAACGCGGGCAACGGCGACGGCGACGCCAGTCGGGAGGCCTCGACCGAGTGGTCCCTCGCGATGGACGGCCTGCCGGATCCCGAGGGGACGGTCAGATCGATCCTCGCCGCAGCCGGCGGGTCGGTCCTGTTCGCGCTGAACAACCGCGGGCTCTACCGCTCGGCCGACGCCGGCGCCTCGTGGGATCGGGTCCCGCTGGAGTGGCCCGACGCCTACGAGTCACAGACGCCCCGCGGGCTGGCCGTGGTCTGAACACCGGGGGGAGCGAGCGAAGCGGGCCGGCGACTCGCCGGTCCCGCCGGTCACAGCGCCGCGCCGACGCCGTAGACGGCCATCGTCGTCACCACGGCCGCCGCGGCCGAGACGGCGATCACCTGGAACGCCCTGATCCGGTCCTGTTTGACCGCTTCCGCCTCTGCGACGGGCCCGGCGGTGCCGCCCGACCCCGAGAGGTCGTAGCGGGCCAGCGCGCCGAAGCCCGCACAGAAGCCCATCCGGTCCTGGACGAGACCCATGAATCCGCCGAACAGGAGCGGGAACGTCCCCAGCAACAGCCCCGCTGGTCGACCCGTCGCGAGGACGGCGCCGACGTAGGCCGCCGCCGCGAGGAACGAGGCCGCTCCCAGCGCGCGCCGCTTGCGCCGCTCGTCGCGCCCGATGTTGCAGACGCCCGGCTGATACTCGCTCATGGCGGTGACTGGCACCGGTCCGACATAAGGCCACCAGCAAACAGCGTCGGTACGGACCGTGGGACCGACCGCCGTCGCCCGCGAACTGCGGACTGAAAGATATTTCATCGCGACACGCCACGGGGCGTGTATGCACGATTTCGTCGTCGTGGGCTGTGGGCCCGCGGGCTCGCGGTTCGCCCGCCGCGCCGCCGAGCGGGGCTACGACGTGCTCGCCTTCGAACAGGGCGAGGTCGGGAAACCCCTCGCGTGTTCGGGCCACGTCTCAACCGACATCTGGGAGTACACCCCCGAGGGCGCCCGCGACCGCCTCCTGCAGAACGTCGTCTACGGCGCCCGCTTCCACCTCGGCGGCCCCCGCGGCGACCCGCCGGGCGACCCACGGTCGAACGGTCACGTCCGCTCCGGCGGACACGCCTCAGCCGACGGAAACGTGGCCGGCGACGACGGACACGGCTCGAACGGCCGCGACGGCGACTTCCCGGCCCGCACCTACCCCTTCTACAAGGACGATGGGGTGTCGAACGTCATCGACCGCGTGGGCCTCGACCGGGAGCTCGCCGACGCCGCCCGGGAGGCGGGCGTCGACCTCCGGGAGGACCACACCGTCGTCGGCGTCACGGAACACCGCGACCGCGTCGAACTCGAAGTCCGAGGTCCGGAGGGCGTCGAGACCCACGAGGCGCGGATGGTCGCGGGCTGCGACGGCCCGAAATCGCGGGTCCGGCGCGAACTGGACATGCCCGAACCCGACGAGTTGCTCCACGGCGTCCTCGGGTTCTCCGACGAGGACGACGGCTCCGATTTCGTCGACGTGCACCTCACCGTCCCGGACTTCTTCGCCTGGCGCATCCCGCGGGGGGCGGCGGGCGTCGAGTACGGCCTCGCGACGCCGCCGAGCGCGGACGTGCGCGACCGCTTCGACCGGTTCACCGCCGACTACGGCGTCGAGACCGACCGCCGGTGTTCCGGCCTGATCCCCGTCGGTCCGCCCGACTCGGTGACGAGCCGCCGGGCGTTCCTCGTCGGCGACGCCGCCGCCCAGACCAAGCCGTTCACCGGCGGGGGCATCCTCTACGGGATGACGGCCGCCGACCACGCCGCCCGGCAGGTCGACCCGCGCGACCCCGCGACACTGGCCGACTACGAGCGCGCGTGGCGCGACGACCTCGAACGCGAGATCGAACTGGGCCACTGGATCCGCCGGGCCTACTCGCTGCCCGAGCCGGTCCAGCGGGTCGGCCTCCGGGCGTTCTCCGGGGAGATCGGCGTCCACATGGACCGGCCGACCACCGTCTTCTCGCTCGACCAGCTCGAGTCGCTGCTGCGCGGGTGAGCGCCGGTCGGTCGGGGTTCGAGCCCCGCACGGCCGGGTGAGAATCCCCGCAACGCTGATTTGGGGAGCTTCCGAACCCCCTGCCATGGAACTCGACCTGCCGAAGACGGCCGCGGCGTTCGTCGTCCTGATCGCGGTCGGCGTGGGCGGACTGATCGGCGCGCCGATCCCGATGGGAACCGACACGATCCTGATGATGGTCGCCCCCTCGATGGTCGTCTTCGGCCTGATCTGTCTGGCGATCGGCGTCGCACACGGGCAGTACCGGGCCGGCGCGACGCGGTGAGCGCGACCCGCTGACGCGAGCGGTCCGACGGCGGACCCCTGCTCCGGGGACCGTCGCCCCCCGCTCCGCAAGACGTAACCGGCCACCGGCCCCACGTCGGGGCAATGACGGTCATCGAGTCGGTCCACGGGGACCACGGCGCGACGTTCGAGGAGCGGGGCGACCGCCGGGTGGTGGCCCACTACGGCCGCCCCGAGCGGACCCACGTCGCCGTCCGCAACGTCGTCGGCGTCACCGAGCGCGGCTACGGCGTCCTCACCGTCGAGGGCGACGACCGCGTCGAGTTCGTCGACAACGCCGTCTCGAACCGCGTCCCGGCGGAGGACGGCGAGGGCTGCTACGCCCTCCTGCTCGATCCGCAGGGGAAGATCGAGACGGACATGTACGTCTACAACGCCGCCGCCGGCGACCGCCTGCTCGTCTTCCTCCCGCCGACCGAACACGAGCGGGTCGCCGAGGACTGGCGCTCGAAGACGTTCATCCAGGACGTGGAGATAACGGACGCCTCCGACGATTTCGGCGTCTTCGGCGTCTACGGCCCCCAGGCCACCGAGAAGATCGCGAGCGTCCTCAACAAGGCCGCCTCGCCGGACCGCCCCCTATCCTTCGTCCGCGGGACGATGGCCGACGCCGGCGTCACCGTGATCCGCGACGACGGACTGGCCGGCGAGGAGGGCTACGAGGTGGTCTGCGCCGCCGAGGCGGCCGCCGAGGTGTTCGACACCCTGGAGAACCGCGGGAACGCGGCCGCCCCCTTCGGCTACCGCACCTGGGAGACGCTGACGCTGGAGGCCGGCACGCCCCTCTTCGAGACCGAGCTCGCCGGCCGGATCCCCAACGTCTGCGGCGTCCGCAACGCCCTGGACTTCGAGAAGGGCTGTTACGTCGGCCAGGAGGTCGTCTCCCGCGTCGAGAACCGGGGCCGGCCGAGCCAGCGGCTCGTGGGGCTGGTCGTCGACTCCGACGCGAACGCGGAGAGCGAGACCGATCCCGTCCCCGACGCCGGCGCGGCGGTGTTCGCCGGCGACGCCGCCGTCGGCGAGGTGACCCGTGGGGCCGTCAGTCCGACCCGCGACGAGCCGGTCGCGCTGGCCGCCGTCGACAGCGACGCGACGGAGGGTGAGAACCGCGACCTCGCCGTCCGGGTCGACGGCGAGGAGCGCCCCGCCGAGCGGGTCGCGCTCCCGTTCGTCGAGGGCAGCGACGAGTCGGCACGCCGGCCGCGCTACCCCGACGCGGACGCCGCGTAGCGGGCCCGCCGGCCCCGCACCCGGTCGCTACCGGCCGGACGAACGACCGGCGTCGACCGTTCTCGTACGTGATACTGGCACGAAACGCTCAATATTCGTGGGGCGGAAGGGTGTCCTAACGCCGCCCATGTCGGAATCAGTCATCGCGGACTTCGTCGCTACCTTCAACTCGGAGGCCTCGGCCCGCGCCGAGCCGGTCAAGGGGCGGATCCTCCTCAGCGAGAAGCGGCTCGTCCTCGCCGCCGACGAGGGGAAGGTGACGATCCCCCTGTCTTCCGTCTTCGACGTGGCCGTCGGTCAGGTCCCCGACGACCTGGGCGACTTCTTCAACTCGACGGTGACGGTCGCCTTCGAGAGGGGCGGGGACCGCATGGTCGCCGCCGTCGAGGCCGACGACGACAAGATCGAGAAGTTCACCACCGTCCTGTTCAAGGCCGTCCTCAACGGTACCGACGTGACCGTCAAACACCCCGCCCGCGTCGGGGGGCGCGTCACCGACGAGTCGTTCGTCCCCGCGAAGCTGTACCTCAAGCCCGGGACCGTCCGGTTCCGCCGCGCCGACGACGCCGTCGAGATCGACCTCTCGACGGTCAGCGACTTCGAGCGGACCTCCCGCGAGATCGGCGGCACCGACCGGTCGGTGCTGGCGGTCCGGCACCTCTCGGGCGGGCAGTCGAGCCTCTCGCTGGCCGCGCTGGAGTCCCCGCGGAAGATGTCGATCCTCGGCCGCTACCTCCGCCTGGAGTACAGCGACCTCATGGCCGACCTGGAGGACGTGTCCCTCTCCGAGGAGCAGGTCGAACTGCTCGTCGCCGTCTACTCGACCGGCCCCGGCGTCTCGCTCGCGAACGTCCTCGACATGGAGAGCAGCCAGCTGACGATGGTCCTCAACGACCTCCGGGCCGACGACCTCGTCGTCGACGGGGAAGACGGTCCGAAACTCACCCCCAAGGGCCGCGTCGTCGTCTCCAACCACCTCGAAGACGTGAACGCCTGAATCCGGCCGGCCCGCGTGCCGACCACTCCCGTTCGGCCTCGCCGCGGCCGCCTCGTCCCGTCGGCCGTCCCGGATTCGCCGCTCGCTCCGTCAGGCGTCCCAGGGCTCGCCGCTCGCCAGGTCCACCTCGGAGTCGCCCTTCTCCGAGGGGCAGATGTCCGCCAGCACGCACTCGCCGCAGTCGGGGTTGCGCGCCGTGCAGACCTCGCGGCCGTGGCTGATCAGCAGGTGGGTGTACCACTTCCACTCGTCCTCCGGAACGACCGGGAGCAGGTCCTCCTCGATGGCCTCCGGGCGCTCTTCCTCGGTGATCCCCAGCCGTCGGGAGAGTCGCTGGACGTGCGTGTCGACGACGATGCCCTCCACGAGGTCGTAGCCGTGCTGGAGGATGACGTTCGCCGTCTTCCGGCCGACGCCCTTCAGGTCGGTCAGTTCGTCCATCGTGTCCGGCACCTCGCCGTCATGTTCCTCGACGATCGTCTGCGCCGAGGACTTGAGGTAGTCGGCCTTGCTGTTGTGGTAGGTGATCGACCCGATGTCCTCGGAGAGTTCGTCCACGTCCGCCTCGGCGTAGTCTTCGGGGGACCGGTACTTCTCGAAGAGGTCTTCGGTCTCCTTGTTCACGCGCTCGTCGGTGCACTGCGCGGAGAGGACGACGGCGACGAGCAGTTCGAGGCGGTTCGAGAAGTTCAGCGAGATGGTGGCGTCGGGGTACTCCTCCCAGAGCCGTTCGATGACCTCCTCGGCCTGCTCGGCGCGCGAGGGGAGCGGCGTGCCCATTGTGGGCGATCCATCGGCCGAATCGCGCTTGAGTGGTTCGGTCTCGGGCTTCGGGTCGGGAGCCCCCCGTCGGAAGCCTCCACCGGGGCCGCCGGCGGAGTCACTCGACGTAGGTGTACTTGCGCTCGCCCATCCGGCCCCACCCGTCGAAGACGAACTCGGAGTCGGGCGTGGTGAACTGGTCCACGTCGGAGGCGCCGGCGTCGGCGTCGTGGTTGTGCACGTCGTGGACGTCCTCGTACTCCTCGAAGCTCAGCTCGTAGCGGGCGGCCAGCTGGTCGTCCACGTCGAGCGCCTCGATCTCCGCCGCCCAGCCCGGCTGGACGGTCTCGGCGTGGATCTCCGCCTGGGCGCCCGACCCGTAGGAACCCACGAGCAGCCGCTCGCCGGTCAGGTCGGCGCCGTCCTCGTAGGCGGCCTTCAGCCCGGACAGGCGGGCGAGGTGGACCGAGCCGGTGTACCAGTTGCCGACCTCGCGGGAGATCGTCAGGGTGGGCTCGACGGTCTCGGCGTACCACTCGCGGTAGGTGTCGGTGTCGGTCAGCTCGTCGGTGTAGTCGGCGGCGGCCTCGCGGAACGCCTCCTCGCTGTCGAACGCCTCGCGGCGGGGCTGGCGGCCGATCTCGCCGGCCAGTTCCTCCTCGATCTCGGTGTCGCGGCTGACGTGGCGGAAGGCGAGCGCGGCGGCCTTGCGGACCATCCCCGGGAACGGGGTGTGGAAGGGGATCAGCGCCGCGTCGTCGGGGTGGATCTCCCCCGCGACGGACTCGAAGTCCTCGACGGCTTCCCGCATCCGCGCGAGGTACACCTGCACCGAGCGCTTGCCGTCGACGCTCGGGAACTGCTGCTGGGGCTTGAGGAAGTCCGTCTCGTCGGCGCTGCCGTAGCCCTGCTCCGCGGAGAGTTCGACCAGGTCGGGGTCCTCGCTGACCAGCAGCGCGACCGCGCCCGCGCCCTGCGTGGCCTCGCCGGGGTCGTCGCGGGCGTACAGCGCGGTGTCGGTGGCGATCACCAGCGCCGAGCGGCCGCGGTTGCGGCCCGCGCGGATCCAGTTGTACGCGTCGTCGAGGCTCTGGGTGCCCGAGATGCAGGCGAACTTCCGCTCGCCCTTGTTGGCGTGGTGGAAGTCGCCGTCGTAGACCTGTTCGAGACAGCCGGCGATGTACGTCGAGACCGGCTTGGAGTTGTCGAACGCCGACTCCGTCGCCACGTCGATCCGGCCGATGTCCTCGGGTTCGAGCCCCTTGCGCTCCATCAGGTCGTGGGCCGCGTTGGCCCCCATCGTCACGATGTCCTCGTAGACGTCCGGGAACGAACTGGCGGTCAGGCCGAGCCCCTTCGTGTACTTCCCCGGGTCGTCGCCCTGCGCCGGCGCGAACGTCTCCGGCAGGTCCAGCCTGAGCTTCCCCGTCCGGATCTCGACGGCGTCGATACCGACCGATGTCATAGGCCCCACTTGCGCGCGACTCGTATAAGGGCCTGTCGACTAGCGTATCGACGAGCGTCGAACGCAGTGTGGACGGAGAGCGCGAGTCACGGAGCGCCGTCGACGACGCTGCCGCGGTCGGGGGTTCCGTCGACTTCGACCCGGTCGACGTTGTAGAGTTCGCCGTTGTTGCCGTTGGTGTTGCCGACGTAGAACTCCGCGTCCTGGACGAACAGGTCGGCACCACTCGTGTCGGCCCCGTAGGCAAGCAGGTTCCCGCTGGAGGTCGTCGCCATGACCGTCCGCTCGACGACCATGTCGCCCGTCGTCGCGCGGAGGACGATATCGCTGCCGTCGCCGTTGCCGTTCTGGTAGTTGTTCAGCGACCCGTCGGACAGGTCCAGCGTCGACCCCTCGACCTCGATGGCGCTGGCCGAGTCCAGCGCCGCGTTCGTCCCGGTGACCGCGTCCGACCCGGTGACCGTCAGCGAGCCGTACCCGTTGCCGTTCTGGTAGTTGTTCAGCGTCGCGCCCGAGATGTCGACCGCCGTGCCCGCGAGGTCGACGTCGTTGGCCGACGCGACCAGGCTCCCGCTCCCCGCGACGCTCCCCGAGGCGTCGACCGTCAGCGTCCCGAACCCGTTGCCGTTCTGGTAGTTGTTCAGCGTCGCGTCCGTGACGTCGATATCCGACCCCGAGAGCGACACGTCGCCGGCGGCCGCGACCGTCGACCCGGCGGCGTTCACGTCGCCGCCGGTCGCCGCGACGGTCAGCGGCCGCCCGTCGCCGTTCCCGTTCTGGAAGTTGTCCAGCGAGGCGCCCGACACGTCGACGCTCGCGCCCGTCACGTCGAGGGTCCCCGGCGTGTCGAGGGTCGCGCCCGTCGCGGCGACGGACCCGGACCCCGAGACCGACAGCGACCCGAACCCGTTGCCGTTCACGAACCCGTCGAGGACCGCGTTCGAGAGGTCCACGTTCGACCCCGTCACCGACAGGTCGTTGGCCGTGACAGCGGTGAACCCCGCCGCGCTCACGTCGCCGCCGGTCGCCGCGACGGTCAGCGGCCGCCCGTCGGCGTTCCCGCTCCGGTAGTTGTCGGCGGTCGCGCCGGTCACGTCGACGCTCGCGCCGCGGAGTTCGAGGTCGCCCGTCGAGTCGAAGCGCCGGTCCGGGGCGGTGAGCGCCCCGTTCCCGGCGTCCAGCAGGACATCGTCGCCGGTCACGTCGACGCCGACGCGGATCCCGTCGGCGTTCCAGTCGACGGTCCCCGCGTCGATGGCGCCCGTGCTCTCCGGGACGACCAGCCCGTTGCCGTCCGCGGCGGTGTAGCTCCCCGACACGTCGGCCTTCGTCAGCGCGATGTCGGTCCCCTCCTGGTAGCGGCCGTCCTGGTTGACGTCCTCGTAGGGGAAGCCGGGGTCGCGCTCGCCGGTCATGTTCGTCACCGTCACGTTCAGCACGTCGCTCGCGCCGCCGGCGGTCGCGTACAATCTGACCGTCCCCTCGTTTTTCGCCTCGAAGGTCGTCGCCACCTCGCCGTTCGCGTCGGTCGTCCCCCGGTACGTCGACAGCTCCCCGACCGTTCCGTTGTTGAGCGCGAACCCGACCGCCGCCCGGTCGACCGCCGTCGGGGCCACGTCGCCGCGGGCGTCGGTCAGCGCCGCCCGGACGTCGAACTCGCTGCCGGCCGCGGCCACGTCGAGCGTGTAGTCCGGACCGGTCGTCGGCGCCTCGAACCGCAGCTCGTAGGGGGAGGCGCCGCCGCCCCCGCCGACGCCACCGCCGCCCGTCTCCCGGACGTTGACCGTCATCCCCACGTCCTCCGGGTCGCCCGCGGCGAACGCCGGCTCCGTCGCGTCCTCGTAGCTGAACTGCAGCGAGTAACTGTCCCCGCCGGCGTCGTCCCCGGCGGCGTACACGAACTGCGCGCGGCCGTCCGAGCCGGTGGTGACCGAGCCGTCCTCGAACGTCCCGCCCGCGGCGACGCCGCTCACGGTCACCCCCGGGACCGGGTTGTTGTACGCGTCGCGCACCTCGACGGTCACCTGCGTCGACCCGCCCTCCGGCACCGCCGACCCGTTGCCGTCCACTTCAGTCATGTACGCGGCGGACGTGCCGGTCACGCGCGTCCCGACACCGGCTTTCGCCATCCGCAGCTCGTACGTGCCGGGACGCAGGTCGATCGCCAGCGTCCGGTACCCCTCGACCGCCAGCGGGCTCGTCCGCACGCCGGTCACGTTCCCGCCCTCGGCCGCGAACTCGCCGGCCAGCAGCTCCTCCCAGGTCGACTCCGGTAACCGCGTCGCGGTCCGGACGGTGATCGGGTCGCCCGACGCCCGGTTGGTCACCGCGACCGTCGTGCTGGAGGCGCTCACCGGTCGTACGTCGACCGACGCCGCGTCCGACGACGACCGCTGTAGCGACCCGTTCAGCGCCACCAGCGAGACGGTCGACCCGTCGACCATGGTCTGGCCGCTGCGGGCCAGCGTCGCCCCCTCGAAGGTGAAGTTGTCGTACAGCACCGTCGAATCGTAGACCGTCCGCGGCGGCTGGCCGTACTCGTTGTACCGCGGTCGGTAGACGACCGACCCCGTCGAGTAGGTCCGCGGCGACCCGCCGGCCTCCCAGAAGTCGTCCGTCTCCTCGTCCAGCGCTTCGACGTTCGCCAGCGAGAACGACACGTCCCCGTCGGCGGTCCCCGCCGTCGACAGTGACCCCGACACCGGCGGCGGGTTCACCGCGAGCACCCGCGAGGGGTAGGTCGTCCCCAGCTGGACCGACACCGCGCGGCTCGCCGACTCGCCGAACGTCGACACCACCGCGTTCCGCAGGTCCAGCAGGTCCGCCTGCACCTGCTGGCTGTGGTCGAACTCGACCCGCTCGTTTTGCTGTGGGACGACCGTCGCCTGGTACAGCGACAGCAGGAGGATCAGCGCCGCGAACAGGAGCACGGCTCCGATCTGGATGGACTGGCCCCTGTCGTCCCACGGCTCCATGTCGCCGGACTACCGGCTCGGCGTGCAAAAACCTGCGTCCCCGATTTTCCACCCTGATAACGCCCACCCGCCGAGCCGGGGTCGGCCGACGGCGGCCGCGCGCCTACTCGTCGTCCTCTTCGACGACTTCGGGGTCTTTCATCGCCGTCTGGAGGCTGTCGAGCCCGTTGACCCACTGGACGACCAGCCCGGGTTCGACCTCCTCGGCGATGGAGGGGTCGAACTCCGCGCCGTCGATGACCAGCGTCCCCGCCTGGACGCAGTAGGACAGCGCCGTGTCCAGGTCCTCCTCGGCCTCGGCGTCGGCCGCGGCGCCGACGTACTCGCCGATCTCGGCGTCCTCGGCGGTGCCGCCGACGACGAACTCCTCGGCGGCGTAGAACACGCAGACCAGCGAGGTCTGGACGCTGTCGACCAGCATCAGCGCCTCCTCGTCGTCGAACGCCGGCTCGGCGAGGACGACCTCGCGCATGTCCTCGATCTCCGAGAGGGCCTCGTCCTCGTCGAGGATGCCCTCCTCGAAGTCGGAGACGACCTTGACCACGGCGATGGCCGTGTCGTCCTGCATGTTCCACAGCAGCTGCGCCGTGTCGTCGTCCTCCGGGTCCAGGTCCTCCTCGTCGATCCTGTCCAGCCAGTTCTGCCAGCGTTCGGGCGTGTAGTACTCCCCCGGCTGATTGCTCATACAACGTCGTTCGTCGCTCCGGTCATATGGCTTTCGACCCACCTTTTTTCGCCGGGGGTGTCCTCGCGCGCCGTGGGCGCGCTGCGGGTACCCCGCGGCGAAAAAACGTGGGCGAAAAAAGCCGGACGACTCGGTCGCTTCGCTCCCTCGCGTCCGGGGAACCGGCGCCACGGCGCCGGACGTTCGGGAACCGCCGCTTCGGCGAGCCTGCCCTTCCCCGGGTCGCGCGGCCCGCGCCGATGCGCGGGCACGCGCTCCCGGCCACCGCACCACGGCCGCAACCGCACCGCTCTGCACCGCTCCGCAACCGCACCGCTCCGCAACCGCACCGCTCTGCACCGCTCCGCAGCCGCACCGCTCTGCACCGCTCCGCAGCCGCACCGCGGCCGCAACCGCACCGCTCTGCACCGCTCCGCGACTACGCCCGCACCGAAACCGCGCCGTACGGCCCGACTTCAGTACGGTTCCTCGTCCTCGTCGATGTCGGCGTAGAACCGAAGCAGACCGCACTCGGGACACATCAGCGTCGTCACGTCCTCGGTCTCGCCCATTCCGAGCTTGCCGAGCACCCCCTCGCGCTTCTCGCCGGTCCTGACGTGGGGGTTCCAGGCGTCGCTCATGCCGAACTCGACGGACTCCATCGAGACGCCGCAGTCGGGACAGCGGTGGTCGTCCATACCCCGCCGTTCCCGTCAGCGAGTGAAAAGGTATCGGCTCACTCCAGCGTCGCCTCGGTGTCGATGCCGTAGACCGCCGCGGGCGTGTCGACGTGCGCGCGCTCGATTGCCTCGTCGTACCCCTCCTCGCGCAGCCAGCGCACCCGCGAGGGGACCGTCCCGACGCCCAGCACCGCGCCCGGCCGGTCGGGGTCGTCGATGAAATCCGTCTCCATCATGAACGGCTCGTCCTCCTCGATGGCGAGTTCCAGTTCGTCCTTGTGGGAGATGACGCTCTTGGTGATCCCCGCCAGCCGGCCACCGGCGTAGTGTTTGACGACGCGCTCGGGCGGGAGCCCCCGCGCCTCGGCCCACTCGGCGACCTCGGTGAAGTCCTCGCTGCTCTCGGCGTGGAGCTGGATCGCGCAGCCCGTCTCCGCCGCGAGGTCGAACCCGTGTCTCATCACGTCGTTCGAGGCGTCCCAGACGGCGTCGCTCACGTCGTAGTGGGGGCGGCCGGACTTCAGCGCCAGCGCCGGCCCCTCGGCGACGTACTCGGCGGCGGTGTCCAGCCCCGTCTGCATCAGGTCCCGCGCGTCCTCGGGGTCGCGCCCGTCGTCGACCAGTTGCGAGACGAGTCCGGGGTGGACGCCCAGCACCGGCCAGGCCCGTCCCGGCAACTCGTCGCTCGCCCGCTCGACCACGTCGACGGTCAGCTCGAACACCTTGCGGAAGTCCTCGGCGCCCTCCGGCAGGGAATCGAGGAGGTGCCAGGAGGGTTTGTTGACGACGAGCAGGTGCGTCCCGCCGCTGTCGGCGAACTCCCGCGCGGCGTCGACGCCGCGGCCGTGGACGGGGTCCAGGTGCATGTGGTCGTCGAGGACCGGGCCGTCGATCTCGGCGTTCATGTCCGGCCCTCCGGCGCGCGGCCGAAAAAACCGTTCGCTGTCCGGCGCCGGCCCCCCTCAGTCGGAGCCGGAGACGCCGCAGACGTTGCCGGTCACGTACACCTCGTTGTCCCGGGTGGTCTCGATCCCGATCCCGAGCCGGGTGGCGTTGGGGTAGGCGAGCCGCTCGCTGAACACCCGGTTGGTCCGCCACTCCTCGAAGATCGCGCGGGCGACCGCCGACTCGTTGCCGTTGTAGCGGGGCCCGTCGGGGCCGCGGTAGGTCACCCCGGCGTAGGTCCTGCCCAGCACCTCCATGCGGTTGCGCGTCGGCGTCACGATGTACTGGGCGCCCGACCGCTTGAACTTGCACGTCTCGAACAGGCCGTGGTCGCGGTAGCGCCCGGCGCTGGAGCGGTTGTCGATCCGGTGGATCGTCTGACCGATGTCGGCCATGTCGACGCTGTGGGCCGTCGCCATCCTGTCGAGCCGCTCGACGACCCGCCCGTCGGCCTGCGCGAACGGGTCGAGCCCCCGCTCGACGCGCCAGTCGTTGATCAGCCCGCGGAGGCGGTGCTCGATCCGCTCGGTGTCGAACCGCCGGATCAGCATCGGCGTGCGCGTCGGCGTCGCCGTCGGCTCGGGCGTCAGCGTCGGCGTCGCCGTCGCGGTCGGCGTCGGCACGGCCGTGGGGGTGGCCGTCGGGGTCGCCGTGGGAACCGGCGTCAACGTCGGCGTCGCGGTGGCAGTCGCGGTGGGCGTGGCGGTCGGCGCAGGCGAGGGCGTCGGTGAGGGTACGGCGCCGTCGCCCGGACCGGCGTCGGTCGGCGTCGCCGGGACGCCGGGCGCGCCGCTCCCGCCGCCGACGGCGAACCCGACGAGCGCGCCGACGAGGAACACGCCGAGCACGGACGCCGCGAGCACGCGCCCGTCGATCCGGAGCATGTCCGGGGATTCCCGCTCGCCCGGTTAAAGACTCGCCCCCGATTATCACGGGCTGAACGCGACCCACCGAGACGCGCTCACAGGACCACTGCGAGCGCGTACCCCACGAGGAGGCCGACCAGCAGCGCCGCGACCAGCCCGGCAACGAGCTTCCGACCGTCGACTCTGCGCATACCGGCCGGTACGCCCCCGGCGAGTTAACTCTTGGCGAGCGGCGGGACGCCCCCGGGTCCCCCCGTCACCACTCGGTCGCCGCTACAGCGTGATCGACTCGTGGGCGGTGTTGCGGAGCGCGTCCGAGCGGCCGTGTTCGCCGGGGGCGACGGCGATGGTCGCCAGGCCGCGCTCGGCGGCCGCCTCCAGCACCGGCTTGAAGTCCGTGTCCCGGGAGGCGACGACGAGCACGTCGATGGCCTCCTCGACGGTCGCCGCCGCCGCGTCGACGCCGAGTTTCACGTCCACGTCGCCGCTGGTCGTGACCACCTCGAACCCCCGCGCCTCCGCTGCCTGGATCAGCCCGGCGGGCGCGTTCTCGTCGAGGTAGAGGCGGCCGAAGGATAGCTGGCCGTACCGCTCGGCGGCCGCCCGCACGTCGTCCAGGTCCACGTCGAACTCGTCGCGCAGGACGTTCGGCCCGTCGACGAACAGCCCCACCCGCGGCTGGTCGTGGCCGCGCGCTTCGAGGTCAGTTCCAGCCTCGGCCGCGGCGTCTCCGACCGCGCCCGACGGTCCCGGCCCGTCCGCGCCCGCCGACCCCTCCGCGCCCGCCGCCTCGTCGCCGCCGAACAGCCGCCCCAGCCAGCTCATACCCCGCCGTTCCCCACCGCCGAGTATAGGCGTGACGTTTCGCGGGGGCCGGCTGCCGACCGCGTCCGAGCGAGCGGCCGCGCCGGTGGTCGCCGCCGCGGCCAGACGAACCGTCCCCGGCCGCCGTCGCGGCCGTCGCGACCCGCCGGGGAGTCGTAACGGAGTTAACCGCCTCGGTCGATACCCCTGACAGATGCGAAGAACCGTCCTCCCTACGCTGTTCGTCGCGCTCCTGCTGGCGGTCCCGGTCGCCGGCGCCACCGGCGGCCTCGCGGGCGCGGATCCCGGCGCGGGCGCCGCGCCCGGCGCCGGTCTCGCGACCGCGGGCCTCCAGGGGGCGTCGAACCCGTGTGTCGGCACGGTCGAACGGACGCCCGAGCGGACGACCCTGTTCTCGATCCAGGGCGCCTACCAGGGCGAGAAGACCTCGGCGATGGTCGTCGGCGCGCGGCCGAACGGCTCCATCGTCGGCGTCCACAACGACACCGCGGCCGGCCGCTGGTGGAGCTACGACATCGACGTGCTCGACAACGGCAACATCCTCCAGGCGACGACGTACCAGCGAGACACCCAGATCGAGGAGATCGACCCCGAGACGGGCGAACACGTCTCGGTCCGTCACTTCGACGAGGTCTACGACACCCACGACGTGGACCTGATCAACGGCGACGAGTTACTGATGAACGACATGAGCCAGGACGGCGAGGACCGCGTCCTGATCTACAATCTCACCCGGGAGGAGATCACCTGGGAGTACTACTTCGCCAACTACACCGAGCACTACCCGAAGTCCGGCGGCGGCGAGTTCGGCGGGGACTGGACCCACAACAACGACGTCGAGCAGATCGGCGACGGGACCATCATGGTCTCGGTCCGCAACTTCGACAAGGTGGTCGCCATCGACCGCGAGACGAAGGAGGTCGAGTGGACGCTCGGCAGCGACGACAACACCTCGATCCTCCACGAGCAGCACAACCCCGACTACCTCGAGAGCGAGGACGGCAACGCCACGGTCATCGTCGCCGACAGCCTCAACGACCGGGTCGTCGAGTACGAGCGCGAGGGCGACGAGTGGAACCGGACGTGGGTGCTGCGGGGCGGGAACCTGGACGAACCGCGGGACGCCGACCGCCTGCCGAACGGCAACACGCTGGTCGCCGACCGGCGGGCCCACCGCATCGTCGAGGTGACGCCCGACGGCGAGGTCGTCTGGGAGGTGTACTCGCCGTACCAGCCCTACGACGTGGAGCGGGTCGGCACCGGCGACGAGTCGTCGGGCCCGACGATGGCCGACATCGGCGCGGGCGGCGTCGCCGAGGCGACCGGCAGCGCGGACTTCGATGCCGACGCCATCGCGGCCTGTTACGACCACCTCACCGGGTTCGAGGACACCCGGCTGATCCCCGACGAGGACCTGGCGGCCATCGGCGCGTCGGGGACCGCGACGGGCGGTGACGGCGACATCGCCGACGGCTCCGGCGGTGACGGGGCGGACGGCGAGGGCGACACCGCCGACGGCGGCGACGGCGACGACACCGAATCGGGCTCGGGCGACGACAGCCTGCTCGGCACGACCACCTCGGGGTCGGGACCGACGCCGCTCGGCGCCGTCCTCGCGGTCGTCGCGGTCGTCGCGGCCGTCGCGGGAGCGCTCGCTCGGCGCCGGCCGGAGTGAGCTCCGGACGGCCACCGAGAGCCGGGGCGGCCCGTCAGTCCTGCGCGACCGGCCGGTCGCGAGCGGACGACTCGCTGCGGACGGCGTCGGGGCTGCCGTGGTTCGCCCACAGGAGCAGCAGGCTGGGGAGGACGAACACGGCGACGACGAACGACAGCGACAGCGCGAGGACGACGAGCGTCCCGAAGCTCGTGATCTGGGGGTGGGGGTGGAGCAGCAGGGCGCTGAACGCGCCGACGGAGGTGAGCGTGCTGCCCAGCAGCGCGCCGCCGGTGCCGGTCACGGCCGTCCGCAGCGCGCCGGTGACCGTCTGTCCCCGCTCCAGCTCCTGTGCGAAGCGGTCGCTGACGTGGATGTTGTAGTCGATGCCGAGCCCGACGACGAGGCTGAGCAGCAGCGAGGTCAGCAGGGTCAGCGGGACCGAGAGCAGGTACATCCCGCCGACGACCAGCGCCGTGACGAGGGCGATGGGGACGGCCGTCACCACGCCGAGCGCCGCGCTCCCGGTGGCGACCCGGTAGACCAGCGTCAGCAGGACCCCGACCGCCGCGAGCGCGACGGTCAGCGTCGTCAGGATGCTGTCGGCGGTCTGGCCCAGCTCGGCCTCGTTGAGCGTCCCGACGCCGACCGCGGTGGCATCGACGCCGTCGGCCGAAACGCCGCTCGCGACCGCCTGCATGGCGTCGGCCTGCTGGGCGATGGTCGTACCGCCCTCGATCGGGACGACGACGCGCAGCGAGCGGTACTCGCCGTCGGTCCGCTCGACCACCTGACTCGCCTCTTCGGGCGCGGCGGCGTAGAGCGCGTCGTACACCTCGGCCACGTCGCGGTCGGGGACGCCGTCGCCGTCGGTGTCGGCCTCGGCGACCGTCGCCGCGAACTCGTCGTTCTCGGCGGCGACCGACTCCATCACCGACAGCGGCGAGCGCAGCGGGACCGAGCCCGCGCGCTGGAACACCGCCCCCTGCTCGCCCGCGCTGTCGTGGACCGTCTCGACGGCGGCCAGCGCCGACGGCGAGGTCACGTCGCCCTCCAGGAGCACCTGCGAGCTGCTCCGGGCGTCCTCGTCGGCCGCGCGGTAGTGGGCGTCGACGTAGTCGGCGCGGGCGTCGTACTCGCTCGTCTCCCAGCCCAGCGGGCCGGGCAGGTTCTGCTTCCACTCGGCGATCCCGTCGGTGTCCTGCTGGACCGACTGGCGGTCCAGGTCCGTCCACGCGACGGCGCCGGCCGACCCGGCGATCAGGGCGAGGACGATCACGGCGGGCGCGGCCCGCTTCGCGAGGCGGACGCCGCCGGTGAGGAACGGTTCGAGCAGACGCGTCTCCCCGAGCGGCTGCTTGCGCCGGTCGAGCCCGACCCGTTCGAGGAGGCGGTCGACGGTCACCTTCAGCGCCGGGACGAGCGTCAGCGAGACGACGAACGTCGAGACGACGCCCAGGGTGATGCCGATCGCGAGCTGCTCGATGATCGCGAACTCGTTGGTGACGTTCGACATGAACCCGACCGCGGCGGTCAGCGTCACCAGCCCGAGCGCGACGGCGACCGACGAGAGCCCGCGGGCCATCGGCTCGCGGACGTCCTCGCTCTCGCCGCGCTCCTCGCGGTAGCGCATGAACACGTGCAACCCGTAGTCGACGCTGAGTCCGACGATGAGCACGGGGCCGATGATCATCGTCATGCCGGCCGGGATCTGCATCCAGCCGAGGATGCCGAACATCCACAGCACCGAGAGGACGACGCCGGCGAACCCGACGACCACGTCCACGAGGTCCCGGTAGGCGAACGCCAGCACTGCGAGGATCGCAAGCAGCGCGACCGGGACGATCAGCTGCATCGTCTGCCGGTTGAAGTTGGCGTTCGATTCGGCGACCGCGTGTTCACCGAGGGTGAAGTATTCGGGGCCCTCGCGGTCGCCGGCGAGCTCGTACAGCGCCGCGGTCGCGGCCGCGCGCCGCTCGGCCGCGGCGTCGCCGGCGTCGGCGCTCTCGAACCGGAACAGCATCCGGTGGCTCTCGGCGGTCGCGGTCCCGGGCTCGTAGTCGCCCGGGAGCAACCGGGCCGCGGCCGAGCCCGCGGAGAGGGTCTCCGCGACGAGCGACTCGACCTCGCTCGCGCTCGCCGATTCGAGCGCGGCGGTCTGCTGGTCGAGCGACGCGTCCCGGTCGCCGGCCGCGCGCGCCGCGACGAGGTTCGCGACGCCGACCGGCTCGCGGTCGCCCAGGGCGGCGGCGACCGACTCGTTGTCCAGCGCCCGTTGCTGGAACTCGAGCGAGTCCAGCAGGGCGGCCTTCGAGAGGGCGTTGTCGTCGCTCCGGACGTAGACCGGCGCCGGCCTGACCTCGGGGGCGTCGGACTCGCTGTCGTTCGTCCCGTAGTTCGCCCGGATGTAGTCCAGTTTCTGGGCGACCTCCGTGTCGCCGACCGCGCTGGACCCGTTCATCTGGCTCTGGGTCTGTAGCTGACCGATCCCGGCGACGACGCCCGCGCTCACCAGCAGCATGACCAGGAGCACGAGGAGGTTGTGCTCCGTGACGAACCGGAACGGGCGGTCGAAGCGGCTCACGGCGCCACCTCCGCGGGCGGGTGCGGTGCGCCGTCCGGCGGCTCGCCGGACGGGAGGGCGTTCGATCGTGCTGGCGGTGCGGGAACCATTGCGTTCGAGCCGAGAACCGGGACCAGCATATAAAGGGGAACACAGTTTCAGGGTCGGAAACTGTGGGAAACCGACCGGCAACCGGCCGCACGCGGCGGATCGGTGAGCGGACCGGGAGGGCGCGATCCGGAGCGTCGACCGCGGGGACCACCGATCCGGAGCGTCGACCGCGGGGACCACCGATCCGGAGCGTCGACCGCGGGGGCCACCGACCCGGAACTGTCGACCCAGGGGGCGCCGACTCGCGGATGCGGGCGACAGCCGCGCGGCTCTCCGCGTCGGACCGCTGTTTGATATAGCGGCTGTCGGTTGAGAGCGTCAGACGCAGGGTCGACGGGAGGGCTCCGTCGAGGCCGGGATCCGTCGCTTGGGGGTGGAGTCTGTCGGTGCGGACGGGAAACGCGAGCGCGCACGCGAGCGCGACGGCAACAGTTACGTCGCTGGCAGGCGGGGATCGGATATGGCGCTCAGACAGCCGCCGCTCGCGGAATCGCACGAGGCGAGCGGCGCGACGCTCACCGAGTTCGGGGGCTGGGAGATGCCCGTCGAGTTCGACTCCATCCGGGCGGAACACGAGGCGGTCCGCGAGTCGGTCGGGCGGTTCGACGTGTCGCACATGGGCCAGCTGGCCGTCACCGGGCCGGACGCCGGCCGGCTCACCAACCGGCTGGTGACGAACGACGTGTCCGACCTCGACCCGGGCGAGGCGAACTACGCCGCGATCACCGACGACCGCGGGGTGATGCTCGACGACACCGTCGTCTCCCGTCCGCCCGCGGACTGGTCGGTCGAGGCCGACTACCTCGTCGTTCCCAACGCCGGCCACGACGCCGAGATGGCCGACCGCTGGGTCGACCACCGCGACGCCTGGGAACTCGACGCGACCGTCGAGAACCGCACGGAGTCGCTGGCGATGGTCGCGCTCCAGGGCCCCGACTCTCGGGATCTGCTCGCGGCCGAGACGGACGCCGACCTGGGGGAACTGGGGCGATTCGAGACGACCGTCGGGTCGGTCGCGGGCGTCGAGACGTTGGTCTCCCGCACGGGCTACACCGGCGAACCCGGCTACGAACTGATCTACCCCTGGGACGAGGCCGAGACGGTCTGGTCGGCCCTGGACTGTCAGCGCTGCGGGCTCGGCGCCCGCGACACGCTCCGACTGGAGATGGGCTTTCTCCTCTCGGGGCAGGACTTCGACCCCGAGGACAACCCCCGCAACCCCTACGAGGCGGGCGTCGGGTTCGCGGTCGACCTCGACAGCGAGTTCGTCGGCCGCGACGCGCTGGAGGGGGTCGACGTGGAGGGCGTCGAGGAGAAACTCCGGGGGATCGAACTCGTCGACCGCGGCGTCCCCCGGGAGGGCTATCCCGTCGAGTCAGCCGACGGCGAGCGCCTGGGGGAGATCACGAGCGGGACGATGAGCCCGACGCTCGGTCGGGGGATCGGCCTGGCGTACCTCCCGAGCGAGGTCGGCCTCGACGAGCCCGTCCGCGTCTCGGTGCGGGGCGAACCGAAGAAAGCACGTACCACCGCGACCCCATTCCTCGACAGATGAGCTTCGACGTTCCCGACGACCTGCGTTACCTCGACTCCCACGAGTGGGCGCGGGTCGACGACGGCAGCGCGCGCATCGGCATCTCCGAGTTCGCCCAGGACGAGCTGGGCGACGTGGTCTTCGTCGACCTCCCGGCCGAGGGCGAAGAAGTCGCCGCCGGCGAGGACTTCGGCGTCGTCGAGTCGATCAAGGCCGTCTCCGACATCTACGCCCCCGTCTCCGGCACCGTCACGGCCGTCAACGACGACCTGGCCGACCGACCGGAACTCGTCAACGAGGCTCCCTACGGCGACGGCTGGCTGATCGAGGTCGACCTCGACGACGAGTCGGAGCTCGACGACCTGCTGTCGGCGGACGAGTACCGCGACCAGATCGCCTGAGACGCCGTCTCCGGCCCTCGCTGTTTTCTCTCCGCCGCCTCTCCGGGAGCGACGCGTGCTCGAAGCACCGTACGGATCCGAACCGCCCGCCGTACACCGCATACCGCGATACGAAACGGGTACCGGTCCGGCATCGATCCCACGCACGGTCCGACACCGAACCCGTCGGTTCAGCCCCGGAACCGGCCGATAAGGGCCCGCCCGAACATGTTTAGGCTCGCCTAAAATCCGCAGCGCTTAACATTCTTTAGGTGGGCCTAAAACACGATGCAACGGCGCAGACGCGAGGTACTGGCGACAGGGGCAGCGCTCGCGACGCTCGGCGTCGCAGGATGCAACGGGCTGTCGGGCGGCGACGGGACGGACGCGCCGGCCGAAACGTCGAGCGGCGAGGACGGCGACGGTGACGGCCCGGACAGCACGGCCGAGGGCGGCTCGCCGAGCGACGACGGTTCGGGCGGCTCCGCGTCGGTCGACGCGGCGGTCGCAGCCGAGTGGAACGCCATGCGCGCCCGGGTATGGGACGCCGCGGCGCTGGGCCGCGCCGGCGAGTTCGCCGCCGGCGCCTCGGTCGCGCAGTCGACGTTCGCGCGCTTCGAGAACGCCGGCGGCGAGCACGGCGCCCACGAGGCCCTCGAGTCGACCAGCGAGTCGAACTACGAGGCGTTCGAGGCGGCGCTCGGGGACCTCCGGAGCGACGGCCTCGACGCCGGCGACATCGAGCGCACGCGCGAGACGGCCGCGACGGCGAGCACGCAACTGGCCGAGGCCCAGCGCGCGCTCGTCGGCGAGGCTACCGCGCAGGCCCTCGCCCTCCAGCTGTTCGGCGCGGCGGCCCTCGACGCCGGCGCGCTCGCCGCGGCGGGCAACTTCGAGGGCGCGGGCGCGACGGCGGAGGCCGTCCTCGCGCGCTTCGAGGAGGCGGGCGTCCACGGCGCGCTCGAATCCGCGGACGCCGAGTCCTACGAGGCCTTCGAGGGGGCGCTCGAAGCCGCCGCGTCGGCCGCGGACGACGGGGACCGGGAGGCGGTCCGCCGGGAGGTCGGGGCGGCCTACGTCGCCGCGGTCGACGGGAGCTACGCGCTGGCGGACGCCGAGGCGGCCGCGGCCGCAGGCCACATCGCGACGCTGCAGGCCCGCGGGTGGGACGCCGCGGCGCTCGCCGCGACCGGCGGGCCCTCGACCGACTACGCCCACGCAGCCGCGCTGACGCTCTACCGCGCCCGGGCGGCCGACGCCGCCTGGCTGGCCGCCCGCGGCGAGACCGACCGCGCCGCGACGGTGGCGAGCGACGTCTTCGCCCACTTCGAGGGCGCCCGCGCCCACGAGGCCCTGGAGGAGGCCGACGGCGAGGCCTACGAGGGTTCGAGTCGGGGCTGTCCGCGCTCCGGTCGGCCATCGAGGACGGCGACTCCGCCGGGATCGACGAGGCCCTCGCGACCGTCGACGGGAACCTCGTCGCCGGGGTCGAGGCGCTCGCCGGCGAACAGGCGCCCCTGCTGGCGGCCGCGTTCTTCCGCGCCCGGTTCGCGGACGCGCGTGAACTGTACCGGCTGGGGCAGAACAACGTCGCCGCGGGCCTCGCCCGGGGGCTGTTCGAGCGCTTCGAGGCCGACGAGCTCGGCGTCCACGAGGCCCTGGAGTCGACCGACGAGGACCTCTATCACACCTTCGAGGAGGAGCACCTCTCGGGGCTGATCGACGCCTTCGAGAACACCGACGACGGGGCGGTCGCCACCCACTACGAGGGCGTCCAGTCCGCGCTGCTGGAGTTCGAGACGGCCGCCGGCTCGACCGCGACCGTCAGCGGCGCTGAGGCCGCCTATATGGGCGCCCGCGGGTTCGACGCCGGCGCCCTCGACGCGCTCGGGAAGGACAGCCGCGCCGGCGCCGTCGCGCAGGGCGCCTTCGAGCACTTCGAGGCCGGCGCCGGCGGCTACCACGAGGCGCTCGAAGTCGCCGACGAGTCCGTCTACGAGGCCTTCGAAGACCGGCTGGGGGCGGTCTCCGCGGCCGCGGGGAACGGCGAGGACGTCTACGCGGCGAGCAAGTCGTTCAACGCCAGGGCCGTCGAATCAGCCTATGCGATCGTCGAGCACGCCGGCGGTTCGACCAGCGGCGCCGCCGCGACGGTCCTCCAGGACGCCTTCACCCACTTCGAGACCGCGCGCGTCCACGACATGCTGGAAGGGGCCAGCCGCTCGGCCTACGAGAGCTTCGAGCGGCAGCTGGACGCATACCTCACCGCGCTCGACGAGGGCGGTGACGTGCGGGCGGCCGCCGACACCTTCGCCGACGCCTCGCTGTACGCCCAGTTCGCACTCGTCGACGGCGTCGAACAGCTCCCGATAGACCTGCGGGTCCCCGGAGCGAGCGGCGAGAGCGGCGGTGACAGCGGTGGCGGTGAGGGCGGCGGTAGCGGCGACGGCGGCGGGTCGAACCTGCAGGGCGGCCCCGACGTCGTCGAGGGCGTCCCCGACGACGCCGACCACGTCGTCGACATGACCGCCGTCGCCTTCGAGCCGGCGGAACTGACCGTCTCGCAGGGCGACACGGTGGCCTGGGCCCACGCCGGCGGCGAACCCCACAGCGTCACCGCCTACGCCGACGGCGTCCCCGACGGCGCCGAGTACTGGGCCTCCGGCGGCTTCGACTCCGAGGAGGCCGCGGTCTCCGGCTGGGAGGACGGCGAGGGCGCCGTCCGGTCGGGCCAGTCGTTCGTCCACACCTTCGAGGCGACCGGCACCCACGAGTACTACTGCGTCCCCCACGAGGCCGCCGGGATGGTCGGCTCCGTGACCGTCGAGTAACCCGAGAGCCGCCCGCGCGGCCGGGTTCGGGTTCGACGGCGCCGTCCCGTCGTAATCGGGCGGTTTCGCTCCGTGGGCGCCACCGGCAGACACCGTTATTACCCGGTAGCGCTCACCCTCCGCATGGACCGAACGAAGGAAGGTGGGGCCTTGCCGCGGGACCGCGACGACGGGCTGGACCACCCGCTCGCCCGGCTGGTCGTCCGGACGCTGCTTGACGAGCCGGACGGCGAGCGCGGGATGGTGTTGCTGGTCAACGAGGCCGCCCGCTTCAAGGCCGCCAGCGACGGCGAGACGATGGACGCGATCACCCTCGATACCCTCAGGACGGAACTCGTCGAGGAGCGCATCCCGCCGATGGAGGCGGCCGGCCTGGTGGAGTACGACGCAGCCGAGGACACCCTGTCGCTCGCCGACTCCGAGCGCGAGGTCCGGGCACGGCTGACGGAGGCTGCCGCCGAGGCGTCCGGGGAGTCGTACAAGTAGCCACTCGGCCCGAGTGCCACGTCGCTCACTACGACCACCTCGGTTGTCGAAAAACCGGCAGAGACGGCCGCTTTCCTTTATTCTGGAGTGGGCCCGCCCGGATTTGAACCAGGGACGAAGCGGTTATGAGCCGCTCTCTCTAACCAGACTGAGATACGGGCCCTCGCGTCTAGCGGTTCCGGACGCCCGCCCTTTAGCCTACCGGGTTCGCACGCCCCACGGCCCGGGGACGCCTTTTAGCCGCTCGCGCCCGGACTCTCGGGTATGGAGTTCGACACCGTACAGGGCGACATCGCCGCCCGGTCGGCCGACGCCCTGGTCAACGCCGCGGGGACGAGCCTGCGGATGGGCAGCGGCGTCGCGGGCGCGCTCCGCCGGGCCGCCGACGGCCCGATCAACGAGGAGGCGATGAACAAGGGACCGGTCGACCTCGGCGCCGCCGCGGTCACCGACGCCTACGACCTCGACGCCGACCACGTGATCCACGCCGCCGCGATGCCCCACTACGGCGACGGTCGGGCGACCGAGGAATCGATCCGCGACGCGACGCGCAACGCGCTCGCCGCCGCCGACGAACTCGACTGCGAGTCGGTCGTCGTCCCCGTGCTGGGCACCGGCGCCGCCGGCTTCGCGTTCGCCGAGGGGGCGCGGATCGTCTGCGAGACCGTCGAGGAGTACGAGCCCGACACGCTCTCGGACGTACGGGTCATCGCCTACGCCGACGAGGAGTTCGCGGAACTGGAGCGGGTCGCCGAGGAGGTCCGGGACTAGACCGGCTCACGCGTCCGCGGTCCGCCGGACCAGGTCGGCGAGGTCGTCCCAGAAGCCGTCGACGTACTTGTCGGCGTCGTCGATGGTCGGGCGGGCGTTGGTCTCGTTGACGACCGCGCGGTCGTCGGTGACGAGTAGGTCGACGCCGAGGAAGGGGATGTCCAGCGCGTCGGCGGTCCGCTCGGCCAGCTCGCGGAGTTCGGGGTCCAGATCGACGCGGCTGGCCTCGGCGCCGCGGTGGACGTTGTGCTTCCACTGGCCGGCGGCGAGGGCGTCGTCGGGGAGGCGTCGCTCGACGGCGCCGACGTACTCGCCGTCCAGCACCATCACGCGGTAGTCGGTCGCGCCGGGGAGGTACTCCTGGAGGAGGAAGGACTTGTCGCCAGTGGCTCGAAAGTCGTGGACGAGGTCGAGGTAGTCGACGACGCCCAGAAGGGAGTCCAGGTCGCCGGCCTTCGCGACGCCGACGCCGCGGGTCGTGGAGTTGGGCTTGACGACGACCGGCGGGTCCAGCCGCTCGAAGGCGGCGACGAGGTCGGACTCGTCGACGGGGTTCGAGACCATCACCGTCTCGGGGACCGGCACGTCGGCGGCGGCGAGGCGCGCGATGGCCCCCGCCTTGTTCCGCGAGCGGAGGACCGCCTCGCGGTCGTTGACCCAGGGAACGGCGAGGGCGGCGTCGGCGACGCCGCCCTCCATCAGCCGGGGCGGGAAGACGAACCCGGCGTCGAACGCCGCCCAGGGCGGGTCGGTCAGGTGGACCGTCCGCTCGCGGGTGCGGACGTGTTCGACCGCGATGTCGCGGTCGGCGAGCGGCCCCTGCATCCGCTCGTACGTTTCGGCGTTGGTGGCGACCGCCAGCCTGCGCATACCTGTCGGTTGGCGGGTTTCGACAAAAACCCGCCGACCGCCGCCCCGCGAACGAGCCCCGCCGCGAGGGGCCCGAAGCACAGAACGAATAGTCGATAATCGGGTGAATTATCGAACATTGTTGAAAATAATTCACCATAAGCGTTTGTTCGCCCCCCGGGCGGTGGGAATGCCGGAAACCGGGATGACTCCGGGGGCGGAACGGTTGGGTGTGTACGACGAGATACTCTACCCGACGGACGGGAGCGAGGGAGCGGACGCAGCGCTGGAGCACGCGCTGACGCTGGCGGGCGCGATGGACGCGACCGTCCGCGTGCTGTACGTCGTCGACACGACGTACCTCGGCAGCGCCGCGGCCGAGGGGACGACCGTCGAGTCGCTGCGGGCCGCGAGCGAGGAGGTCGTCGCGGAGACGGTCGAGGCGTTCGCGGACCGGGGCGTCGAGGCGACCGGCGAGGTGCGCGAGGGCGAACCGTACAAGGAGATCCTGGCGGCGGCCGGGGAGTCGGGCGTCGACGCGGTCGTGATGGGGACCCACGGGCGGCGCGGGCTGGACCGGTACCTGCTGGGGAGCGTCACCGAGAAGGTCGTGCGCGCGGCCGAGGTGCCGGTGTTGACGGTCCGCCTCGACGACGGGGACTGACGGGACCGGGAAGCCCTGCCGCTCGCCGACGGGGGAGCAACCGAGAGGAAGGCCGGTTCAGGCGATCAGCAGTTCTTCGCCGCGCTCGACCTTGATGCGGCAGGGCGGGGTGATCTTGTTGTACGCGCGGCGGTAGGCCTCCTTGACTTCCTCGGCCTGGTCGACGTCGCAGTAGGCCGTGAAGAGGCGCTCGCCGGACTGGATGCGCGCGGCGGTGCCGACGATCTTGCCGAACGCCTGGCGCATGCCGTCGGAGACGCGGTCGGCGCCGGCGCCGGTCGCCTGTTTGTTCTCGCGGATGACCTGGTGGGGGAACTTCCGGAGGACCATCTTGTAGTTGCCCTCGCCGAGCTCCTTGATCAGGTGGCGGTTGGCCGAGAGCCGCGAGGCCTCCATGGAGCCGTGGCGCAGCTGGACCGACTCCTCGACGATGAGGCTGATCTGGACCGGGTAGTCCTCGGGGTCGGCGTTCTTGTCGCCCATCTGGTGCTGTGCGATCTTCGAGCCGGGAATACCCGTGATGTACTCCCGTCGGGTGTACGCGGGCTTGTCGATGTCCCGGTACATCGAGGCAGGTTTGTCGGCCATAGTCTTGTCGTAGACGAGTCCGAGCGCGTGGATAAAGCCTTCGAACCCGCCCGGCCCCCTGCGAACTGGTGACAGTCGCCCGCCGCGCTCGCGGACCCTCACTCGCGGTCCGGGTCCCGCTCGTCGTCGGGGGCCGGGACCCCGAAGCCGTCGAGTTCGTCGACCAGCGCGTCCGGTTCGACCACGTCCACGCCGGCCGCGGCGGCGCGCTCGCGGACCGCGGGCGGGAGCGTCGCGCCCGCGACGAGGACCGCCGCGTCCAGTCGGTCGTCGCGCTCGACGGCGGCGGCCAGGCGGTCGACGGCCGCTTCGTCGAGCGTCGACGCCTCGTCCGCAGGGACCGCGAGCACGCCCGCGCGAACGTCGACCGGCCCCGGCGCCGTCGCGCGGAGGTCGGGGCCGTCCGTCGCGCCGTCGTCGACCACGCCGCCGCCGGCCGTCTCGACAGTCCACCCGGTCGCACGGAGGCAGTCGGCCACGGTTTCCCCGAACGCCTCGGCGCCGAGCGCCGCCAGCGCCGCCGGCGTCCACCCGTCCGACACACCGGCTCCGGGGCCGCCCTCGGGTCCGCCCCTCGTGGTGCACCCGCTCGTGTCCCGCGGTTCGTCCGCCCCGTCCGCTCCGTCCGCCCCGTTCCCGAGGACGGTGTCAGCCGACTCGGCCGCGTCGGCGACCCTCTCCGCGTCGGTCGTGTCCGCGCCGGCGTCGGCGTCGAGCGACTGGCCGGTCGCGTCGGTATCGGCGGCGTCGGCATCGCTCCTCGCCGTGTCGGCGTCGGTCGCCCCGGCGGCGTCGTCCGCGGTCCCTGTCCGCTCGGCGGACAGCCACTCGTCGTCCCCGCCGTCGTCGGCGAGCATCCAGCCGTCGCCCATCGCCGCGGACGCGTCGTCGTCGGCCTCGCCCGTCGCCGCGTCGGCGCCTCCGCTGACGGTACCGCCGCCGCCGTCGGCGTCCGCGTCTTCTGCGGCATCCGTGTCTCCGTCGGCGTTGCGGCCGCCCTCGCCGGGTGAGACGACGACCGTCCCGGCGTCGGAGACCTCGTTGTCGTCGGGGCCGGGGCGGCAGTCGGCGAGCCGTTCGTCGAGCGCCTCGACGCCGTCGAGCGCGTCGGGGACCCGCTCGCGGGCGACCGACCGGGCGGCGTCGAGCGACGACTCGGCGCGCTCGCAGGCCGCCGCGGCCGCGCCGGGCGGCGCGTCCTCGGCCGCGTCGAGCGCCCGGCGGGCCCGCTCGCAGCGCGTCTCGACCAGCTGTCGGGCGACCATCGCCAGCCGCTCGCGGACCGCCTCGCGGTCGCCCTCGAAGCGCGGCTCGTCGCGCCCCCAGTCGAGCGCGTGGACCCGCTCGTACCGCTCCAGCGCCCGCTCCCACCACGCCTCGGCGGTTTCGAGGTCGTCGGCCCCCCGGGCCATCTCGACGGCCTGCTCGGCGCGTTCGAGCGGCGCGGCGGCCAGCCGCTCGCGCTCGGCGACCAGGTTCGCCCGCCGGCGCTCGATCAGCTCGTCGTCCGGCCGGTCGGCGTCGACCGACAGCGCCGCCGCGTAGCTGTCGACCGCCCGCTCGAAGTGGTCCGCCGCCGCCTCGTAGGCGTGGTCGTCCCAGCGGGTGTGGCCGCGCTCGCGGGCCTGTTCGGCCTGCTCGGCGTAGGCGCGGCGCTCGAAGGCCGCCAGCCGCTCCCGGTAGTCCCCGGCCCGGTCGGCGACCGACGCGGCGGCCCCGTCCAGCGGCGCCGCGGCCTCGCGGGCCTCGTCCAGCGTCTCGCGCACGTCGCCGACCGCCGCCAGCACCACGTCCGCGTCGCCGGCCTCGAAGGCCCGCTCGATCCGGTCGAGCGTCTCCGCGGCGCTCTCGAGGCGGCGCTCGGCGCTCGACCAGATCCCCGCGGCCGCGTCGACGAACTCCCGGACCGCGGTCAGGTCCCCCCGCGACGGGAACCGGTACTGCGCGCCCGAGACGAGGTCGAGGACGAGCGTCTCGTCGAGCAGCCCCGCCTCCGTCCGGGCGTCGACCACGTCCGCCAGCGGGACCGAGCGCGTCCGGTCGCCCCCCGCGCGCCCGGCGGCGAACAGTACCCGCGTGTCGGTCACCAGCGCCGCCGCGCTGTGGTCGCCGTCCGGCGCGACCTGCCCGGTGTCGACGGCCCCGGCGGCGCCGTTCGCGACCCCCTGTTCCGCCCCGGCGTTCACAGTCCCGCGGTCCCCGCCGTCGTTCGCGTCTCCCTCGGTCCGCTCGACGGTGAACCCCCGTTTCTTGTTCCGGACGACGAACCGCGGCGTCTCGGCCCCCTCGACGTACTCGGCGAGCGGCCGCTCGTGCAACAGCCCCCGACCGATGAGCCCGCCGCTCCCCGTCTCCGTGAGCACCTGTGCGTCCCCGTCCTCGACTTCGATGACGTGTTCCATGTCGCCCCCACCGCGCGTGACTGGCGTAACCGTCGAATGGGTGATACTAAACGCTTGCGTCGGTCCCGATCGACGTTCGCGCTCCCGTTCGCGACGCGTCCCCGACGATCGACCCGGCCGCAGCGGACAGCTGTGCTGAACGCCCTCGACGCGCTCGCTAGCAGTGACTGCGACAGTACTCGACGGTAAGCGTTGAAAGCCCTCGGCGCACTCGCGGTCGCTGAGGCGGGATATCCGCGCTCTCGGCACCGCCCGCTCACGGCAGCGCCGTTCGCTTCGAGGCGCCCAGCGCCTCGCACCGCGCGGATAGTTGCCCACTCAGACGACTGAACAAGCGCGAGCGCGCCTCGCCCGTTCAGTCCACCGGGAGAGCAAGCTCTCCCGAGCCCGCGCTCACACGTTCGCGCGGACACCAGGGACCGCACCGCCCGGCACCGCGACCGCACCGCACGGCACCGCAAACGACCACGACCCTCCCCAGCCGATTCGCTCTCTCGCTGCGCTCGCTCGCTCATCCCTCGCGCGATGCTGTCGCGAGACGAGACTCGCGACAGCGCGCGCCGACCGCATTCGGTCGTCGAGCGTCCGCGTCGGGGGATCGCGGGGTGGACGGGCGTCCGGTTACTCGTGTGTCACTGGTGTCCTTTTGGGTGTCGCGGCCCAAGGGACGACCAGCCATGAACAAACTCGTCGACGGCGAGTGGCGGACGGATGTCGAGGACTACACGAACGACGACGGGGAGTTCGAGCGCGAGGAGACGAGTTTCAGGGACCGCGTCGAGGACGACCCGGACGCCCGGTTCCAGCCGGAGGCCGGCCGGTACCACCTCTACGTCTCCTACGCCTGTCCGTGGGCTCACCGCACCCTGCTGATCCGGTCGCTGAAGGGACTGGAAGACGCCGTCTCGGTCGACGTGGTCGACCCCTACCGCGACGACGGCGGCTGGCAGTTCACCCCCGAGAAGGAGGGCTGTACCCCCGACACCGTCAACGGCAGCGACTACCTCCGGGAGGTCTATCAGAAAGCGGACCCCGACGCGACCTGCCGGGTGACGGTGCCGGTGCTGTGGGATAAACAGGAGGAGACCATCGTCAACAACGAGTCCGAGGAGGTCCTGCGGATGCTCGACACCGAGTTCGACGACGTGGCCGAGCGCGACGTGGATCTGTACCCCGAGGGCTACCGCGAGGAGGTCGACCGGATCATCGACGACATCTACGAGCCGATCAACAACGGCGTCTACCGGGCGGGCTTCGCGAGTTCCCAGGAAGCGTACGACCGGGCCGTCGACGACCTGTTCTCGGCGCTGGACCACTGGGACGAGGTGCTGGCAGACCAGCGCTACCTCGCCGGCGACCGCCTGACCGAGGCGGACATCTGCATGTTCACGACGCTGGTCCGGTTCGACAACGTCTACCACACCCACTTCAAGTGCAACGTGAAGGCGATCCACGAGTACGACAACCTCTGGCCGTACCTGCGCGACCTCTACCAGACGCCGGGAGTCGCCGAGACGGTGAACACGGACCACATCAAGGAACACTACTACACGACCCACCCGGACGTCAACCCCAAGCGGCTGATCGCCCGCGGGCCGGACCTGGACTTCGACGCCGAGCACGACCGCGACGAACTGCCGGGCAGCCCGCCCGCGGAGCTGCTGCCGCTGGCCTGACGGGGCGGTTCGAGCCCGGTCAGTCGTCGTCGCCGGGGACCGGCCGCTCCGAGAGGTCGCCGACGCGGGCCGCGAGTTCGCGGTCCAGCGGCGAGTCGGGGTGCGTGCGAACGGCGAGCGTCGAGCCGTCGTCGAACCGCGCGGTGACCGTCCGGCGGCGGCGCCGGACCACCTCCATCCCCTCGAAGTCGTCGCCGTTGCGGACGGCGTGGACGACCAGCCCGAAGCTCCCGGCCATCGCCAGCGCGAACAGCGGCGGGAGCACCGTCCCCTCGAGCGCGACCAGCGCCGCGAACGGGCCGACCGCGAGCGCCCCGGCCCCCCAGCGACCGAGCGGGTCGGCGCCCGCGCGACCGCGGACGCGCCGTTCGACGCGGGCGAGCGCGTCGGCGAGGGTCGCGAACGGGCCGAAGCGGCGGAGCCGGTCGGTCAGCGTCCGGTCGTTCGGGGCGACTCCCTCGCGGCGGACGTGGTCTGCGGCGAGCGCGCCACCGACGGCGGCCAGCGCGAGCGCCGGCGTCAGGGGGACCGTGGCCGTCCCGAGGACGCCGAGGAAGGCGACGACCGACGCGCAGTAACCGAGGGCGCCGAGCAGCCGGGCGTCCCGGCCGCGGACGCCGACGGTCGCGTCGACGGAGCTGCGGACCCCCGCGAGGCGGTCGAGGCCGACGCTGACGAGGCCGTCGTCGGTCGCGGCGACCAGGCGGTCGGCGGTGAGACCGACCGTCGCCCGCTCGCCGCGGCCGTCGAGCAGGCGGGCGCCGTCGACGGCCTGCAGCGACTCGTCGGGGCGGAGCTGACGGCGGAGCGAGGCGGTCCCGCGCCCGGGCGGTGACGGGGCGGTCCACGGTTCGACGGTCGTCGCGTCCGCGAGGACCGCCGCCAGGGGCCCCGGACCCTCTCCGCCGGTCCCGCCGCCCGTGGCGTCGTCGTGGCCCCCCCTCGGGCTCTCGGCCGGGAACCGGCCGTCGGTCGGTCCCACGCCGTTCCCGCCGCCGGCCTCCGGGACCGACGGGCCACCGTCACCCGCCGCCGACGCATCCGGCGTCGCCTCCCCGTCGCGAGCGGACTCGTCCCGGCCGTCGCCGGGCGGTCGTTGCTCACTCATGCCAGGGGCTACGCCGCCCGACACCGATTGTAAATGACGGCTTATCGGCCCGGAGGGCCCGGACGCGGGCAGTTCGCGGGTGCGACCGGGCCGACGGCCGAGCGCCGCCGTCGCGGACTCCGGCGACGCCGGCCGCTGTCGAAAGGCCGTAGGACCGGGGGGACCTCGGTGACGGCATGACCCGGGTCACGGTCGGCGGGCGCCTCCACGTCGGCTTCCAGAACCTCTCGCTGGCGCACGAGCGCCTCTACGGCGGCGTCGGCCTCGCGCTCGCCGAGCCGCGGCTCGACCTGCGCGCCGAGCGCGCCGACGCCGTCGACTGCGACGACGACGCGGCCCGCCCCTACGTCGAGCGGGTCGTCGACCACCTCGACGTGCCCGGCGCGGCGGTCCGCGTCGAGGAACGGCTCCCCCGCCACGCCGGACTCGGCAGCGGGACCCAGCTCGCGCTCGCCGCGCTCGTCGCCGTCGCCGGCGCATACGAGATGGAGGTCGACCCGCGCGAGCGCGCGCCGGCGCTGGGCCGCGGCGGCCGCAGCGGCATCGGCGTCGCCACCTTCGAATCGGGCGGGTTCGTCGTCGACGGCGGCCACCCGACCGAGCGGTTCACGACGGCGCCGCCCGCGGAGGGCGAGTGGGCGGTCCCGCCGGTCGTCGCGCGCCACGACCTGCCCGAATCCTGGCGGTTCGTCCTCGCGGTCCCCGAGGCGGGGCCGGGCCGCAGCGGCGACGAGGAGGACGAGAGCATGCGCTCGGTCGTCGAGCGCGCCGACCCGGGCATCGCCGAGGACATCGCGGTCGTGGTCACCCAGCAGCTGCTCCCGGCGGCCGCGACGGGCGACCGGGCGGCGTTCGGCGACGCGGTCGCGCGGCTCGGCCGGCTCAACGGCGCCTGGTACGCCGACGAGCAGGGCGGCGTCTACCGCCCGCCCGCGGGGGCGATCATCGACGCCCTCTCGGACCACCCGGCGGTCGCCGGCGCCGGCCAGTCCTCGTGGGGCCCCACCGTCTACGCGCTGACCGACGCCGACTACGCGCCCGACGTGGCCGACGCGGCCCGGACAGCACTCTCGGACGTGGGCGAGGGCGGCCGCGTCGTCGTGGCTCGCCCGCGCAACGAGGGCGCGACGGTCGGGGACGCCTGAGGACCGTCGCAGCCGGCGGATCCCGTTTCAGCGAGCGAGAATCGCGGGGCAACAGGTAAACGGCCGGCGGCGGATGGTGGTCGCATGGACCGGATACCCTTCGGGGTCCGCCAGCTCGACACGACCCTCGGCGGCGGGGCGCCGACGGGCAGCGTCGTCCTCGTCGCGGGCGAGGGCGGCGCGGGGTCGCGGGAGTTCCTGCACACGAGCACGCTGATGAACGCCCTCGCCGAGACCGACGGGGAGTTACACGACCTCTACTACGGCGACGTGGCGGCGGACGCCGAAACGCCGGGGGAGGTCCACTTCGTCTCGTTCACCGCGGGCGAACGGCGCTTCACGGAGGAGGTGGGGATGACGATCGACGACGACATCGTCGACGCCGGCATGGAGGCGGTCCGGTACCACGACCTCTCCGAGCAGTACTTCCACCAGAGCCCGGTCCCGCGGGACTGGTACGCCGAGGAGACCGCCGACATCAAGGACCTCCGGGCGCGCCAGGAGCGCGACGACATCCTCGGCGAACTCGGGCGCCTGCTCGTCGAGCACGCGCCGGGGAACCTCGTGGTCATCGACTCGCTGTCGGACCTCATCAGCACGGCCGGCCGCGACGAGAACGTCAACTGGTCGGACGTCGTCTTCCTCATCAAGGGGCTCCAGAAGGGCGCCAACGAGTGGAACGGCGTCATCCTCGCCCACGTCGGCCGGGAGACGGTCTCGGACACGGAGTACGGCCAGCTCGTCGACAGCGTCGACGGCACCCTGGAGTTCGAGTGGGCCAGCGGCGGGTCCTCCCGCGCGCGGACGCTCGTCGTCAAGCAGTTCCGCGGCGTCCTCTCGGGGATCGACGACGAGAACATCGTCCAGTTCGAGACCGAGATCGGCGACGGCGGCTTCGACATCAGCGACGTGCGCAAGATCCGATAACGGGTATCGGACCCGGGTCCGCACGATCGCCGCTCAGAGCGTCGCTCTCGACGAGTACTCCGAGTTCGATTTTCGAGAACCGGTGGCAAACCCTTAACTGCCTACTCGCGTCAAGGGGAACTAATGGCGAGCGAGTCGTCGGACGACGCCGGCGTGTCGGTGTCGCTCCCCCCGGACGTAGAGGCCTGGCTGGACCGCAAGGCCGCCGACCTGGGGGTCGACCGCGAGGCCGTCGTCGTCCAGTTACTCGCCGCTTACCGCGCCGCCGAGGAGTTCGACGACGCGGACGTGGCCGCCGCCCTCGGCGGCCGCGACGTGGAAGACGAAGTCCGGGACGTGATCGCCGACCGGCTCCCGGACATCGCCGATGCCGTCGCCGAGCGCGTCGAGGGCGGGAGCGAAGACGTCGACGCCGTCGAGGAAGGGCTGTCGGCGGAGATCGACCGCGTCGAGTCGGAGTTCGCCGACAAGATCCAGGACGTGCGCGAGCGTGTCGTCCAGGTCAAACGCGAGGCCGACGGCAAGGCCGAGGCCGACCACACCCACCCGGAGTTCGGCGAGCTCGCGACGCTCTCGACGGCCGTCGACGACCTGGAGTCGTCGCTCGCCGCCCTCGAGTCGCGGGTCGACGAGGCGGCCGACGACGCCGCCGACGCCGAGCGGCGGGTCGACGACCTCGACGACCGCGTGAGCGAGATCGAGCGGGCGACCGACCGCCTCGACGAGGTCGAGGAGCGACTGCGGACGGTCGCCTGGGTGGTCAGCGACCTCCGCGAGGCCGAGCAGGCCCGCTCGACGGGTACCGACGCCATCGACCGGCTCAAGGCGACCGCGGCGGAACTGGACGTGGACCGGGCGGTCTGCGGGAACTGCTCGCAGGCCGTCGACATCGCGCTGCTACACGAGCCTAACTGTCCCCACTGCGACGCGACCGTCAGCGACGTGGCGCTGCCGAGCGGGCTGTTCGGCAAGCCGAAGCTGACCGTCGCGCGCAAGCTGGAGGCCGGCGACGAGGACCGCTCGAACGTCCCCGACGCCGCCGACGGGAGCTGATACCGTGAGCGACGACCGGCACACCGACGACTCCGGGGAGCCCGGGGACGACGCTGACCGCGCCGCCGCCGACTCGGGGGCGCCCGCGGACGATCCCGACGAGCCCGGGGACGACACCGGCGAGTCTGCCGGGGCGTCGGCCGACCGCGGCGACCCGTTCGACTCGTTCGACGACTACCGCGACCGCGAGGGCGACCCCTTCGACTCGCTGGGCGAGGATCCGGACGGCGACCGGAGCGGCGGGGCCGGGGATGACGACCCCCCGGCCGACGAGGACGCCGCGGGCCGGGAGCCAGCCGCCGGCGCCGACCCGGACCCGTTCGAGTACGTGGACGACCGGGACGGCGGCAGTGAGCGGGCCGACAGCGGGGCCGGCGGCGAACGGGGCGAAAGCGAGGCTAGCGGCGAGCGGGGCGAAAGCGGGGCCAGCGGCGAACCGTTCGACGGCGAAAGCGCCGACGACTCGTTCGGCGAGCGGGGCGAGGACCCGCTCGCGGACGTGGCGGTCTCGGAGGGCGACCCCTTCGAGTCGGCGTCGAGCGCCTTCGAGCGGTCGGGCGTCGAGGGGATCGACCCCGACGAGGTCTGGGACCGGCTCACCGCCGAGCCCGGCGCGGACACGGGGGGCGAGGGCGGCCCGCCCGAGGGCGACGAGGACGACGTGGTCACGGTGTCGAAACACGGCTACTGCGAGGGCTGCGAGCACTTCTCGCCGCCGCCGGACGTGACCTGCACCCACGAGGGCACTGACATCCTGGCGTTCGTCGGCGTCGACGAGGTCCGGGTGAGCAACTGCCCGGTCGTCGAGGAGCGGCGCGAACTCGAAGACGACGCCTGACGGGCGCCGCAGCGGTTCACGGCCGGCGGGACAGGCGACCGGGGAACCGGACGACTGGCGACGACCGCGAGAGCGGGGTATACTTACGGCCGGGCGGCCAACGGGCGTGGTACCATGCAGTTCTGCGACGACTGCGGATCGATGATGCACTCCGAGGGCGGCGAGATGGTCTGCAAGAGCTGCGGCGCCACGGCGGGCCGCGACGACGAACTGGCCGAGCAGTTCGTCAGCACCGCCGAGCAGTCCGGCGACGAGGTCGTCGAGACCGAGGAGGGAGCCAACTTCGAGGGCAAACCCAAGGACAAGAGCGTCACCTGCGAGGACTGCGGCAACGGCGTCGCCTGGTACACGATCAAACAGACCGGCTCCGCCGACGAGCCGCCGACGCGATTCTTCAAGTGCACGGAGTGTGGCCACCGCTGGCGGGAGTACAACTGAGCGCCGTGCGACCCGGAGACAGCGACCGGCCCGCTATCGCGCGGTCGCCTCCGGACTGACGGTCCAGTAGGCGCCGCGGTGGCGGACGAGGCCCCGGTCTTCGAGGCGAGCGAGGACGACCCCGACGCTCCCGCGGGGGACGCCGGTGCCCTCGCAGATCTCGGCGGGCGTGAACGCCTCCGCGCGGCGCTCGGTGAGGAAGGCGAGCACGCGGTCGGCGTTCTCCGAACCGGCCGCGGGCGGGCGGAGCTTCCCCTCGGGCGTCTCCTCGAACTGGTCGATACTGATTGGCATAGGGTCTCTACGCCGGCTGCGAGCATAGCGCTGTCGGCGCCGACGGGATGCGCGCTCGGCGCCGCCCGGGGCGGCGGCCGACCGGCGCGGTCGTCCCCGAGAATTATGGCGCCCGGCCCGGTAGCGTCGGCCATGAGCGACGGGACGGACGACGCGAGCGAGGACCCCATGGAGGCGCTCGTCGGGATCGTCGCGGTCGCGACGCTCCCGCTGGCGGCGCTGGCGGCCATCTTTATCGGCGGGGACGCGGCGGCCGTCGTCGCCATCGTCGGGTGGTTCTTCCTCGTGCCGGTGCTGGGGATCCTCTCGGACCACGTCGACCTGCGCGAGTACCTCGGCGAGCGGGGGGACCGCGACCGGTCGGTCGGCGGGACTCGCGGCGAGCGCGAGGAGGGGGACGACGCCCTCCAGCGGCTCCGCGAGCGCTACGCCGCCGGCGAGATCGACGACGTGGAGTTCGAGCGCCGGCTCGAACGCCTGCTGGAGACGGAGGGCGTCGAGGTGCCCGAGGGCGCCGACCTGACCGATTCCGCCGGCGCGGGCGTCGACCTGTCGGCCGACGCCGAGCGCGAGCGCGAACGGGAGTGAACCGGGTGGAGCGCCCGGCCTCCGCGGGTCGTTAGCGGAGTCGTTTTTCCGATCGATACGCGCTCCCAAACCGTTATGCGTCGCCTGTCCGTTGGATCGCTGATGAACCGGTCGTCACCGGATCCGATCCGGGCCCTCCACGTCGACGACGACCCCGAGTACGCCGAGTTCGGCGACGCGGTCGCGGCGGCGAGCGACCGCCTGGCCGTCGAGACGGTGACGGACGCCGAGGCGGCGCTGGAGCGCCTCGGCGACGGCGACGTCGACTGTGTCGTCTCCGAGTACGACCTGCCGGGTCGGGACGGCCTCGCGCTCCTCGACGCCGTCAGGGACGACCACCCCGACCTCCCGTTCGTCCTGTTCACCGACGAGGGGAGCGAGGCGGTCGCGAGCGAAGCCATCGCCGCGGGCGTCACCGACTACGTCCGGAAGGACACCGACCCCGACCGCGCGGCCGAGCTGGCCGACCGGGTCGAGGCGGCCGTCGAGTCTGCCCGGGCCGAGCGGGAACGACGACGCCGCCTGGAGGCGATCGACGCCGCCGAGGAGGGCATCGCCATCATCGAGGCGGACGGCACGTTCAGCTACGTCAACGAGGAGTACGCGGACCTCTACGGCTACGAGCCCGAGGAGATGGTCGGCGAGTCGTTCGAGATCACGTACCCGGACGGGGCCCTGGAGACGGTCAGGGCGGACGTCATGCCCGCGGTCGAGGGGACGGGGTTCTGGCGCGGCGAGACGACCGGGCTCCGGGCCGACGGCACCACGTTCGTCGAGGACCACACGCTCACCAAGACCGAGGGGGAGCGGCTCGTCTGCAGCGTCTTCGACAAGACCGACCGCGGGGGCCACGAGGACGCAATCGAGGGGATCCACACCACCGTCCGCGGGCTCATGGAGGCGACGACCGTCGAGGAGGTTGCGGAGACGCTCGTCAGGGCGGTCCGCGACGTGGTCGGCCTGTCCAACAGCGCGGTCCACCGCTACGACGCGGACGCCGAGGCGCTGGTCCCGGTCGCCTGGACCGACGAGGGCGAGCAGCTACTGGGGGAGATCCCCTCGATCCCGCGCGACGAGGGGCTCGCGTGGGAGGTCTTCGAGGCGGGCGAACGGCGGGTGTACGACGACGTGTCGACGGCCCCCGGGCGGTTCGCCGAGGACACGCCGATCCGGAGCGAGCTGATCCTCCCGCTGGGCGACCACGGCGTCCTCCTGGCCGGCTCGGCCGAGCCCGGCGCGTTCGACCAGGTGGACGTCACGCTGGCCGGGACGCTCGCGGTCCACGCGACGACGGCGCTGGACGGCATCCGCTCGGAGCGGGAGCTCCGGGCCGAGCGGGAGGCGCTCGAACGGCAGAACGAGCGGCTCGAACGCCTGGCCGGCATCGTCAGCCACGACCTGCGCAACCCGCTCACCGTCGCGAAGGGCAGGCTCGAACTGGTCGCCGACGAGGCCGACGACGAGCACGTCGCGGCCATCGAGCGGTCCCACGAGCGGATGGAGGCCCTGATCGGGGACCTGCTGGCGCTCGCCCGGGAGGGCGAACAGGCGACCGACCCCGAGCCCGTCGACCTCGCCGCCGCGGCGCGGGAGTGCTGGGACCACGTCGAGACGGGCGAGGCGACGCTCGTCGTCGAGACCTCGTCGACGGTCCGGGCCGACCCCGGTCGCCTGCAGCAGTTGCTCGAAAACTGCGTCCGCAACGCGGTCGAGCACGGCGGCGACGACGTGACGGTCACGGTCGGCGACTGCGAGGGCGGGTTCTCCGTCGCCGACGACGGCCCCGGGATCCCCGAGGGCGAGCGCGAGCGGGTGTTCGAGGCCGGCTACTCGAACGCCGACGACGGCACCGGCCTCGGGCTGAACATCGTCGCGGGCATCGCCGAGTCCCACGGCTGGGACGTGGCGGTCCGCGAGAGCGAGAGCGGCGGCGCGCGCTTCGAGTTCACCGGCGTCGAAACGGTCTGAAGCGGGTTCGACGCCGGGCACCCGGGAGCGTCCGGAGTATCGGAACGCGACCACTCGGGAGCGACCGCTTCGGCGATCACTCCGCGGCGTCGGCCCCGGCGGCGGACCCTCCGGAGCCCTCGTCGGCGAGCCGCCAGACCAGTTCCGCGCCGGCGGCCAGGGCCATCGCCGCGACGCCGGCGAGCACGAACGCGGTGATCACCTCGTCGGCCAGGAAGACCGGACTCCCGTCGGGCGGTTGCGGCGGGAGGTCGTCCGGCGGCGGGACCACGTCGGTCACGCCGATCGATTCCGGGCGGACGTAGGTCCACGGCGGGACCGCGAGCAGGGCCGCGGCGAGGAACCAGACGGCGTGGGCGCGCAGCCAGCCCAGCGGCGCGCGGACGACCAGCAGGTACGCGCCGAGCGCGAGCGCGAACGGGACGAGCGTGACCAGCGGCCAGTAGCCCAGCGCCGTCGCGGCCGCGAACCCCGCGAACACCGAGACGCCGCCGACGGTCGCCAGGCGACCCGGGATGTCCTCGCGGTCGTGGGACGCCCGTTCGAACAGCCCGCCGGTGCCGCTCGCGACGAGGAAGCCCCCGGCGACCAGCGGGGGCCAGGCCCAGAAGGAGACCGGGACGACGAAGGCCCACCCGGCGAGCGCGCCCATCGCGCACAGGTGAGCGCCGACGAGCGCGCGCGAGCGGGCCCTGCCGGACCACCAGAGCAGGGTAACGCCGAGCGAAAGGGGGATCGAGAGGAGATAGGCGCTCCACTGGACGAGCGTCGGACAGTCCGCGGCCGCGCAGTAGATCGACGGTGCCCAGAGAACGGACGGGCCGGCGGCTCGGGCGTAGAGAAGCGGCGCGAGCACGCCGAGGGTCACGAGTACGAGCCCCCACCCGACCCGGCGGCCGTGGTCCGGGTCACTCGGACGATACACCGGCGGGGAGGCCATACGGCGCGCTTGCGGCGGCGACAGTAAAGGTCTGGTGGCGAGAGCGCACGCGGACCGCCGAGCGGCCGGAAGTACGACGAGGGCCGGAACTTACGGCGCGACCGCGACCCAGGCGACCACGACGGCCGCCGCGCCGACGACGGTGCTCCCGACCGCGTGGAACCGTAACCGATCCAGTAGTTCGTGGGACTCCTCGCTGAGCGAGCACACTTCGTCGATCTCCGAGCCGGCGTCGCAGTGGGGGAGGAAGTCCATCGCGACGTGGAGGAAGATGCCCGCGGCGAAGCCGAAGACGACGGCGTTGAGGACCGGAATCTCGGGGACGGGGAGCGCGGCCGTCGGGATGGCGGTGATGCCGACCCCGGCGGCCGGCAGCAGGAGCGCCGAGACGGGCTTGCCAGCCCGCTGCATCCGGCGGGCGGCGGCGTAGCCGGCGGGGCCCTTGTGCGAGACGATGGCGAGGCCGAGCAGCAGGCCGAGCGTCGGCATCGAGCCGTAGACGAGGCCGATGATCAGCCCCGCCGAGAGCGCGTGGGCGGTGATCTGGGCGGTCGTCACGTCCATCGGCCAGTCGTAGTGCGAGAGCCGGTGGCCGACGACGTGACCGCTGTAGCCGACGACGATCCCCGCGGCGATGCCGATCCCGCCGATCTGGGGCGCGCCGGCCGAGCCGCCGATGCCGATGGCCTGGGGGACCAGGAACATCGCCGCGCTGGTCACCATCGCGCCGCTGGCGAGCCCGTAGCCCCAGACGAGCCGCTGGGGGTCGGTCTCGGTCGCCCGCGCCCCGAGGTACGTCCCCGCGGCCATCGCCGTGAACGCGACCCACCCGACGACCAGTACCTTCCACGTGTCGGCCAGGCCCGCCACGACCGACAGCCCGATCAGGACCGCGACGCCAGCGCCCCCGACCAGCGAGAGCCGCCCGGCGCCGTTATTAACCTCAGAAGTCTCGTTAATACCCATTATTTACCAAAACGGACACTGTTGTTAATAAGGCTGTCGCTCGGGTGGCCGGCCGGCGACCGCAACGGGTTGGGCACCCCCTTTTTCAGTGGCGGGCGCCGATGGACGGGTAATGGCAGGGCTCTCGGGACGCGCGGACGGCGAGTCGGTGACGGTCGTCGGCGGCGGCGTCGGCGGCCTCTCGGCGGCGGCCTATCTCGCGGACGCCGGCGCCGACGTGACGCTCGTGGAGAAGAACGACCAGCTCGGCGGCCGGGCCAGCCGCCTCGAAGCGGACGGCTTCCGCTTCGACATGGGGCCCTCGTGGTACCTCATGCCCGACGTGTTCGAGCGGTTCTTCGGCCACTTCGGGAAGACCCCGGGCGACTACTACGACCTCGAACGGCTCGACCCGCACTACCGGATCTTCTTCAAAAATGAGGGGCCCGCAGCGGGCGACGGCGAGCGGGTCGACGTCGCCGCCGACCGCGCCGAGAACCGCGAGCTGTTCGAGTCCATCGAGCCCGGCGCCGGCGAGGCGTTCGACGAGTACCTCGCGACCAGCGAACGGCACTACGAGACGGCGATGGAGAAGTTCGTCTATCAGGATCGGTCCTCACTCCGGGACTGGGTGGACCTGGACGTGATGCGCGCGGCGCCCATCGGGGTCAAGCTCATGCGATCGATGCAGAGCCACGTCGACGACTACTTCGAGAACCCCAAGCTCCAGCAGATCATGCAGTACACGCTGGTTTTCCTCGGGGGATCGCCCCGAAACACGCCGGCGCTGTACAACATGATGAGCCACGTCGACTTCAACATGGGCGTGTACTACCCCGTCGCGAACGAGGCCGACGATGACGGGAACCACCCCGGCGGCATCGGCGTCGTGGTCGACGCGTTCGTCGACCTCTGCCGCGAACTCGGGGTGAGCTTCGAGACGGGCGTCGAGGTCGAGGAGATCACCCGCCGCAAGCGGGGCTTCCTCGTGGTCGACGAGACGGGGGCCGAACGGCGGCCGGACCGGGTGGTCGTCAACGCCGACTACGCCCACGCCGAGCAGGAGCTGCTCCCCGAGCACGAGCGGCAGTACGACGCCGACTACTGGGACGACCGCACGTACGCGCCCTCGGCGTACCTCCTCTATCTCGGCGTCGAGGGCGACGTGCCCGAGCTGGCCCACCACACGCTCGTCCTCCCGGACGACTGGGACCTCCACTTCGAGACGATCTTCGACGAGCCCGCGTGGCCGGACGAACCGGCCTACTACCTCTGCGTGCCATCGAAGACCGACGACACCGTGGCGCCGGAGGGCCACAGCAACCTCTTCGTCCTCGTCCCCATCGCGCCCGGCCTCGACGACACGCCCGCCCAGCGCGAGCGCTTCCGGGAGCAGATCCTCGACGACGTGGCCGAACACGCCGACACCGACCTCCGGGACCGCATCGTCTTCGAGGAGGAGTTCTGCGTCTCCGAGTTCGTCGACCGCTACAACGCGACGGAGGGGACGGCGCTGGGGCTGGCCCACACGCTCCGCCAGACCGCTCTCCTCCGGCCGCCGAACCGCTCGGAGGCGGTCGACGGGCTCTACTTCACGGGGTCGTTCACGACCCCCGGTATCGGCGTGCCGATGTGTCTGATCAGCGGCCAGCACACCGCACAGGCGCTGGTCGACGACGCCAACTAAGCCCCTCCGAGTAGTATGTCCGACGACGCGATGGCCTCGCTGACCGCACGCCTCGGCGCGCTCGCGCCCCCGGACACCACCGTCGGGTACCTCCTGCGGCTCTCCCGGCCGCGGTTCTGGCTGTACCTCGCGGGCCCGGCGATGGTCGGGACCGTCTTCGCCGCGCGGTCGACCGCCGAGCTGTTCACACCCCTGACGGTCGCGCTGGCCGCGTACTTCCTGCTCCCCGCGAACGTCTTCCTCTACGGCGTCAACGACGTGTTCGACGCCGACATCGACGAGGAGAACCCCAAGAAGGAGGACAAGGAGGTGCGCTACCGCGGGAGCCGCGCCGTCGTCGCCGCGGTCCTCGCCAGCGGCGTCCTGGGCATCGCGATACTGCCGGTCCTGCCGACCGAGGCCGTCTTCGCGATGCTGGCCTTCCTCGCCCTGGCGGTCCAGTACAGCGCCCCGCCGTTCCGGTTCAAGACCACGCCGCTCCTCGACTCGCTGTCGAACGGGCTGTACGTCCTGCCGGGCGTGGTCGCCTACGCGACCGTCGCCGGTGCGTTCCCGCCGACCGCCGCCGTCGCCGGCGCGTGGCTGTGGACGATGGCGATGCACACCTTCTCGGCCATCCCCGACATCGAACCGGACCGCGCCGCGGGCATCGAGACGACCGCGACCCTCCTCGGCGAGAAAGTCACCTACGGCTACTGCGCGGTCGTCTGGGCGGCCGCCGCGGCGGTCTTCTGGCGGGTCCACCCCTACTGGGGCGGCCTGCTCGCCGTCTACCCCGCCTTCACCGCCGCGGTCGCGCTGTCGGACGTGTCGGTCGACCGCGCCTACTGGTGGTTCCCGCTTCTCAACACCGCCGTCGGGACGGCCCTGACGATGGGCGGCCTCTGGGTGATGCTCTATGGCGCCTGACTGGGTCGAGCGGGCGGGACTGCCCGCGAGCGGCGCGCTCGACCGCGACCGCGTCGAGGCCCGCCTCGACGGCCTCGTCCGCCGGAACCGGTTCACCATCGCCGTCGTCTTCCCCGTCACCGGTGCTGTCCTCCTGCTCGCCAGCGCGCTCGGCTGGTTCGCGCCCGCGGTCGGGGCGCTCCCGCCGGCGATGGCGACCCGACTCGCGTGGCTCCCGGATGCGCTCGCGTTCAACCCCTGGCTCGTCCTCGTCGGCGTCGTCGTGATGCGCCTGCCGCTCGCGGCCGGCGTCGCGCCGCTGGTCGACCGCCGGGCGACCGCGGCCCTGCTCGCACTGGCGGCCTACGCCTACGGGATCGAGTTCGTCGGGGTCTCGACGGGCTGGCCCTACGGCGCCTTCGAGTACGGGGTCGCCCTCGGGCCGATGCTCGGCGGCGTCCCGCTCGCGCTGCCCGTCTTCTTCTTCCCGCTCGTCCTGAACAGCTACCTGCTCTGCCTGCTCCTGCTGGGCGACCTGGCCCGCTCGCCGTGGGTCAGGCTCCCGGTCGTCGTCGCGACCGTGGTGGGAATCGACCTCGTGCTCGACCCGGGCGCCGTCGCGCTGGGCTTCTGGACCTACGACGGCGGCGGCGCCTTCTACGGCGTCCCCTGGAGCAACTACGCCGGCTGGGTGCTCTCCGCGGCCGTCGCCGTGGCGGCCTTCGACTGGGGACTGGACCGGGAGGCGCTGCTCGCGCGGCTGGACGCCTGTCCGTTCATGCTCGACGACATGGTGAGCTTCGTCATCCTCTGGGGCGGGGTCAATGCCGCGTTCGGCAACTGGCTCCCGGTCGCGCTCGCGGGGCTGTTCGGGCTCGGGCTCGCTGTCACCGACCGCTTCGACGTGCCGACGCGGCCGCGGTGGGCGGAGTAGTCAGCCGCAGATGTCGTGCAGGCGGTCGAGGGAGTCGATGTCCCAGGTGGGCCAGACGTTCAGGTCCCAGTCGCTGCGGTGGGGCCGGCGGATGAACGCCGAGTCGATGCCGGCGTTGTGGGCCGCCTCGATGTCCGACTCGTTGTCGCCGACGTACAGCGCCGAGTCGGCGTCCAGGTCGGCGAGCGCACGCTCGATGTAGTGGGGGTTGGGCTTCCGCAGCGTGAGGCTCTCGACGGTCGCCTCGCGGCCGTAGGCGGTGTCGAAGTGGCCGCCGAGGTCGAAGTGGTCGAGGAGGAAGTCCACGGTCTCCTGCTGGTTCGAACTGACGATCCCCGTCGCTACGTCCAGGTCCGCCAGCGTGTCGATATCCCCGTAGGGCGTCTTCCGTCCGGCGCGCGCCTCGTCCTGCTGTGCGCCCGAGACCGTGCCGTCCCGGATGCGCCAGAACTCCGCGGGCTCGAAGCCGTAGGTATCGCAGACCGCGTTCACCTGTTGGGGGGTCGCTCCGATCGTCATGTCCTCGACGTGGTCGGGGTCCGGGTCGGACACACCGAGCTGCGCGAACGTCTCCCCGGTCGCCTCCCGGAGGACGTCGAACCGCGTTCTGCCGACGAGGACACCGTCGTTGTCGAACACGACGGTATCGTAGGTCATAGCACCACTGCGTCGCCGACCGTGAAAGGGCTTCCGACCGTCGGATAGCCGGCGTCCGCCACGTCCGCGCCGCCGCACCCGACCGCCCGCCGGCGATATATCGCGGCAGCGGCAGACCTTTGTGATAGTGTCTCATGGGTGTGATCGTATCGCAATGCAAGCGTGCCAGAACTGTCAGACGGTCATCGACGAGTACACCCTGGACAAACAACTCGAACCGCTGCGCGAGCTGACAGTCGACGACTTCAACCTCTGTAGCGACTGCGTGACGGTCGCCGACGGCGCGTGCGTGGAGTGCGGCGGCGCGGTCTACGTCCCCCGGAGCGCGGACGCCAGGCCGGACTTCTGCCCGGCGTGTCGCTCCGACCGCATCGAGCGGACCGGCCGGGACCCCGGCTGGCACCGCGGATCGCCCTCGACGACCTGACGGCGGGCGCTCCCGACGGCCACGGTTCCCGGTGGGCGGCCGCGACGGGCTCGGCTCCCGCCGGGCGGTCCCGAAGCCCGGTTCGCACGCGCGACCGAGAAACCGGAAAGGCCCGCGGCGGGCGGGCGATACTTGGGGGTCCGGCGGCTAGGCACGCCGATGACCGATCTGTTCGACCCGCTCGAACTCCGGGACACGACGATCCCCAACCGGCTGATGGTGTCGCCGATGTGCCAGTACTCCTGCGAGGCCCGCGACGGGCGCGCGACCGGGTGGCACCACGTCCACCTCGGCTCGCGGGCCGTGGGCGGCGCCGGCCTCGTCATGGCCGAGGCGACCGCCGTCGAGAAGCGCGGCCGGATCACCCCCGAGGACCTGGGGATCTGGAACGACGAGCAAGCCGACGCCCTCGCCCGGACCACGCGGTTCGTGAGAGAGCAGGGCGCCGTCCCCGGGATCCAGCTGGCCCACGCCGGCCGCAAGGCCTCGAAGAGCCGGCCGTGGGAGGGGAGCCGCCCGCTCTACCCCGACGACGGCGGCTGGGAGGTGATCGGCCCGAGCGCCGACCCGTGGCCCTACGAGGACGACGACGGCGACCCCGTCGACGCGCCGCCGACCCGGGAGATGGACCAGGGCGACATCGAGCAGGTGATCGACTCGTTCCGCCGGGCGGCCGAGCGGGCCCGCGACGCCGGGTTCAAGGTCGCCGAGGTCCACGCCGCCCACGGCTACCTCCTCCACGAGTTCCTCTCGCCGGTGACCAACCGCCGCGAGGGCGACTACGGCGGCGACTTCGAGGGTCGCACCCGCCTCACCCGGGAGGTCACCGAGGCGGTGCGGGAGGTGTGGCCCGACGGCAAGCCAGTCTTCGTCCGGATCTCCGGCACCGACTGGTTCGACGACCGCGAGTCGTGGACCGCCGAGCAGTCGGCGCGGCTGGCCGACCGGCTGGCGGGGATCGGCGCGGACCTGATCGACGTGTCCAGCGGCGGGATCGCGCCCGGCTCCTGGCCCGAGCAGGCGGGACCGAACTACCAGCTCCCGCTGGCCGAGACGGTCCGCGAGGAGTCCGAGAGCGACATCGCCGTCGGGACGGTCGGCGGGATCACCACCCCGGAACAGGCCCAGGCGGTCGTCGCCAACGACCGGGCCGACCTGGCCATCGTCGGCCGGCAGTTCCTCCGGGACCCCTACTTCGGCCTCCGGGCCGCCGACGCGCTCGACGCGACCGACGAGGTCTCGGGGCCGCCCCAGTACCGCCGGGCGTTCGGGTTCTAGCTCTCAGTCGTCCGCGTCCAGCGCCCGCCGCAGGTCCGCGGCGACCTCGTCGACGGCCTCGCCCGCGCGGTCCACGTCCTCGTCCTCGGAGAGCATCCCGACGAACCCGTGGACCATGTCGGGGTAGTTGCGGAAGCGGACGGGGACGCCGTCGCCGACCAGTCGCCGGGCGTAGGCGATCCCGCCGTCCCGCAGCGGGTCGAACCCGGCCGTCACGACCGTCGCCGGCGGGACGCCCGACAGGTCGCAGGCCCGCGAGGGGTCCGCGTAGGGGTTGCGCCGGTGGGTCTCCGTCCCGTAGTAGCAGCGGTCGAACCAGCGGATGTCGTCCTCGGTGAGCACGTATCCGGTGTACTCCCGCATCGAATCCTGCTCCTCGCGGGTCCCGACCGCGGGGTAGACCAGGCTCTGGTAGTCCAGGTCGGGCCCGTCGCGCTCGGCGGCCATCAGCGCCGCGACGGCCGCGAGGTTGCCGCCGGCGCTGTCGCCGGCGACCGCCAGGCCGCCGTCCCGGTCCAGCACGTCGGCGCTCGTCCCCGGGTCGGCCGCCCACTCCAGGGCAGCGTAGGCGTCCTCGACGGCCGCCGGGAACGGGTGTTCCGGCGCGAGGCGGTAGTCGACCGACAGGACCTCGCAGCCGCTCTCGACGGTCAGCCGCCGACAGAGGTGGTCGTGGGTGTCCAGGCTCCCGACCACGAACCCGCCGCCGTGGTAGAAGACCACCGTCGGGTACGGCCCCGACTCCGACGGCCGATAGCGCCGGACCGGGACCTCGCCGTCGGGTCCCGGGATCGAGCGGTCGACCACCGACCCGACCGCTGGCGGGTCGTCGTCCTGGAGCCACAGCCCCAGTTTCGACAGGAGCCGGGCGCCGCGGGCGCCCAGCGTCGACAGGGGGATCGACCGGAGCCAGCGCCGCGAGCGCAGCACCGACTGCACGTCCGGGTGTGGTTCGTCGGTCGCCAGCCGCGGTCCGTCGCCGTCCCGTCCGGTACCGTCGCTCGCGCCCGTGTCGCCAGTCCGCAGGAACTCCTCGGCGTCCATGACCGGCGTGATGGACCGACCTGTCAATAGCGTATCGCTCTCGGAACCCCGAGCGGTCGTCCGGTCGACCCCCGAGGACCGCGCTACCAACCGTTAAGTGCCGTGGTTTACCATCTAGTAAACAGCGGCGAGCGCGGCCGGCGGTAGTTTTACCACGCGGTAAACCCAACGGCGGGTATGGCAGCCGATAGCAAGATCCTCGACGGGGTCACCGTCGTCGACCTCTCGACGTTCGTGACGGGCGGGTTCTCCTCGTCGATGCTGGCGAACCTCGGTGCGGACGTGGTGAAGGTCGAGCAGCCGGGCTACGGCGACGCGATCCGCCACACGGGGCCGCCCTTTATCGAGGGCGAGTCGCCGTACTACTGGACGGTCAACTACGGCAAGCGCAGCGTCGAACTCGACCTGAAAAACGACGAGGCGCTGGCGGCGCTGTACGACCTGATCGAGGAGACGGACATCTTCGTCCAGAACTTCCGGCCGGGGACCGCCGAGCGGCTCGGCGTCGACTACGAGACGCTGTCCGAGCGCAACGACGACCTGATCTACCTCGCCATCTCGGCGTTCGGCCAGACCGGCCCCTGGCGCGAGCGGTCGGGCTACGACCTGCTGATCCAGGGGATGGGCGGGATCATGGACGTGACCGGCGAGGAGGGCCGCCAGCCGGTGAAGGTCGGGCTGCCGATGACCGACCTGATCACCGCGATGTGGGCCGCGTTCGGCGCGACCTCGGCGCTGTACCGCCGGGAGCTGACCGGCGAGGGCGAGTACATCGACCTCGGGATGTTAGAGTCGGTGCTGCCGTGGCTGACCAAGCAGGCCGGGCAGGTGTTCGCCGGCGAGACCCCCAGGCGGATGGGGACGAAAGACCCCGTGCTCGCGCCGTACCAGACCTTCGAGACGGGCGACGGCTACATCAACGTCTGCATCCTCAACGAGAAGCTCTGGGGCGAGCTCTGCGAGGCGATCGACCGGCCGGACCTGGTCGACGACGAGCGGTTCGCGCAGAACAGCGACCGGGTCGAACACCAGGACGAGCTGGAGGCCGAGATCGAGGCGACCCTGGCCGAGAAGTCGACCGACGAGTGGATCGAGGTCATCGCCGAGGACAACGGGGTGCCGGCCGGCCCGGTCTACAGCGTCGAGGAGGCGCTCACCAACCCGCAGGTCGAGGCCCGAGGCGCCATCTCGGAGATAGAACACCCCGAGATCGGCGAGATACCGGTGGTCGAACACCCGCTGAAGTTCGAGAACGTCGACAGCGGGTTCGAACTGCCGCCCCCGCTGCTCGGGGAACACAACCGCGAGGTGTTCCGCGACCTGGGGTACAGCGAGGAGGAGGTCGACGAACTGGCAGCGATGGGCGTCTTCGGCGGCGACGAGTAGGTCGCCGGCCGCTCAGGCGGCCCCGGGCTCGTCGTCGACGTACAGCGAGTCGAGGACGAACGCCTCGATGGCGGCCCGCGTCTCCTCGGGGGCGTCGTCGTGGCCGAGCGAGAGGCGCCGCTCGCGGCCGACGTGGATGGCGTCGGTGATGAACTGGCCCATGCGCTCGGCGTCGACGTCGCGGAACACCCCCGCCTCGATCCCGTCCTCGACGACGCGGACGATGCTGTCTTTGATCGCGTCGTAGTGCTCGTCGAGGATGGCCTGGTGTTCCTCGTCGTTCTGGGCGTGGGCGAACAGCTCGTGGTAGACTTTCATCCGCTCCCAGTGGCCGAACTCGTCGAACCCGGGCCCGAACAGGCACTGCTCGATGCGGGCCTCGAGTTCCGCCCGCGGGTCGTCGTACTCCTCGACGTCGATCGCGCCCTCGTACTGCTCGGCCACGTACTCGAGAAACGACGACATCAGGTCCCGCTTCCCGTCGAAGTGGTAGTGGATGACCTGCCGGGTCAGCTCCATCTCCTCGCCGATGTCGCGCATCCGGAGGTCGCTGTACCCGCGCTCGCTCAGCGCGCGGAAGGTCGCCTCCATGATGACCTCCCGCGTGTCCTTCGACCCGACCGTCTCCTCGGTACTGCCCATACATCCACTCTGTCCACTCCCCTACTTATAATACCGGTTCGGCGGGCCGGGTTTACCGCACTGTCTTACCGCGCTGTCTTACTGCCCGGTAAACTTATGCCGGCTCGGTCGAACGGTACGGGTGAACATGACACGAACGATCATTCGGAACGGGACGGTCGTGTCCCTCGACCCGGACGTGGGACAGTTGGACGACGCGGACGTACTGGTCGAGGACGGCGAGATCGTCGAGGTCGGGCGCGGACTGAGCACCGACAACGCGGAGGTCATCGACGCCACCGACCACGTCGTCCTGCCGGGGTTCGTCGACTCGCACATCCACCTCGCCCAGACGCAGGTCAGGGGCATCGCCGGCGACTGGTCGCTCATGGGGGAGTACTTCGAGCACATGCTCGGCAACATCACGGGCCTCTACCAGCCGGAGGACATGTACCTCGGCGGCCTCTTCGGCGCCTTCGAGAAGCTCCACACGGGGACGACGACGGCGCTGGACTGGTCGTACCCCAACACGCTCGAACACGGCGAGCAGGCCGTCGACGCGCTACAGGACGCCGGGTTGCGCGCGGTGTACACCTACGGCCCGCCGGGCGACGACGCGGCCAAGTGGTGGTTCGACAGCGACGTGGGTCTCCCCGAGGGGAACATCCGCGAGCTCCACGAGGCGAAGATCCGCGACGACGACCTGCTCGACCTGGCGCTCGGCCTCCGGGGGCCCGACTTCTGTGTCGACGAGACCGCGCTGGCGGACCTCGAACTCGCCCGGGAGCTCGACGCGCTCGCGACCGTCCACATGGGCGCTGCACTGTGGCCCTCCTCGGTCTACGGCGAGGACTACCAGGGCTTCGGGTGCCTCGAGGACGAACTCGGCCCCGACGTGAACGTCGCCCACGGCAACCACTTCGCTCAGGAGGACGTCGACCACGCCGTCGAGCAGGGCGTCTCGTTCTCGTCGACGCCGGAGGTCGAGATGCAGATGGGCCACGGCATCCCGGTCACCGGAAAGGTCCTGGAAGCCGGGGGGCGCCCGACCTGGGGCGTCGACGTCTGTTCGAACATCGCCGGCGACGTGAGCAGCCAGATGCGGGTCGGCATGCAGGTCCAGCGGATGCTGGACAACCAGGAGGTCCTCGAGGGCCACGAGGAGGTCACCGGGGTTTCGATCTCCTGCCGCGACGCCCTGAAGATGGCGACCATCGAGGGCGCGCGGGCGCTGGGCCTCGAGGACGAGATCGGGACCATCACGCCGGGCAAGCGCGCGGACCTGATCACGGTCCGGACGAACGACTTCCTGACCGCGCCGGCCCACTCGCCGGTCCAGACCGCCGTCTTCCAGTCCGACCCCTCCCACATCGACACGGTGATGGTCGACGGCGAGGTCGTCAAGCGCGACGGCCGGCTGACCAACCCCCTCGTCGACGAGGAGTTCGACCGGTTCGTCGCCTCGGGCGAACGGCTGCTCGACGAGGCCGGCATCGACCTGTGAGCGGAGCCGCCCTCGCGACCGCGGCGTCCCCGAGCGCGAACCGACCCGACTTTGCGACGCGAGCCCCAATCGCGACCCGACCATGAGAGTAGGACAATTCAGCGCGGACGGCGAGCAGCCGTGGTGTGGCATCGAAACCGACGACGGCGTCGTCGCCCTCCCCGAGGCCGGGGCGGCCGCGGGCGTCGACATCCCGCGGACGACCGGCGAACTGCTGGCGACCTGGGAGTGGCGCCGCAAGGCCGAACTGGCCGTCGAGCACGCGACCGAGACGGGCGAGGGACTGCGCGACCCCGACGGCCTGGACCGCCACGCGCCGGTGAGCGACCCGGAGAAGGTCGTCTGCGTCGGGCTCAACTACCGCGACCACGCCGAGGAGGGCGACAACCCGATCCCCGACACGCCCGTCCTCTTCTCGAAGTTCCCGACGACCGTCAACGGGCCCGGTAACACCGTCCGCTGGGACCCCGACCTCACCGGGAAGGTCGACTACGAGGCCGAGCTGGTCGTCGTCATCGGCGAGGAGGCCCGCCGGGTCGACCCCGACGAGGCGTTCGAGTACGTCGCCGGCTTCACCGTCGGCAACGACGTGTCCGCCCGCGACCTGCAACACGGCGACGGCCAGTGGATCCGCGGCAAGAGCCTCGACGGCTTCGCCCCCACCGGCCCGGATCTCGTCACCCGCGACGAGGTCGACGACCCCCACGACCTGGACATCTGGGCGGAGGTCAACGGCGAGCGCCTGCAGGACTCCTCGACCGAGGAGTTCATCTTCGGCGTCGACGAGCTGGTCTCCTTCTGCAGCCAGGCGTTCACCCTCGAGCCCGGCGACCTCCTCTTCACGGGGACGCCACCGGGCGTCGGCGTCTACCGCGACCCGCCCGTCCTGCTGGAGGACGGCGACGAGGTGACGATCGGTATCGAGGGGCTGGGCGAACTGACGAACGACTTCGCGTACGAGTGACGCCGGTGGCGCGTCGAGCGTCGGCGACGGTCGGTCGCTGATCGAGTCGCGCGCCGGGACGAGGGGGACAGTCCGGAGGGCCGGACGCCCTGCCGGGGCGATTCTCGTACCCGCTGCCTGCCGGTGTCGAACGATTTATAATCTCCGGTAGACAGGTTCGTCCCCATGGGTGAACGCACCGAGATCCCGGACGACTGGGAGCGCGGATTCGCCGAGGCGAACGGCGTCGAGCTACACTACTGTCGCGCGGGCGGGCAGGGGCCGCCGTTCGTCGTCTCCCACGGGTTCTCCGACGACGGGTACTGTCGGCTCGGCCTCGCCCGCGAACTCGCGGACGACTACGACGTGGTGCTGTACGACGCTCGCGGCCACGGCCGGTCCGGCGCCCCCGACGAGGCCTACGGGCCCCACGAGCGGGCGACCGACCTGCTCGGACTGCTCGACGCGCTCGCTGTCGAGGACCCGGTCCTCTTCGGCCACTCGATGGGCGCCGACACGGTCGCGGCGGCCGCGACGCGTCAACCGGACCGGCCGCGCGCCGTCGTCCTCGAAGACCCCGTCTGGCGGGTCGAGGGCAGCGACGGTCCCGGCGGTGGGTCCGAGGACGAGGGACGCGGAGCGGACCTGGCGGCGCAGATCGAACGGTGGCAGGACGCCAGCGTCGAGGCGGTCTTCGAGGACGAGGCGTGGCTCGGCGACCTCGCCGAGTCGGGGCGGCCCGGCCTGGCGCACCGACTGGCCGAGGCCAGGCGTCGGCTCCGCCCCGAGGTCACGCGCGTCTTCGAGGCCGGGATGCTCGACCACGCCGATGTCAACGGAGACATCGAGGCGCCGACGCTGGTCCTGAAGGCCGACGCCGAGGGGGCGGTGCGCGAGCGGGAACGGGCGATAGCCGACCACCTGCCGGACGGCCGACTCGTCCACGTCGAGGGCGCGGGCCACACGGTCTTCTGGGACGAGCGCGAGCGCGCGACCGAGGAACTCCGGTCGTTCCTCGGGACGGTCTGAACGCGGGCGCGAGCGGCGTCCGGGCCACAGTGCGGTGGCACCATCGGCGCGGCGCCACCACCGGTGCGACGGACTGCCGATACCCACAGAGTGACTTCCCCCCGGCGAGACGGCTCCCGCATGTCGTACGAGAACCCCGTCCTCCCGGGTTTCCACCCGGACCCGACGGTCTGCCGAGTCGACGATACGTTCTACCTGGCGACCAGTTCCTTCGGGTACGCGCCCGGCGTCCCGCTGTACCGGAGCCGGAACCTCGCCGACTGGGAACCGATCGGGCACGCGCTGACCCGCGAGTCCCAGCTCCCGCTGGACGAGGCCGGCGCCTCGGGAGGCATCTTCGCGCCGACGCTGCGCCACCACGAGGGGACCTTCTACCTCGTCACCACGAACGTCAGCGGGGGCGGGCACTTCTTCGTGACCGCCGAGGACCCCGCGGGGGAGTGGTCGGAGCCGACCTGGGTCGACGCGCCGGGGTTCGACCCCGATCTCTTCTGGGACGAGGGGACCTGCTATTTCACCTACCACGTCGACGACCCGGACGCGCCCGTCCAGCAGGCCGAAATCGACCCGGAGACGGGCGAACTCGGCGAGTCCCACACGGTCTGGACGGGGTACCGGGACCCCTACGCCGAGGCGCCGCACGTCTACGAGCGCGACGGCACCTACTACCTGCTCGCCGCGGAGGGCGGCACCCACGCCGGCCACATGGTCGTCGCGGCGCGGGCCGACGACCCGACCGGGCCGTACGAACCGCACCCGGACAACCCGGTCCTCACCCACTGGGGGCGGCCGCGCGACGCGATCAGGGCCGTCGGCCACGCCGACCTCGTGCGGGACGGCGACGGGCAGTGGTGGCTGGTCTGCCTGGGGATCCGCCAGCACAGCATGTGGCCGCGCTACCACCACCTCGGCCGCGAGACGTTCCTCGCGCCCGTCTCCTGGGAGGACGGGTGGCCGGTGGTCAACGGCGGGGAGCCCATCGAGACGGAGATGGCGGCGCCGCTCCCCGGCGAGCGGCGGACGGAGCCGACGGCCGTCGAACGCACGGAGACGACCTTCGACGGCGGTCTGGGCGTCGAGTGGCAGTTCCGCGGCCACCCGGATCGCGAGCGCTTCGAGACGGGCGCGGAGGGCCTCACCCTCCACGGGGGTCCGGAGACGCTGGACGAACCGGGCGCCACGTTCGTCGGCCGGCGACAGACGGCCTTCGACTGTCGCGCCGAGGCGACGCTCGCGTTCGACCCCGCCGAGGGCGAGGAGGCCGGCCTGGCCGTCTTCGCGAACGACCGCCACCACTACCAGGTAGGCGTCACGCGACGCGACGGCCGCCGGGAGGCCGTCGTCCGACTCCGGATCGGCGACGCGACGGACGTGGTCGCGCGCAGGCCGGTCGGCGCGAGAGCCGACCTCGCGGTGGCGGCCGAGACCGAACGGTACCGGTTCCTCGCGGACGGGGACGAACTCGCGACGGCGTCGACGCGGTACGTCTCGACGGAGGTGGCCGACGGATTCCTGGGCGTCACGGTCGGCCCGTACGCCACCGGTCGCGGACGGACCTGCGAGGACCCCGCCCTGGTCGAGCAGTTCGTCTACGAATCGCTGTAAGCGGAGTCGGCGCCTCGGACCCGCCGGCGGTCGCTCGCCGTGAGCAGTCGTCGGGGCCGGTCCGGGACTACTCCCCGAACCCGAAGACCTCGCGCTGGTTCTCGAACACGACCCGCCGGATGTCCGCGGGGTCGATCCCGTAGCGGTACAGTTCGAATATCGCTCGCTTGAGCGCGAAGGGGTCCGTTCTGAGGACGTTCGCGCAGTCGGTGTCGACCATGACCCGGTCGGGGCCCCAGCGGTCGATGGCGTCGGCAACGTCCGCCGCGTCGACGCCGACCAGCCAGGAGTGGCCGATGGTGAAACTCGCGTAGCAGTCGGTCTCCTCCATGAGGTACTCGATGTTGTCTGGATCGGCGTGGGAGGCGACGACCCGTTCCTCGGACAGTCCGGCGTCGTTGGCGGCTTCCACGTCGATCTTCACGGCTTCCAGGTGCGGGTTCTCGCCCTCGATGACGGGCTCCTGCCCGAGCGCGGTGTTCTTCTCGTAGCCGGGGGTGCCGCCGGTCGGCCGAGTGTACTCCCGTTTCGAGTCCGTCCCGGTGTTGGGCGTGTGGAGGATGACCGGCAGGTCGTGGTCGGCCGCCAGCGCCATCTGGGCCTCGACGACGGCACGCTGCTCGTCCAGGCCCCAGGCCTCCGCGTGCTGGGCGGGCGTGACGCCCGTCTCGCCGACCGTGACGACCTCGTCGAGTTCGCAGTAGTCGGCCATCGCGTCGAGCAGCTCGTCGGGGTTCTCGATGCGGACGCCGGTGTGGATGCCCAGCCCGAGTTTCGCCTCGAAGAAGTGGTCGCGCTCGATGGCCGCCCGGCGGTTGATCGCGTCGTCCCAGAGGTAGCGCACGTCCTCGGCGCGGACGGGCTTGTATGGGGTCCAGTGGTACCCCGAGGAGACCATGATCATCCCCTCGCAGCCCGACAGCGCGTAGCGCTCGCGGTCGGCCCACGAGAGCGTGTGGGCGTGGTTGTGCGCGTCGATCCACGGCAGGTTCAGCAGTTCCGTCGGCGGGTCGACCCGGTCGGCGTCGTCGAGATACGACGCGTCGGTCGGCCGCCGCGTCGGCTGTGGTCGTGTCATAGTGGTGTGGTGGTCGTCCGGCTTGCGCGGCGGTCGCACGCCGCGCTCGGCGGTCGCCCGGTCCGCTCGCCGGTCCTCCGGCAGCGGGCGAGTCGCCGCGCGGGTGTCGCCTCTCCCGTCCCTTCGCTCGCCTCGCACTTAGCGTTTTACAGCCTGGTAAACCTTTATGAGCGGCCGATCCTTTTGTGGTACTGTATGACACTGTTGATCGGGACAGACGCGGGACTGCACCGGGTCGACGACCTGCCGTTCGACGAGGGCGAGGCCGAGCGGGTGCTCGACTGCGGGGTGGTGACGGCGGTGAAGACCTTCGACGCCGTCGACGGCGTGTTCGTCGCCGCCTCCGAGGGAGCGTATCGGTCGACCGACGGCGGCGACACGTGGGAGGATCTCGGGGTGCCCATCGGCGACCGCTTCTGGCACGCCGGGACGAGCGAGGTGTGGTCGATCCTCGGGACCGACGACGCGCTCTACGCCGGCACGAACGACCCCTACGTCTTCCGCTCGACCGACGAGGGCGAGACGTGGTCGGAACTGAAGGGCTTCCGTGACCTCCCGTCGCGGGGCCACTGGGAGTCGCCCATCGACCCCCACTACGCGCGACTGCGGGTGCTCGAACAGGTACCGGGTCGCCCCGAGCGACTGATCGCGGGCGTCGAGGCCGGCGGCATCCACCTCAGCGACGACGGCGGCCAGACCTGGACGGACAGGCGGGACACCATCGTCGACGACGTGCATCAGGTACTCCCCATCTCGGAGGACGTGTGGCTGGCGACGACCGGGTACCTCGACCACAACCTGGAGAACCTGGGACTGGGCCACGCCGTCGGGGAGGGGGGCCTCTGGCGGACGGTCGACGCCGGCGACTCCTGGACCCGCCTCGACAGGGGCAACGACTTCTCGTACATCCGGCGGGTGTTCGTCCACGACGGCCGGGTGTTCTTCTGCGGCGGCGAGGAGGCCCCGCCCGCGTGGGTCGAGGACGAACACGAGGTGGCGCTGTTCGAGTCGACCAACTTCGGCCGCGACTTCGAGCGGGTGGCGTTCCCCGGCGAACCACACGAGGTGATCGAGACCTGGGCAGTCTACGAGGGGAGCGTCGTCTGCGGGTCGGGGCTGTTCGACGTGCCCGACGCCCGCGACGACGTGCGCGGCCGGGTCATGCGCCGGACCGACGGCGAGTACGAGACCGTCGGCCGCGTCGACGCCAACGTCAGCCGGATCGAGGCGATCTGAGTATGGGGGACGCACAGTCTTCCCCGCCCTCGGCGCTCGGTCGCCTGCTGTACAGCGGGGTACTGGCGTACATGGCACTGGACGGGTTCCGGAACAACGAGAAACGCGTCGCGGTCGCCGAGGAGAGCGGCGTCCCGATGCCGGACGTGATGGTCCCGTTCGTCACCGGGATGCTGTTCGTCGCCAACCTCGGGATCGCCCTCTGGAAGTACCCCCGAGCGTCGGCCGGCGCGCTGGTCGTCTTCTTCCTCGGGACCACGCCCGTCATCCACAACTTCTGGACGATGGAGGGCACGGAGCGCCAGGGTAACAAGATCAACTTCCTGAAGAACCTCGCCCTGCTCGGCGGCGCCGTCGTCCTCCTCGAGGCGGCCGACCGCCAGCAACGCGAGGAGTGACCGGCTGACGGCCTCTCGACACGCCGTTCACGACCGTTCGCAACTACCAGCCAGCCGAACCGGCCGCGATTGCCGGTTTTTACTGGATGGTAAAACATATCCCGCGACGGTCCGCAGGGTCGGGTATGGTAGACGTAGCAGTCGTCGGCGGCGGTCCCGCCGGCCTGAGCGCAGGACTGTACGCGGCGAAAAACGACCTGGAGACCGTGGTCTTCGACACCGACGAGTCGTGGATGCACAAGGCCCACCTGTTCAACTACCCGGCGATCCGCTCGATCAGCGGCGACGAATTCCTCGAAGTCACCCGCGGGCAGGTCGAGGACCGGGGCGCCGAGCTCGAAGACGCGGAGGTGACGGCCGTCGAGGCGGACGGCGACGGGTTCGCCGTCCACACCGACGACGAGGAGCACGCCGCCGACTACGTCGTGCTGGCGACCGGCGGCGACCGGAGCCTAGCCGAGGACCTGGGCTGCGAGTTCACCGACGAGGACGTGGTCGACGTGACCGTCGACATGGAGACCTCCGTCGACGGCGTCTACGCCACCGGCGCGATGGGTCGCGCCGAGAAGTGGCAGGCCGTCATCGCCGCCGGCGACGGCGCCGCCGCGGTGCTGGACATCCTCTCGAAGGAGAGAGGCGAGTACTACCACGACTTCGACATGCCGTCGGACGTGCCCGACCTGTAGGTCGACCGTCGCCCCCCGCCCTCCCTTTCCGTCCCCCCACTCGCCGCCCCATCGGCGCCCCGTACGACCGCCTGGATTTATCATCGTCGTCCGTGAACGTAGCGCCATGACCGATCTCGTGGTCGGGACGGACACGGTCGAATCGAGCGAGGCGCTGTCGTCGTACCTGCGGCGGGTCGTCGAACCGGAGGACACGATCTACGTCGTCAACTCCCTGGAGGGCGGCGAGGACACGAGCGGCGACGACGTGCGCGCCGGCGAGGAGGCCATCGAGGCCGTCGTCGACGCCCTGGAGGACCTGGCGGTCACCGTCGAGACCCACCAGTTCGTCCGCGGCAACGAACCCGTCGAGGACCTGATGACCTTCGCGGGGGAGGTCGACGCCGACGAGTTCGTCGTCGGCATCCGCAAGCGCACGCCGGTCGGGAAGGTCGTCTTCGGCTCGACCGGCCAGAACCTCCTGCTCGGGACCGACCGCCCGGTGCGCTGCGTCCCGCTGGTCGAATCGTAGGGCCCAGCGCCCGGCGGGCCCGCAACGCGCGGGACGCGTGCGGTCGGCGGCGACGCCGCGCCGCCGAGGCGCCACCAGTCCGCCACAAGACTGATTCCGCGGTTCTTCGAAGCGGTGGCCACGTCGACACATGCCCTCCGCCCCCCGGTGGTTCCCGACCGACTGGCAGGTCTGGCACGCGGCGACCCTGGTCTCGCTCGCGATGTGGGTCCTCGTCTACACGAACCGGTTCCGGCTGATGAGCCGCCTCCAGGCGGTGGCCTGGTCGCTCCACGGGACGGTCCCCGGCGTCCCGCAGGCGAGTATGGATCAGGTGCGGCCGGTCGTGGAGGTCCTCGTCGCGATGTGGTTTCCCGTCGCCCTCTGTACGTTCTTCCTCGGGTTCCTCGCGTTCCACGCCGAGGCAGAGCGGCGCCGCGCGGCCGACGAGGCGCGCTGACCCCGCCCGAAGGCGTTCTCCGCAAGGATTAGGAGGGGCACCCGTGAAGCGTCGGCCATGACACGCGAGAACCTCGCGGACGCGAGCACGACACTCGAATCGGCGGCCGACGAGACGAGCGACGACGACGCGGCCGAGCGCCTGTCCAGCCTCGCCGACCAGCTCGACACGCTGGCCACCCGCGACCGCGACCCCGACCACGGCCGCCTCGCCCGCATCGAGAACGCGCTCAACGACCTCGAAGACTCCGACGTGGGCGAACAGGTCCAGTCCGCCCACGAGTCGGTCGTCGCCTTCCGCGAGACCGTCGAGGGCGTCTAGGAACCATCTTTTTCCCGCCCGGGTTTCCTCGGTCGCCAAAGGCGACCTGCGGGGAACCCGGGCGGCAAAAACATGGGTGAAAAACCGGACGACTCGGTCGCGTCGCTCCCTCGCGTCCGGCGAACCGGCGCTCCGCGCCGGATGCTCAGTGCAGGTAGTAAACGTAACGTTCAGTACAGCCTGAGGCTTCAACAGAGAAGCAGCTGATGCCGATAGGAAATTTCTTCACTGTTGTCGATTTTGGAGTACGATATGACTGGAGACTGGAGCCGCCGTCGACTTCTCAGAGTACTCTCTCTCGCTGCGGTCGGCTCTACAGTCGGCTGTCAAAATATGGGTGATACTACTTCACAAACCGTTGGGAGTGAGAGCAGTCCCACCGAAACAACGTCGGGAATATCTCCCGAGACGGACACACCGACGGAGACACCCACTGCTACACCGACGGAGACAGCGACGGCGACGCCGACTGATACGCCCACTGCCACACCGACTGATTCTGACTCTCTCTACGACCAGTTAGTGGGCAAGACCGCTTCTGAAATCGAAGTGGGGCAAACACCACAGGAGTACTACGACTCCACAGTCAACGAAGTAGCCAATAGCCACGCTCTCGACATCGACATCGACACAGACCAAGCCTACGAGGAACAAGTACGAAAAGCCGCTATCGAAGGAGCAAAAATCGGATTCCACTCAGTCAACAGAGACGACTCAACAGACTTCCCAGTCTCCACACACATCACAGCAATGGCCGCAGTCGTCGAAAACATAGAAGACTTCAATTTTGAAGATGGAAACATAGCAGCAGCACACAGAGTCTACGCAGTCGGTCAACAACCAGGACTCATCCTCGAATACACTAATCCAGACACCGACGAACAACACCAAGACCTCCTCACACCAATAGGCGACAGAACCAGCCGAAACCAACACCTCGACACAAACTGGACAACAGAAAACGACGGATTTTGGAACGACCATCCAGCAGAAAGCCACATTTTAGATGCGAGTGTGTATGAAGCTGGATTTGAACAAATATCCCCTCAGAACTGGGCAGAACCAGAATCTCCGAAAGAAGAATTCAGTGCAATACCATACAATAGTAATAAAATTGACGTCGGGATTATGCCATATAGCTGGGATGCTTGGTACGTTGCTGAAGAAAAAGTTACAGAAGGCAACGCGAAGGACTTCTTTGACGATATAACCAAGATAGCGAATGCAATGCCAGCAGGAAACTTCGCATTTGGATATGACGAGGAAGCGGATGGGTTCACTGTCGGAGCAGTCTACGACGACAGTGAATACGAAGAGATGAATCCATTCCAGAACTTGGAATGGCCGAGAGAAGGATCACCCACGACAACAACTTCCTCCTAATGTTCCCTATCGGGTTGTCTTTGAAGATACCGCCAACCAGAGAGCAACTCGGAAAAATTGATATCCCGAATTTCTCCTCACCGAATCGCTCAATACGCACGCAGAACAGAGCGAACGACTCGCACGTCGAACGGAAACGGCGGATATCGGACAAGCCAACACCCGAAGGGGAAAAGAGCGGAAGCCTCGCGGTCTGACAGCACCTCCGAGAAACGGGCCAGACTTACTCGACCACCTCGCCGTCGGCGGTGGCGACCGTGTCGCCGTCGTGGCGAACCGTGACCTCGAAGGTCGAACCCGCCGGTACAGCGCTCATGTTCACCGCGGCGCTGAACCGACCGTCTTCAGTCACGGTCGCCGCGGCGCTCTTGAGGAACGGACTGGAGTCGCCCGCCGACCGGAGCCGGATGGTCACCTCCGTCCCCGCCGGCAGGTCGGTCTCGCCGGCGATCGACCGGTCCGACGCCGGTTCGAGCGTCAGCGCGTCCCCGTCGTAGTCGAGGGTCGTGTTGTGGTCCTCGTCGGCGACCGGACTGGTGTCGTTGACGGGCACCATCGTCAGGTTGCCCTGGCTCGTGTTCGTCGTCGACACCACGTTGTCCCCGCCGATGACGACGCCCTCGGCGGACGCGAGGTCCGCGCCGTCGTGGCGGGCGACGGCCTCGAAGGTCGTCCCGTTGTCGACGCCGACCAGGTCGACCTCGGCGACGAAGGTGCCGTCCTCGTCGACCGTCGCCGTCCGCTGGACGAGGAACGGCGACGCGCCCGCCGTCGAGGTCAGTCGGACGGTCAGCTCGCTCCCGGGCGCCAGGGCCGTCTCGCCGCGCACGGTCGCGTTTTCGAGCGCCGCGACCGCGAGCCGGTCGCCGTCGTAGACGAAGGCGGTGCCCGACTCGGCGTCCCCGGAACCGTCTGTCGGCGTGACGCCCGCGACGGCGCTGACGCGGGCGCTCACGTTCGCCAGCTCGGCGCCGTCGCGGACGACCGTCACCCAGGCAGAGGCGTCCTCGGAGACGTGTGAGAGGTCGACGGTCGCCGAGAACGCGCCGTCCTCGGCGACGGTCGTCGACTCGGAGACGAGGAACGGACTGTCCCCGTCCGAGACGACCCGCACCGCGAGTTCCGTCTCGGGCGACAGGTCCGTCTCGCCGGCGATGGTCTGGTTCGGCGCGCCGTCCAGCGAGAGATGGGCGCCGTCGTGGGCGACGGTCGTCCCGTTCCCGGCGGGGCCGGGCGTCGCGGTCGAGTCGGCGGGGCCGTCGCCCCCGAGCGGGACGCCGCCGGCCGACACCGCGGCGACGGCGGCCACGAGGACCACCGCGACGGCGCCGACGGTGCCGTAGGTGCGGTTCACCGGATCACCCCCGTTGTGACGCGGGAGGGCTGTCCGCGGTCGGACCACAGGGGGCCGACCGCCTCGGTTCGGTCGCGGGGTGGGCGGTCTGCGTGCATCCCACCACCGGCTACGGCCGACCGGTAAGTATCCCCGACGAATGGTTAAATCTCGGTTTGAGCGGCGTCAGACGAGCTACCGGGGCCTCGTCCGGCGGCTCACTCCATCGTGACGTGCTGGCAGTCCGCCTCGACCCGGATACCCGGGGACCCGTCCTCGCCGGTCTCTATCCAGACCTCGATCCCCGACCGGTTCGGGTCGTCGCAGGGGAGTTCCGGCTGCTCGAAGCCGGGCCAGTCGCGCTCGAAGCGGGACCCGTCGACGGTCACGACGACGGCCTCGGGCTCGGCCGAGTCGGGGAACGGCGCGTCCTCGTCGGCCTCGTTGTCGTCCGAGAGGCTGTACGCCCTCTCGAAGACGGTCTCGCCGGAGGCGTCGGTGACCGTGACCGACACCTCGTAGGTCTCCTCGCGGTCGGCGAGATACACCGTCACCCAGTGGGCGAGCCGCGGGGACGATTCGGCCGTGCTGCAGCCGGCGGCGCCGGCGAGCGCCGCGGTCGAACTCGCGAGAAACGAGCGGCGATCCAGGGAGGGCATCGACCGGATCGGGCGCTGGCCGGCTGTTAAAAACCGCTATGAGGGATATATAGACCGCGGCGGACGGTACCGAGACGCCCGTCGGATTGCCCCCCGTCGGGCGACCTCTACCCCTCGTCCAGCAGATGGTCCGCCAGGATCGGGACGAAGGTCCCGATGTCGGTGACCATCCCGACGGCCTGGTCGCTGCCGCGGTCGAGCAGCTGGGTGACGGTGGCCGGGTTGATGTCGACGCAGACGGTCCGGGTCGTCGAGGGGAGGCAGTTGCCGACCGCGACGGAGTGCAACAGCGTCGAGAGCATGAGCACGAGGTCGGCCTCGTGGGCCTGCTCGCGGATGGCGTTCTGGGCCTCCATCGAGTCGGTGATGGTGTCCGGCAGGGGGCCGTCGTCGCGGATGGAGCCGGCGATGACGAACGGCACGTCGTTCTCGACGCACTCGTACATGACCCCCGACTCGACGGTGCCGCTCTCGACGGCTTCCTCGATGCCGCCCTCGCGGATGATCTCCGAGATGGTGTAGATGTGGTGTTTGTGGCCCTTGCGCGGGTGGTCGAGGCTCTCGGTGTCCATGCCCAGCGAGGTGCCGTACAGGTCCCGTTCGAGGTCGTGGACGGCGAAGCCGTTGCCGATCGAGAGCATGTCGACGAATCCCTCGCGGACGAGGCGAGCGAGGTCCTCGCGGGCGCCCGAGTGGATGAGCGCGGGGCCGCAGACCGCGAGCACGTCGCCGCCCTCGCGCTTGGTCTCCTCGATGGCGTCGCCGACCTGGCGGATGGTCGACTCGGAGGGGCGCTCCGAGGAGACGCCGCCCTGCATGAACCCGAAGGCGCCCTCGCGGTCGCGGGGGCGCTCGGGCGGGCTGACGCGGATGCCCGTCTCGCCGGTGACGATGGCATCGCCTTCCTCGACGCCGCTGAGGACCTCTGTGTAGGCGCGGGGGCCACCGTCCTCCCCTTCGCGGTCCTCGACGATCACGGCGCAGTCCATCTCGATGTCCTCGACCTCGACCCACTCGCCGTCGATGCGGACTTCGGTGGGGTGGTTCGTGGTGGAGTAGAACCCGTAGGGGACGACCTTGTCCTTGGGGGCGCGCTGGAGCGTGGCGTCTTTCGGGTCGGAGGGGTTGGCGCCGTTCTGGTGGAGTTCGTGGACGATCGACTGGAGCGTCTCCTCGTCGTCGGCCTCGACGAGCAGGCGGGCGTAGGACTCCTCGGTCTTCTCGCGGCCGATGGCGAACTCCTCGACCTCGAAGGAGCCGCCCATGTCCATGATGATGCCGAAACAGGCCTGCATCATCCCCGAGTCGATGATGTGACCCTCCAGTTCGACCTCGCGCGCGGCAGTCATGCCCGGAGCCACGGCGGGGGCGAGTAAGTCGTTTTGGATGGGCGCCGACCGCGACCGCCGAGTCCCCGCCCGCATCGATCCGCTTACGTCCGGCCCGCCCCAACTCCGGACGATGGACTACGGAGACATCGCGCTCGCGCTCGCACTGCTCGTCGGGATCGCGCTGACCGGCCAGGTCGCGGGCCTCGTCGAGTCGGCGGGCTTCGAGGGCCTCGGTAGCCTCGTCTGGCCGGTCGGCTACGGGAGCGTCGTCCTCGCCGCGTGGTACGTCTGGATCCGCCCGATGGACCTGGGCGCCCGCGACCCCGACGGCACCGACCTCTGGGAGGCCGACGAGGAGTCGACCGACCCGGACCGATAGGCGAAGTTGTTAACCGAACGCGCTCGTTTTAGCAAACTGTAGTAATTCACCCCCGGTTCGTAGCAGCGGGGTTAATACGTCCCGGCGGTCTAGGTCCGAGTAATGACGGACGACCCGAACCGGTCCGGCGACCGAAGCGGCCCCGAGAGCGCCGGAACCGGCGCCGGGGACCCTCGTCGCGCCGACGACGCCGGCGGCGTCAGTGACGACTCCGGCGGCACCGATGGTGCCAGTGCCGACGCCGCGGACGCCGCCGACACCGGGGAGGCGTGCTGCGAGTCCGACGGCTGCGAGGGGTCGGCTGCCCCGGCTGCCGACGCGGACGACGGCGGGGTCGCCGAGGGGACGACGGTGCGGTTCTCGGTCCCGGAGATGGACTGCTCGTCGTGTGCGAGCAAGGTCGACGCGGCGCTGTCCGACCGCGAGGGCGTCGCCGCGACGGACCTGCAGCCGACGACGGGGACGGCGAAGATCACCTTCGACACCAGCCAGACCTCCCGCTCGGACCTCGTCGCTGCGGTCGAGAGCGCCGGCTATCCGGTCGCCGACGACGGGAGCAGAAGCGCCGGCGGCGATGCGGACGACGCGGTCGGGACCGGGAGCGTCTTCCGGACCGCCCGCGCGAAGAAGACCGCGCTCAGCGGCCTCGCCCTCGGGCTCGGCCTGCTCGTCCAGTTCGGGCTCCCCGGGCTGAACACCGCTCTCGTCGCGGCCGCGGGCCGGGAGCTGCTGGTCGCGGACGCGCTGTACCTGCTGGCGGTCCTCGCCGGCGGCCAGGTGATCGTCCGCAACGGCTACTACTCGGCGAAGAATCTCAGCCTCGACATCGACTTCCTGATGTCGGTCGCCATCCTGAGCGCGGCGGGGATCTCGCTGGCCGTCCCCGGCCTGCACTTCTACGTCGAGGCGGCGTCGCTGGCCTTCCTCTTCAACGTCGCCGAGCTGCTGGAGCGGTACTCGGTCGACCGCGCCCGCAACTCGCTGGAGGAGCTGCTGACGCTCTCCCCGGACATCGCCACGGTCCGCCGGACCGGACCCGACGGCGAGCCCGAGCGGGAGGAGGTCCCCGTCGAGGACGTGGCCGTCGGCGAGACCGTCCTCGTGGAGCCCGGCGAGAAGATCCCGATGGACGGCACCGTGACGGAGGGATCGAGCGCGGTCAACCAGGCGCCGATCACCGGGGAGAGCGTCCCCGTGGACAAGGAGCCCGGCGACGAGGTGTTCGCGGGGACGATCAACGAGCAGGGGTTCCTGGCGGTGGAGACGACCGCCGCGGCGGGCGACACGACCATCGACCGGATCGTCGAACTCGTCGAGGACGCACAGGCGAACAAGACCGAGCGCGAGCAGTTCGTCGAGCGGTTCGCCGACTACTACACGCCCGCGGTGGTCGTCGCCGCCCTGCTGGCCACGTTCGTCGCCCCGCTGGTCTTCAGCGGCGGCTGGGCGACGTGGTTCGTCCGCGGCATCTCCCTGCTGGTCATCGCCTGCCCGTGCGCGTTCGTCATCTCGACGCCCGTGACGGTGGTCTCGGGCGTCACGAGCGCGGCGAAGAACGGCGTGCTGATCAAGGGCGGCAACCACCTGGAAGCGATGGGCGACGTGGACGCCGTCGCCTTCGACAAGACGGGGACCCTGACGACCGGCGAGCTGTCGGTGACCGACGTGGTGGGGCTGAACGGCAACGACGAGGCCGACGTGTTGCAGTGCGCCCGCGCCATCGAGCGCCGGAGCGAACACCCCATCGGCGACGCCATCGTCGCCCACGCCGACGAACGGGGAGTCGCGGACCGCGAGGTGACCGACTTCGAGTCGATCACCGGCAGGGGCGTCCGCGCGGACCTGGACGGTCGGACCCACTACGCCGGCAAGCCCGGTCTCTTCGAGGACCTGGGGTTCGAGCTGGACCACGTCCACCTGAGCGGCGACGAGACGATGACCGACGGCGGTCTCGCGAGCGACGGGAACGAGACCTCGTCGGACCGCCGGTCCGACGGCGGGGTCGCGGTCGAGCGCGCGAAGCGGCCCTGCCCGGACCGCGACGACTGCGTCGACCTCTGGGAGACGGTCCCGCGGCTCCAGTCTCAGGGGAAGACGGTCGTGCTCGTCGGCACCGACGAGGAGATCGAGGGGCTGGTCGCCATCGCCGACGAGGTGCGCCCGGAGGCCCGCTGGACGGTCGAGCGCCTGCGCGAGCAGGGCGTCGACCACCTCGCGATGCTCACCGGCGACAACGAGCGGACGGCCCGCGCGGCGGCCGAGCAGGTCGGCGTCGACGCGTTCCACGCCGACCTGCTCCCCGACGAGAAGGTCGACCGGGTCGAGGCGCTCCGCGAGGAGTACGACACCGTCGCGATGGTCGGCGACGGTATCAACGACGCGCCCGCGCTGGCGACCGCCACCGTCGGGATCGCGATGGGCGCCGCGGGGACCGACACCGCCCTCGAGACCGCCGACGTGGCGCTGATGGGCGACGACCTCTCGAAGCTCCCCTACCTCCACCGGCTCGCCCGGACCGGCAACGGGATCATCCGCCAGAACGTCTGGGGGAGCCTCCTCGTCAAGGCCGCGCTCGCCGTCGCCATCCCGCTGCCGTTCGTCGCCGTCCCCCTCTGGTTCGTCGTCCTCGCCGGCGACGTGGGCATGACCACCGCCGTCACAGCCAACGCCATGCGCCTCGCCCGCCTCCGCCCCGACCCCGCGACCGCCTGAGCGCGGTCCGCCGGCCCGGTCGGTGCCGCCCAGAATAATAAGAGATCGTACAAAAACAGGGAGTAAACACAGAAACTACTGTTTCCGTGATATTGATCCTCTATATTCGGTATCGGGGATAAGAGCGTCTAAAATGCGGATTCGACTCTGTTCGGCTGGTAGAAATCGCAAATTCTGACAGGATATCGTATTCGTACGATGTGCGGGAAAAACGGGGAACTGGGGTTTCTAGCGCCGGATCGAATATCTCTCTCGGAGACGGACCGATCCAGAAGTCAAAGAAAAATTTCAATAATTGGAAACGGATACTTGTGGTCGAGCGGGCGAGGTCGAAGCCGACGATCGGGTCGAGGTGGGGTGGTCGCAGGTCGGGGCCGTTCCGGCGACGGGTGTCGTCGTTCGGCCTTCAGGGTGTCGCAGTGGGGGACGGAGCGGCGAGCGGAAGACCTATCAGCGAGTCCGTGGTAGCCAGTGTGCATGACGAATCGACAGGACGAGCGCCCGGACAACAAGGTAGAGCGGGTCGTGCGCAAGTACGACCTGGGGGATCTGGGCCGGGAACTGGAGCGGCGGTGGACGGGCGAGGGCCGGGAGCGCCAGAGCCTGCGCGACCTCGCGGACTTCTTCAACCGGCGCGTGCTGGAGAGTGCGATGGACGAGGCGGGGGTCGTGACGCTGCAGGGGGAACTGGAGAACATCTACGAGTTGCTCACCGGCGACGACGTGACCGAGGGGGCCCGCACGCAGGCCCGCAACCGGCTCGAACGGGAGGGGATCGACGTCGACGACCTCCAGAACGACTTCGTGAGCCACTACGCCGTCCACACCTATCTGCGCGACTACCGGGACGCCGAGTACGAGGGCGGCGACGACGGCGACCAGCGCGAGAAGTCCGTCGAGACGATCCAGCGGCTCACCAGCCGGCTGAACGCGGTCACGCGGCGCAACGTCGAGAACCTCCGGTCGACCGAGCGGCTGGACATCGGCCCCGTCGACGTGATCGCGGACGTGCAGGTCGTCTGCCAGGAGTGTGGCCGCCAGGAGGACCCGATCGACCTCATCGAGCGCGGCGGCTGCCGCTGTCGAGTCGACGAGTAAGCATTACACTCGTATGTGTGTAATCGGGCCGGACGGCGCCGGGACCGGGCGGTCTCGTCGTCCGGGAGGGCCGGAACGCGAGCGGCGATGCAGTACTTTTATCCGCCACTGACGGCCACCGGTACACATGGGAGCGACTGATAGCAAGGCAAAGCCGGTAGACGTTACCGTGGAGAACGTCGGCGGGATCGACAGGACCGAGGTGTCGTTTTCGGCGGGCGTGACGATCCTCACGGGCCGCAACGCGACGAACCGCACGTCGCTGTTACAGGCCATCATGGCGGGGCTCGGGAGCGACAACGTCTCGCTCAAGGGCGACGCCGACGAGGGGCGCGTCGAGCTGACCGTCGGCGACGAGACGTACACGCGGACGCTCACCCGCCAGAACGGGACCGTGGTCACGGACGGCGACCCCTACCTGGACGACTCCGAGATCGCCGACCTCTTCGTCTTCCTGCTGGAGTCCAACGAGGCCCGCCGGGCCGTCGAGCGCACGGAGAACCTCCGCGAGCTCATCATGCGGCCGGTGGACACGGCCGCGATCGAGTCGGAGATCGACGAGCTGCAGAGCGAGCGCGACGAACTGGAGCAGCGGCTCGACGACCTCCAGTCGCTGCGCAGCTCCCTCCCGGAGCTGGAGGAGCGCCGCCAGGACCTCGAAGCGGAGATCGAGGACAAGCGCGAGGAGCTCGCCGAGAAGAAAGAGCAGATCGACGACGCCGACCAGGACCTGGGGACGACACGCGACCAGAAGGCCGAACTCGAGGACGCGCTGGAGTCGTTCCGGGAGGCCCGCTCGGACCTGGAGGACGTGCGCTACAACCTCGACAGCGAGCGCGAGAGCATCGACGCGCTGGAGTCGGAGATCGAGGAGGTCGAGTCGGAGCTGGAGGACCTCCCCGAGGAGGTGTCGGGCGACGTGAGCGAGGTCGAGGACCGCATCGGCCGGCTGCGCGACCAGCGCCAGACGCTGGACTCGACGGTCAACGAGCTCCAGAAGGTGATCCAGTTCAACGAGGAGATGCTGGAGGGGACGAGCTCGGACGTGGTCGCCGCGCTACGGGGGGAGGACGACGCCGAGGACCTGACCGAGCGGCTCGTCGACGACCGGGTGGTCTGCTGGACCTGCGGGAGCGAGGTCGACCAGGCGGACGTGGAGGAGACCCTCGACCGCATCCGCGAGCTGCGCCAGTCGAAGCTCTCGGAGCGGCAGGACCTGCAGTCGGAGATCGACGACCTGAAGACCGAGAAGGCGACCTACCAGGAGCAGAAGCGCCAGCGCTCCCAGCTCGAGGACCGCCGCCAGCGCGCCGAGTCGGAGCTCGCCCAGCGCCGCGAGCGCGTCGCGGACCTCGAGGACGAGCGCGACCGGCTGGAGGAGCGCATCGACGAGCTGGAGGCGGAGGTCAACGAGCTCCAGGACGAGACCCAGAGCGACCTGCTGGACCTCCACCGCGAGGCCAACGAACTGGAGTTCGAGATCGGGCGCCGGCAGGACGAACTGGAGGAGGTCTCCGAGGAGATCGAGCGCATCGAGGCGGAGCTGGACCGCCGGGAGGACCTGAAGGCCGAACGCGAGGAGATCCAGGACCGGATCGAGGACCTGCGCACCCGGATCGACCGCATCGAGACGGAGGCGGTCGAGCAGTTCAACGAGCACATGGAGTCGGTGCTGGAGATGCTCGGCTACGAGAACCTCGAACGGATCTGGATCGAGCGCAAACAGGAGCGCGTCAAGGAGGGGCGCCGGCGCGTCGAGAAGTCGGTCTTCGACCTCCACGTCGTCCGGAGCACCGAGGACGGGACGACCTACGAGGACTCCATCGACCACCTCAGCGAGTCCGAGCGCGAGGTGACGGGGCTCATCTTCGCGCTCGCCGGCTACCTCACCCACGACGTGTACGAGACCTGTCCGTTCCTCCTGCTGGACTCGATCGAGGCGATCGACTCCGACCGCATCGCCCGTCTCGTCGACTACGTCGCCGAGTACGCCGAGTACGTCGTCGTCGCCCTCCTCGAGGAGGACGCCCAGGCGCTCGACGACGGCTACCAGCGCGTCACCGAGGTCTGAACCCGACCCGTCCGGTCTCCGCCCCCGCACTCGCTCCCGTCCCGCCCGACGACGGCTCGCCGAACCGGCTCCGACCGCTCACCGGAGATGTTTACTCGAACCGTAGTGAATATTTGTGATCATAGACTTCTGTCGTTATATACTAATTCTGTTAGGATGTGGGACCGCGGAGCCCCTGCACGGCGAACGGGGTCCGATCCGGAGACATCATACGTGAAAAGCACACAGGAGCGAAATTTCGGCACTTCGACTATCCTCGCGGGCCGACCTGTCGGCGGTCCCGCCGACCGTACCGGAACTGGAGATCGCCGTACGGCACGGCGTACGGACCTTGAACCCGCGTTTCGAATCGCTGAACGACCCTTTCGAAAAAAGCGAAGAATGCGTACTTCATCGGAACGAACAGATCGCGTAGTATTCTGTAAGACGGATACGACCGGCGGGACCGTGCGGTACGGACGGCTCCCGATCGCGGGCGGGCGGAGAAAGGACGCGGCCGGGAGTGTCGCGTCGGGCGGTCGGAGAAGGGACGGACGCGAGTGTCGCGTCGGGCGGTCGGAGGATGGGTGACGGGCTCCCGGGCGTCGCGTCGAGCGGAGGGAGGAACGGTGTGGCGTCAGGACCGGCGGGCGCGCCGGAGCCGTCGACGGAGGGCTGCGAACGGGGCGTACCGCGACCAGTAGAGTTCCGTCCCCGCCCAGGTGAGGCCGGTCAGGAGGGCGAGGGCGCCGAACGCCAGGTCGGTGAACCGGACCCAGGAGGGGGCGGCGTACAGCATCCCGTTGACCACGAGGCTCGGCGTCAGCTCCTTGAGCGCGACCCAGACGGTCTCGGCGGGGCCGCGGTCGGGGTGGGTGATGCGGCCGGCGGGCGGGACGGCGCCGGGGTCGATGTCCTCGCTGGCCGGCTGGACCAGGGGGACGCCGACGCCCGACCGGGCGCCGGACCCGCCGGCGGTCGTGCCGCGGTCGTCGCGGATCGACCGCATGCTGTACCCGCCCGTGCTCTCGTCGCCGGTGCCCAGCCGCTCGACGTCGTAGGGCATCCCGACGGTGACGTCCCAGACCACGCTCCCGTTGGGCGCGACCTCGGCGATCCGGTCGCCGTGCGTGTCGACGACCAGCGTGTTGTCGTTCGGGAGCCGGTCGGCGTCGCGGGGCCACTGGACGCGGCTGTCCCGCCAGCCCCACGAGCGGCGCCACTCGCCGTCGGCCGCCGTCGTCGCCTCGCCCGTCTCCGGGTCGACCCGCTGGTACTCCAGCACGCGGTTGTTCTCGGAGTCGGCGACGGTGATGGCGGGGCCGCCCCGCTCGGGCGGGATGTAGTCGGGGTTGTGCTGCTCGTAGAGGATGTCGTAGTTGTCCTCCTCGCCGAGCGTCCAGTCGGGGTCGACGCCCTCGCCGGGCTCGACGAACACGACCCGGTCCATGTTGCGGACGCTGACCATCAGTCGGCCGTCGGCCAGCACCTCCACGTCGTTGATGTGCGTCCAGTCGCCGGCCGCCCCGCCGGCGTCGGGGTCGAAGTACGAGGAGGCGTTCCACTCGTAGACGGTCTCGTCGGTCGTCGCGTTCACCACGCGGACGCTGTCCCGGAGAATGTCCGCGACGGCGACGTGGGTGTCGTTGATCCGGTCGACGTCGTGCCAGCGCCCGGAGTAGATCTTCGGCGTGAGCTCGCCGTAGACGGTCCGGGTCTCGCCGGTGGTCATGTTCACGCGCTCGAAGACGTTGTACGTGCAGCGCTCGGTGCTGACGTTCGCACAGGCCTCGCCGTCGCGGTGTTCGGCGGCGAGGTACTCGACGGTGTAGGGCTGCCCCTCGACGGGGTCGACGTCGAAGTACACGCGGTAGTCGTCCTCGTAGTAGGCGACCTCGCCCGAGCGGTCGAACGCGACCAGCTCGGCCTGCTCGTCGGAGGCGTAGAACCCCTGCGTGCCGACGACGGTCAGGTCGTCGTGGTCGTGTTCGGCGGGGTCGACGAGGGCGGGGCCGTCGGCGTCGCTTGCCGCGCCGTCCGGCGACCCGCCGGGGTCGGTGAGGCCGGCGCCGTCGGGGCCCGGCGAGACCTCGGTGGGCGACGCTTCGGGACTCGCGACGCCGGTCGCGCCGGGTGCGGGGGACCCGTCGGCGCCGGCGAGCGCGGAGGGGTCGTCGGCGCCGGCGAGCGACCCGTGTGTGCGCGCGACGTTCGGCTCCGCCGTCGCGTAGCTGCTCGCGACCGCTCCCGCCGCGAGGACCAGCACGGCGGCCAGCAGCGCGCGAGCGAGTCGTTTGGAGGGGCCGTCCATGTCCCTCACGTGCGTAATGAACCGTTAAGTTTCTTTAGATCCCGCTTGCGAGCCGGTCACATTCGCCGGGTGCGCTCCGGTGGAACCGCACTCCCCGCGCGGCGCCCCACTCCCCGGGGCGGCGAACGGCCGGCTTACTCCCGGCCGACGAACACGTCGCTGTCGAGGCGGTCGGTCACGCGGTCGGCGAGCGCGCGGAGGTTCTCCGTGTCGTCGCGGTTGTACGACACCAGCGTCTCCAGCGCCGAGTCGTCGCCCCGCTCGTACTCGCGCCACAGCCGGACGGCGTCCTCGCCCGACAGGTCCGGCCGGTCGCGGTCGATGCCCGTCTCCCGCTCGACGGCCTTCAGCCCGCCGGTCAGCCCCAGCCGCCGGCAGGGGTACATCAGGTCGACGTGCGGCACGTCCACGTCCACGCCGAACGCCGACTCGAGGAAGGGCACGTCGAAGCGCTTGCCGTTGAACGTCACGAGCAGGTTCGCGTCGTCGAGCCGGCGCTGGAGGCGGTCGGCGGTCAGGTCTCGGCCGGCGACCAGCGTCTCGGTCTCGCCGGGGGTGTGCAGGCCGACGACCGTCACGTCGTCGCGTTGCTGGTCGAGCCCCGTCGTCTCGATGTCGAGGAAGCAGGCCTCCTCGCGGAAGTTCTCGTAACAGCGCCAGTGGCTGCCGGAGGGGAACCGCTCGCGGAAGAACGCGGCGTCGCCGTCGTCTAAGCGCTCGGCGGCCGTCGCGACGAACGACTCGATGTTCTCGGCCTGCCGGGCGCCGACGGCCGACGGGTCGAACGCGTCCCAGTGGGTGACTCCGGCCTCCCACAGCGACCGCTCGGTCCGCTCGCCCACGCCGTCGACCGGGATGAAGCTGTTCTCGATTCGCACACCCCACAGGTTCGTCCCGGCCGCCTTGTCCCTTTCGGGAGCGACCGGCGACCCCGCGCGAGTGCCGCGCTCGCGGCGCGGCTGTCCGGCCGACCCGCACCTCGTCGCGCCCCTTATGTGCGTCTCGTCCTAACGTCCGCCAATGGTCCGACGGCTCGCGCTGGTCGCGGTGCTCGCGGTGACGCTGGCGGGGTGTAGCGCCCTCGCCCCCGGCGACGCGGGGCCGACGCCCGCCGACACCGTGACGCCGATGCCGGTCCAGACCGACACGCCCGCGACGACGCCGACGCCGCCGCCCGGGATCGCGCCGAACGGGAGCGTCTCGCCCGGCGCGCTGACGCGGGCGCACCTCGCGGCCCTCGACGGCCGGTCGTTCCGCTGGCGGCTGAACTACAGCCGCACCGTCCGCCCGTCGGGCGACGGGACGGCCGACGCCACCGTCGACATCGCCGAGCGCCGGCTGCGGGTCGACGAGGACGGCTCGTATCTGCTCACCCGCCGGATGACCGGGACGACGGGCGGGGCCGTCTACGCCGACGACACCGGCCGCTACGTCCGGAGTTCGCTGGCGAACGGCTCGGGGTACCGCGTCGGCGGCGGCGACCCCGACCACCGACACTACCTGCGGACGGGCCAGACGCTCGGCCGCTACTTCCCGGTCGACGGCGCCTCGGTCTCGACGGTCGAGCGGGACGGCCGGACCTACTACCGCCTCCACGTGACCGCCCCGCCGTCGACCATCACCGACGGCCACGCGAAACAGCGGATCACCGACTACACCGCGACCGCGTACGTGACCACCGGGGGGCTCGTGCGGGCGGTCGTCGTCGAGTACGAGTACGCGCTCCGGGGCGACGAGGTCGCGGTGTCGCTGCGCTCGGCGTACCGCGGCGTCGGCGAGACGGACGTGTCCCGGCCCGACTGGGTCGCCCCGCCGGGCGGGACGGCGACCGCGACCGCATCGGTGCCGACCACGAGCGCGTCGTCCGCGACCGCGACCGAGGGAGGGAGCGAGCGGTGAGCCCGCTGGCCGGAGCGGACCGCGACGGAGTGCGCGGGAGCGCGCTGCTGGTCGCCACGACTCTCCTCGTGGTCCTCGCGGGCTGTAGCGCGCTCGCGGGCGGCGGCGAGCCCACGCCCGCGGACACAGTCACGCCCGCGCCCGTGCCGGACCCGGGACCGACCGACACGCCCGCGCCGTCGACGCCCGGGGAGCGGCTGGGGGCGTTCCCGGCCGTCTCGGCCGGCGGGACGGTCAACGCCACCGGGCTGTACGCCGCGCACGTCGACTACCTGTCGTCGCACTCCTACACCCTGTCGTGGGAGCGTCGCACCGCGGGCGGGGACGGGGCGATCACCCGGGAGTACGACCGGCGGATCGCCGTCGGACCCGACGGGAGCTTCCTGGTCCGCAACGAGGACGGCGGCACGAACCTGACGCTCACCTACGGCGACCGCGACGGCGCCTACCGCCGCGTCGTCGCCCCGGACGGGACCGCGGTGTCGCCCGCGACGGTGCGGTCGACCGGCCCGGCGGGCGAGCGGTACGCCGAGGCCGTCTCCTTCGAGGTGCTCGCCTTCGTCGAGACGGGGTACGACTCGGTCGACGCGGTGACCAGGGACGGCCGCACGTACGCGCGGATCGTCTCCGACCACGTCCCGCCGGAGATCCCCGAGACCTACAGCGCCTACGCGGTCCACGACTTCCGGGCGACGCTGTGGGTCGCCCCCGAGGGGTACGTCCGCGCGGTCCACTACGAGTTCGTCCTCCGCAACGTCGACGAGCGGATCGCCGTCGAGTGGCGCTACACCTACGACCGCGTCGGCGAGACGACGGTCGACCGCCCCGGGTGGGTCCCCGACGCCGCGACCGACCGGTCGGCGACGGCCGCCCCCTCGTCGACCGTCACCCCCTCGGGGACCGCCGGACCGCCGCCGACAGCCAGCCCCTCGCCGACGCCCACCGCAGACCCCGCTCGCGTCCCGCCCGAGACGGCCGCCAACGTCTCCGCCGGCGGCTGACCGCCTCGCTACCCACCCCCGTGTCATACCCTCTCAATACGCGCGTCAGCGACGCTCTTCCCGAAATCCCTTTTTCGATTCCGAGTTAATTTCTCGGAAAATGTCGTGAAAAGAATTATGCCCGTCGCCGGCGAACCGGGAGGTATGATACAGGTCGGCGTCAACGGGTACGGCACAATCGGCAAGCGTGTCGCGGACGCGATACGGGCCCAGCCGGACATGGCGGTCGCCGGCGTCGCCAAGACCAGCCCGAACTTCGAGGCGAAGGTCGCGCTCGAACGGGGGTATCCCCTCTACGCGGTCGACGGCGACCGCACGGACGCCTTCGCCGCGGCCGGCTTCGACACGGTGGGCACCGTCGACGAGCTCGTCGCCGAGAGCGACGTGGTGGTCGACGCCACGCCGGCCGGGATCGGCGCCGAGAACGCCGAGCTCTACCGCGAGCACGACACGCCCGCCGTCTTCCAGGGCGGCGAGGACGCCGACGTGGCCGAGGTGAGCTTCAACGCCCGCGCCAGCTACGAGGCCGCCCGGGGCGCCGACTACGTCCGTGTCGTCTCCTGCAACACGACCGGGCTCTCGCGGCTGTTCGCGCCCATCGCGGAGGAGTACGGGATCGAGAAGGCCCGCGTCACGCTCGTCCGCCGCGGCGGCGACCCCGGCCAGACCGACCGCGGCCCGATCAACGACACGCTGCCCGACCCCGTCGAGATCCCCTCCCACCACGGCCCCGACCTGAACACGGTCTTCCCGGACCTGGACGTGGACACGATGGGCATGAAGGTGCCCGCGACGCTGATGCACACCCACTCGGTCAACGTGACGCTGGAGAGCGAGGCCGACGCCGAGTCGGTCCGCGAGCTGCTCGGCGCGGAGTCGCGGCTCGCCGTCCTCCCGCCGGAACTGGACATCGACGGCGCCGGCAAGCTCAAGGAGTTCGCCCGGGACGCCGGCCGCCCCCGCGGGGACTGCTGGGAGAACTGCATCTGGGGCGAGTCGGTGACCGTCGAGGGCCGCGACCTCTACCTCTTCCAGGCCATCCACCAGGAGGCCGACGTGGTGCCGGAGAACGTCGACGCCGTCCGCGCCGTCGCCGACACCGCCGACCGCGAGGAGAGCACGACACTCACCGAGGACGCGCTCGGTCTCGACGGGGGGATCGGCGGGTCGCTCCGCGACCCCGCCCGCTCGCCCGCCGTCGCCGACGGCGCGCTCGACGACGATTGACGCCGCCGTTTTCCTGCTCTCCTATTCGACCCCGTCCGACAGCGTGAACCGTTCGAGGTCGTCGGACCCGGCGTCGACGACCCGATCGGACCCCGTGTCGAGGACGACGGCGTAGTGGGGGCCGGGCGCGCCCTCGAAGGGGACGCCGCCGGGGTTGATCCGGACCGTGTCCTCGTAGGTCTCGTGGACGAACTCGTGGGTGTGGCCGTGCAGCACGTAGTCGTAGCGGCCGCACTCGACCAGGGCGTCGACGACCGCGCCGCTGGTCCCGTGGTAGACGACGATCTCCCGTCCGTCGAACGTCAGCTCGGCCGTCTCGCCGTGGTAGGTGCCGAAGTCGTCGACGGTGTCGGCCAGCGCCCACTCGCCGTCGTTGTTGCCCCGGACCGCGTGGAACTCGAAGCCGGCGGCGAACGGCGTCGCCGAGAACGGTGCCACGATGTCGCCGCAGTGGACGACGGCGTCGCAGTCCTCGCGCTCGAAGGTCTCGACGGCCGCCTCGACGGCGTCGAGGTCGTCGTGCGTGTCTGAGACGATGCCGAGTCGCATGCCCGGTCGTTCCCGCGGACGGACAATCAACGTGTCCCTCGGCGCCGCGTCCCGGAGCGTCGCCGTCCCCCGGCGCCGCTTCCGGGAGGCGCGGGTTCAAGAGCGCCCGCGTCGAACGGCCCGCATGGACGTACTCATCACGGGCGGCGCGGGCACCATCGGCACGGCGATCACCGACCACCTCGGCGACGGCGAGCACTCGTTCACCAGCCTCGACGTGGAAGAACACCCCGACGACGACGTGGAATCTGTCGTCGCGGACGCGACCGACGCGGCCGTCGTCCGCGAGCACGTGGCCGACGCCGACGCCGTCGTCCACCTCGCGCGGGTCCCCATGGAGGTCGGCGGCACCTCCGACCAGACCGTCGTCTGGAGCGACGAACACCTCGAAAATCTGCGCCTGCACGCCAGCGTCTACGAGGCGGCCATCGAGACGGGGCTGGACACCCTCGTCTACGCCTCCTCGAACCACGCCGTCGGGATGTACGAGATCGAGAACGCGCCGGACATCTACTACGGGTCGGAGTTCGAGGTCGACCACGCCGTCCAGCCGCGGCCGGACTCGATGTACGGCGTCGAGAAGGTCTACGGCGAGGGGCTGGGCCGGCTCGCCGCGGAGGCGAGCGACCTGGCGGTGTACGCCCTCCGGATCTGCGCGGTCCGCGACCCCGAGTACGACCACCCCTACGGCGACGCCCAGCGCGGGGTCGACCAGGGGCGCTTCGAACCCGACTCGGCGGCCTACGACGAGCAGGTCGCCCGGATGCGCTGCATGTGGCAGTCCCGCCGGGACATCGCCCACATGGTCGAGCGGTGTCTCGCGGACGGCTCCGTCGAGTTCGACGTGTTCTACGGCGTCAGCGACAACGAGAACCGATGGTTCGACATCGACCACGCCCGCGACGTGCTCGGCTACGACCCCCGCGACTCCGCCGACGAGTGGGACGCCCCGCCCTCCTGACCGCCGGGACCACGGCCCGTGCGACCCTCTCGCCCGAGAGATTAACTCGCCGCCGAGTTACTTTATTTCACGTACTGGAGAAAGAAATTTATTGCCGCGGACCGAGCGGGGTACATGGGAGAGATCGGCGGCGACTGGACGCGGCGGCACGCACGGCTCACCGGGGAGGGTCAACGGGATGGCACGCCACCGGAAGGGGGTTCGGGTGGGCGGGTCGTCAGCGCGGACCCGCCCGCCGACGACTGGACCGCGCGCCACGCCTGGTGTCGCCGGGCCTGACGCCGGTCACTCCCCTTCGCGCAGGACCTCGACGCCGACCAGCCGCTCGCCCGTCAGCGCGCGGATGTACGCGCCGCCGGCGATCGAGACGTGCCCGAAGTCGTCCTCGCTCATCCCGTACATCTCGATGGCCCGCGAGGTGTCGCCGCCGCCGACGACCGAGAAACAGTCCGTCTCGGCGATGGCTTCGAGGACGCCGACGGTCCCGTCGGCGAACCGCTCGTCCTCGAACAGCCCGAGCGCCCCCTTGACGAAGACGGCCTCCGAACTCTCGATCACGGCGGCGTACTCCGAGACGGTGTTCGACCCCACGTCGAGGAACGCCCGGTCTTTCTCCTCGATGTCGAGCACCTCGATCTCCGACCGCTCGCCGTCCTCGTCCTCGAAGGCCAGGTCGAGCGCCAGCCGGATCTGGTCGCCGTAGTCGTCGAGGAGACTCCGGATCGTCGTCTCGTTTTCCGCCCACTGGTCGTCGAAGAGATCCATCCCCTCGATGTCGCGCCCGACGGGCACGTCCGTCGCCCGGAGGAACAGTTCGCCCGCGATGCCGCCGAGCAGGAACGTGTCGACCTTGTCCTCCAGGGCGGTCATCACGTCGATCACGTCGGAGGCTTTCGTCCCCCCGACGACCATCGTCACGTTCCCCTCGAACTCCCGCTCGGCGATGGCCGTGTTGGCCTCGTACTCGGCCTCCATGACCCGACCCGCGTACGCGGGCAGCGCCAGCGGGAACCCCACGAGCGAGGCGTGGCTGCGGTGGGCCGCCGAGTAGGCGTCGTTGACGTAGGCGTCGAACTCCGGCGCCAGCGCGCGCACGAACTCCGTCTCGGCCTTCTCCGTGGGGGACTCCTCGGGCAGTTCCTCGTCGCACATCCGCGTGTTCTCCAGCAGGAGGATCTCCCCGCCTTCGAGGTCGTTGATCGCCGAGATCGCCCGGTCACCGAAGGTGTCGGGGACGAACTCGACCGGTTTCCCGACGTGCCGTCCCAGGATGTCGGCGTGCTGTTCGAGCGAGACGAACGTGTCCCGGCCGGGGCGGCCCTGGTGGGCCATGCAGACGACCGCGCAGTCGCGCTCCGCGAGTTCGCGCACGGTCTCGGCGTGGCGGGAGAACCGGCGGTTGTCCTGCACCTCGCCGTCCTCCACGGGGGAGTTCAGGTCGAGCCGCACGAGCACGCGCTGTCCGTCTCCGAGGTCGTCGAGCGTCTTGAACGAGGCCATTGGTGTGTTCGATCCGTCGCCCGGCGGCGAGAAAAAACCCGTCCGTTCGCTCGCCGGGAGTCAGTAGTCGGTGACGAACTCGGCCACGTCGAGCATCCGGTTGGAGAAGCCGAACTCGTTGTCGTACCAGGTGAGGACCTTCGTCATGCCGTTGACGACGTTGGTCGACTGGAGGTCGACCTGCGAGGAGTAGGGCGTCCCCTGGATGTCCGTCGAGACGACCTCGTCGTCGGTGACCCCGAGCACGCCCGCCAGCTCGCCCGCGGCGGCCTCGCGGAAGGCGTCGTTCACGTCGGTCTCCGTGACCTCCTCGTTCAGGTCGACGACGAACTCGGTGATCGAGCCGTTGGGGACCGGGACGCGGATGGCCATGCCGTCGAGTCGCCCCTCCAGCTCCGGCAGGACCTCGGTGGCGGCCTGGGCGGCGCCGGTCGAGGTCGGGACGATGTTCTCGGCGGCCGCGCGGCCCCGGCGGGTCTTCGACTTGGGGCCGTCGACGAGGTTCTGCGAGCCGGTGTAGGCGTGAACGGTCGTCAGCTGGCCGGCCTCGATGCCGAACCGCTCGTGGAGCACCTTCGCGACGGGGGTGATGGAGTTCGTGGTGCAGGAAGCGTTCGAGACCACGTCCTCGCCGTCGTACTCGTCGTGGTTGACGCCGTAGACGATCTGCTTGACCGGCTTCTCGCCCTTCGGCGGCGCGGAGATGACGACCTTGTCCGCCCCGGCGTCGAGGTGCTTGCTCGCGTCGTCGTAGTTGCGGAAGATGCCGGTCGCCTCGAAGGCCACGTCCACGTCCAGCTCGTCCCACGGGAGCTCGGCGGGGTCGGTCTCCCCGTGGACCGAGGCGCCGAAGTCCGTGCCGTCGACGGTCATGACGCCCTCGTCGAGGGTCACGCCGTCGAGCGTCCCCATCACCGTGTCGTACTTCGCGAGGTACTCCATGTCGTCGTCGTCCATCACGTCGTTGATGCCGACGACCTCCACGCGCGGGTCCCCGAGCGACGCGCGGAAGACGTTGCGTCCGATGCGGCCGAAGCCGTTCAGACCGATACGCACGGTCCCCTCGTCGGATTCACTCATGCTGAATGCACTGTCGCCCGAGACGAGTATAGGGTTTTCGAATACGGAACACGCGGCGCGTCCGTTCACCGGCGAACGCCGCGGTCCCGGCCGCCGCAGCCGCCCGGAACGTTCGCGACGGCCCCGGACCGAGCCGTCCGTGACGTGCTCGTCAGGGCCGGCCGCGTTCGACCCGGATCCGCCGGTCGCGTTCGGCCCGCTCGCGGAGGCGTTCGACCCGCTCGTCGGTCGCCGGGTGGGTCGACAGCATCCGCGTCAGCGGCCCCTCCTCCTCGCCGTTGACGTACAGCGGGGAGAGCAGCGACCACGGCCCCTCGCTCGCGCGTTCGATCTTCCGGAGCGCCCGCGCCAGCGCCAGCGGGTCGCCCGTCACTTCGGCCGCGCGGTCGTCCGCCGCGAACTCCCGCCGTCGGGAGTGGGCCAGCAGCGCCAGCGTCAGCGCGAAGAAGACCAGCGACACCGCCCCGACGACCGCCCGCTGGAGTTTGCCGGGGACCGTCCGCGTCCACGCCTCCGGCCGCCCGCGGATCCACGCCACGCCGCGGCCGAGCCCCGCGACGACGAGCAACACCGGCGCGAGGGCCAGGACCGCCACCCCCGACAGCGTCTGCAACACGCTGTAGCCGAACGTCTGGACCAGGCTGTCCTTGCGCTCGATGTGGGCCAGTTCGTGGGCGAGGATCGCCGACAGCTCGTCGAAGGTCAGCAGCGAGAACAGCCGCCGGTCGACGACGACGTGGCCGGGGCCGAACCCCCCGCCCAGCGCCAGCGCGTTGGGCTTGCCCATCTCCGCGACCAGCACGTCCGGTCGCTCGATGCCCATCTCGTCGCTGAACCCGGCCAGCCGCCGGTAGAGGGTCGGCGCCCGCCCCTCCGGCAGTTCCCACACCCGCAGGCTCCGGAGGATCTGGGCGGTGCCGACCCGGTAGCTGACGAAGGCGAACACGACCGTCAGGACCGCCAGGTACAGCGCCAGCGTCGACAGCGGCGGCCTGACCGCCCAGACGGCCCGCGCCAGCTCGTAGACGAGGTAGGCCCCGGCCAGGTACACCGCCAGCGTCAGCACGCCGACGACGACCATCAGCCCGCGGAGCACCCAGCGCATACCTGATCGTCGGTGCGGGTGCCCCAAAACGCTTGCCAGCGACGGGGCCGGTCCGGTGCGAACGACGCGTCTGTTGCCCCGAATTGTGACGCTCGGTACGGGAGAACGACACCGACGTAACGCTTATCCACACACAAATTCAACACGAAGTATGGCAGAAGCGGAATCCTCGCCCGAGAAGAAGACCGTGAACATCCGGATGACGGAGACGTTTCTGGAGGACGTCGACGCGACGTGGGAGGAACACGGCTTCAACAGCCGGAGCGAGTTCGTCCGGTCCGTGCTCCGCGACGCGCTCAAACATCCCGAGTTCAACCGCGCCGACCTGAAAGCGATGCTCACCAGCGAAGCGGAGATCCGTGAGGGGCGAACGCACAGCAGCGACGAGGTGAAGGCCGAGTACGGTCTCGACGGGACGACGCGCGACAGCGATGAGTGAGTGGGACTGGGAACTCACCGACACGGCACGGCGGGACTTCGACGCGCTCGACCGGGTCGCCAGCAAACTCGACGAGATCGTGACGGATCAGTGGCGAGAACCGCCCGAACATCTCGAACCGCTACAGGGCGCCCCCCACCAGAAGCTCCGCGTCGGCCCGTTTCGGCTCGGATGTCGGGCTGACCGCACCGAAGATATCCTCTACGTCCTGCGGATCCGGAAACGCGGTGACGACGCGTATCGCGGTGACGACGATTGATCGGCCAAAAACCGAACAGGATGCTCCGAGAGCCCACACGCTCATACCGCTCGGCGTCCACGTAGCGCGCATGGACGGGGACACGATGCTGAACCTGGTCGGGGCGGCCATCGTGGTGGCCGTGGTCGGCGGGCTGGTGGTGGTCGGGCTCAACATCGCGGGCGGGAGCGGGGGGACCGAGGCGCCCGACGCGAACTGGACGGTCGAGCGGGTCAACGACACGGCCGTCCGGATCACCCACGCCGGCGGCCAGCCGGTGCGGACCGACGACCTCACCGTGCGCGTCGAGAGCTACCGGCGGGCGACCGACTGGAGCGACCCCGTGACCGAGTCCGAGAGTACGGTCGTCCAGGCGAGCGAGGGGTCGATCGTCCGGATCGTCTGGAGTCCCGGACGGGGCGACGACGTGATCATGCACAGCGAGCGGGTCTGAAACGGGAGACGGGCCGAACGGCTCGGAACTGTCGTCAGCCCGGGTCCGCGCTGGTGAAGTTGGCGACGACCTCGATACTGTCGGGACCGACCCGGTAGCGGCGGTCGGCGTCGAGTTCGACCGTCCGCTCGGTCCCGTCGGGCCAGGTCACGTCGACGGTCGCCCCCTCGGCGTCGCCGAGCCCGACGTGGGTGACCGGCGAGCCCTGCGAGATGAAGTCGCTCCGGGAGTTCTGCCAGACGGCCGTCTCCCGGCCGTCGACGGTGACGGTCGCGTTGGCGCCGATGGCGACCGCGCCCTCGCCGTCGACGATCTCGAACTGGACGGCGCCGGCGGGCGCCGACGCGTTGGTTCCCCTGTCAGTGTCGGGCGACCGGACGGTGTTCTCGTAGACGGCGTAGGGGCCGTGGTAGTCGGCGATGATCACGTCCCGGTCGCCGTCGCGGTCGTAGTCGACGGTGACCATCCCGCGGCCGTCCTGCTCGCGGAGGCCTCGCTCGGAGGCGTCGAGGCGGGTGAAGTTGTCGCCGCCGCGCTCCCAGACCATCGGGAGCGTGAAGACCGGGTCGGACTGGTTGAGCGCGACGACCGTCTGGGTGGTGTGGAACAGGTCCCGATCCCCGTCGTTGTCGAGGTCGGTCACACTGGCGGCCCACCCCCAGCCGCCCTCGCGGACGCCGTAGGCGTCGGCGCGGTCGACGAACTCGCCGTTCCCCTGGTTGACGAGCATGGTGTTGCCCTTCGTCCGGCCGGAGTGGATGACGTACTGGAGGAACCGCTCGAGCCGCTCGTAGCGGTCGGGCGAGAGCGTCTCCCGGGAGGCCGGGATGTCGATGTTGGTGACGAACACGTCCGGGCGGCCGTCGCCGTTCACGTCCGTTATCTCCGAGGCCATGCCGTTGCGGGCGGTGGCGCCGCCGAGCTGGATCTGCCGGAAGGTGCCGTCCCCCTGGTTGAGGTAGACGGTGTCGTTGTTGTAGTCGTTGGCGACGTGGATGTCGGGGCGACCGTCGCCGGTCAGGTCGACGAAACTGGCGGCGAGGCTCCAGCGGTCACCGGTGATGCCCGTCCCGTCGACCCGCTCGAAGCGGTCGGCGCCCGACTCGCCGGTGTTCTCGAAGAGGACGTTGGGGTTGCCGTTGTCGTCTTCGACGGACTTGTTGGTCGAGAAGTACCCGGCCGGGCGGTCGTCGGCCCAGTCGCCCGACTGGTAGACGAACAGGTCGCGGTCGCCGTCGCCGTCGTAGTCGGCGGCGGCCGCCCCGAGCGGGTGCGTGAAGTTGCCGAGGCCGATGTCGGTCCGCTCGAAGCTTCCCCCGTCGTTGTGGAAGGCGACCGCGGGGCCGTCCTTGGCGAGCAGGATCAGGTCGCGCCAGCCGTCGCCGTCGTAGTCGACGAACGCGGCGCTCTTGAACTCGCGGTCGAGCCCCGAGAGTTCGCCCGTGCGTTCGAAGGCGCCACCGGTGTTGCGGAAGAGGGCGGGGCGCTCGCCGCCGACGGCGAGCAGGTCCTGCCAGCCGTCGTTGTCGATGTCGGCGACGAAGACGCCGTTGTTGCCGTTGCCCGCGGCGCCGGTGCCGGTCCCGTTGTACGCGAGGCCGGCCTCGTCGGTGGCGTCGACGAACCCGATCTCGGCGCTCGCCGTCTCGTCGTCCCCGCCGTCGAAGAAACCGGGGGCGGCCGAGCAGCCGGAGACGACGAGCGCCGCCGCGACGGCGACGGTGAGGAGGGCCCGCCGGAGCGAGTTCCCTGTCATGTGTCGGTCCCCGTCGGGAGCGCGCGCTGGGGACGCGGCGGCACGAGCAGCGTCGCGCGGTTGAGCGTCTCCAGGTAGTCGATGATGCCGTGGTCGTCGGCCGGCAAGTCGTCGTCGTACTGGTCGGGGTTCATCGCCTTGCGGGTCTCGACGAAGTCCTCGACGTGGCGCTGGAGGCCGGTGAAGTTGAACTCCGTCCGGTCCGTGTCGGTGGCGACCCCCTCCGAGCGCCGGAGGATCGTCGGCACGAACTCGTCGTCGCGCGCGCGGGCGACCTTCTGCGTGTGGCCGACGCGGCCGTACTCCTCGGCGAACTCCTCGACGCTGTGGGCGTTTTCCTCGGTGATCCCGCTCTCGGCGCCGAGCTTCTCGCCGATCTCGCCGATCTCGTCGGTGTCGTGGGCGGGACAGAACATCTCGGCGGCCCGCTCCTCGTGGGGCTGGTCGTACCAGCGGTCGAGGTCGATGCCCAGCCGGGAGACGGCCATCGTCGTCCCGCCGGCGAAGGGCCCCTCGCGGATGGTGATCCGGTCCTCGGAGGGCTGGCTGTCGCGGTAGCCGGACTTGAACCCCATCGACAGCGGGGCCGACTCCGGAATCTCCTCGTTGTCCAGCACGTCCGCGGGGATGCCCTTGCCGACCATCCCCGTTCGGCGGGCCGTCTTGGAGAACACCCCTTCGAGGGTGTCGGTCACCTCGACGCCGTTGACCGTCTCGATCTCGCCGAACAGCGCCGCCTCGGCGGCCATGACGACCGAACCGATGTCGCTGTTCATGAGCAGGACGGCGTCGAAGTCGTCGGCCTTCGCGGGGTCCTCGCCGACCTCGCGGAGCACGTCCTCGGCCGGGACCAGTTGCTTCGGAACGTCGCCGGTCCGCTCGAAGTAGCTGGCGGAGTAGCCGATCATGAAGAGCAGTCCCTGGGTGAACGACGCCGATGGGTTCCCGCCGGTGCCCCACTGGAAGGCTTCTTCGAGCGTCCGCAGGGCGCCCTCGACCCGCTCGCGCTCGGCCTCGGTCGGCGGCGTCGACCCCTCGTAGGAGAGCCCGAGGATCAGCTGTTGTTGCGGGATGACGGTGTTGCCGTGGGCGTCGTGGACGACCGCGTAGTTCCAGGCGTGCTGGCGCTCCGAGAGGGCGTCGGGGTTCCCCGACGGGACCGACAGGTCGAACGCCGTGTCCGTCCCGGTCGGGGTCCCGTCGGCACCCCCGCCGCCCCCGGCGGTGTCGGAGGCGGTCCCCACCAGCTCCCGTTCCCGTTCCTGACACGCCGAGAGCGCGCTCGCCCCACCGATGGCGACGGCGGCCGCGACGAACTCGCGGCGGCCGATACCGCGCTCGCTGTCCGGTGACATTTGCACGAGGTTAGTCGCTCCGGGTGAAAAACCCTTCCACGAACGATCACGCCCAGCGGCACGTCCCGCGGGCGCTGACGCCGGTCCGACTCGAACTGGTGGCTCCGGGAGCGCTCGCGCGCGAGCGCGTCGGCGAAACTTTCGTTATCCACCGCCGAGACTTTGTTCGGTTATGATGAACGTCTGTTTTGGGACGGGACTGTCGGTCGGGTCCCCCAGTCCCGGACTGCCGGCCTTCGCGGCGCGGAATTCCGATGATAATCGGTGTAGGATACGGACCGGGAGCGCGGGAGCGGCGTCGATCGGGTTCCGTTCTCCGAAACAGGGGCGACGGGGGGCAGTGAAACGGGTCGTGCGGGCAGTGGTCCCGGCGGCGTCGAGCACTCGACGACCGAAACCCCGATTTCGGGGGTATTGAAGGGTCGTGTGCCCGTTTCCCCGCCCGACCGGAGACTGAAATCGGCCGGACAGGTTCGACCCCTTCCAAAACATTTATTACCTGTTATTGTATACCAACCAGAGGCATGTCTGACAGTACCAATGAGTACAGCGATGTCGTAGACCGCCGGAAGTTCCTGACACTCGCAGGGGCCTCCGGTGCCGCTGCACTCGCAGGGTGTGGTGGCGGGGGCGGAACACCGACCGACGGGTCCGGATCCGACGGCGGAGACGGCGGCGACGGTGGAGACGGCGGCGACGGCGGAGACGGCGGCGACGGCGGTGACGGTGGTAGCACCAACGTCGTCGACCAGACCCACGCGAGCGGTCTCCAGGCCGACCCGACCAACCGGACGCTGAACACGCACAACACGCAGATCTCCTCCGAGCCCGCGCGGCGGCTGGCGTTCGACCGCTACGCCGCGTACTCCTTCGAGACCCAGGAGTTCCAGCTCGCGGCGCTGGACGACTGGGAGTTCGAGGAGGACACGGTCACACTGACCTTCCGCGAGGACCTCTCGTGGTCCGACGGCAGCGACGTGACCACCGAGGACATCGACGTGCAGTTCCAGATCCTCGAGAAGGTCGGCAGCGCGATCTGGGGCTACGTCGAGAGCACCGAGGTCGTCGACGACTACACCTACCAGCTGAACCTCACGGGCCCGACCAACCCCGTGATGGTCAAACACCAGCTGGGGAACATGTGGATCGACACGCCGGCCGCGGCCTTCGAGCAGTTCCTCGACGCCGACGCCTCCGAGATCCAGACCTGGCAGTGGGAGTCCAGCGACACCGAGGTCATCACGAGCGGTGCCTGGGCCTACGTCGACAAGAACCAGCAGCAGTGGAACTTCGAGCGCAACGAGGAGTTCCACAGCATCGACAACGTCAACTTCTCGACCTACCGGTTCGACTCCTACCAGGAGGCCTCGGCGCCCCAGCAGGACTTCACCACCGGCGGCAAGCGCTTCGACAGCGTCTGGAGCATGTTCGCCGCGCCGGAGACGGTCAACTCCTTCCAGGACTACGTCATGGAGATCCAGACCATCCCGGCCAAGTGGGGCTACGGGATGATCTTCAACCACGACGACCCCATCTTCGGCGACCGCGCGGTCCGCCAGGCGATCGCCCACATCGTCAACCGCGAGGAGCTCGTCGCGAACGCGGGCCCGCGAACGAAGTTCCCGGCGTCGGTCCCCTGCGGGATCGCGCCCAAGGACATCGACGCCTGGCTCGGCGACACCAAGAGCAACTTCGAGGACTACGGCGTCGGCTCGACCAACACCGAGGAGGCGACCCAGATCCTCGAGGACGCGGGCTACTCGAAGCAGAACGGCACGTGGACGAGCCCCGACGGCGAGCCCGTCAGCGCCGACTACCTCAGTCCCGGCGGGTGGACCGACTTCACGACGATGACCGAGACCATCGTCGACCGCCTCAACGAGTTCGGCTTCGACATGTCGGTCGCGACGCGGCCCACCAGTGACTGGCAGGGCGCGTTCATCGACGGGAACTTCCAGGTCGGCACCTTCTACTGGCTGCCCGGCCAGGCGCGGTCGTCGTTCCCGTACTTCCCGCTGCGCCACCAGATCGCCCTGGACGCGCTCAACGGCGGACACAACTACGACGCCGAGTCCGAGCAGACCATCCCGGCCATGAGCGGCGACGGCGAGATGACGCTCAACCCGCTCGAGAAGGTCGAGGAGATCGCGACCAAGCCGACCACCGAGGGAGCGCGGCCGATCGTCCAGGAGGCCGCCTGGCACAACAACTACGACCTGCCGATGCTCTCGCTGGTCTCGAAGTTCGAGCAGTCGTGGGTCACCACCGACGAGTGGAACATCTCCATCGAGGAGGGCGACCCCGCTCGCGGTATCAAGTGGCCCCCGTTCTGGTGGCCGCGCGAGGGCAAGCTGACCGCCCAGGAGTAACGCGCTCCACGACCATCCGGACGGACGAACCGACCGGTCACTGACCGAACCGTTTCTGGCGATGCGAGTCGTTAGACCTTAGGGTACTGGCTGTAAATACCGCTAACAAGACGCATGGTTAACTACTACGTGCGACGGACAGCACGGGTGTTCGTCACGATCTTCGGGGTCATGTCGCTCACCTTCGGGCTGATCCGTCTGCTCCCGGGAGGACCGTTCACGCAACTCCGCGTGCAACTGCAACGACAGGGTGTCCCAGCCGAGCAGGTCAACGAGCAGATCGCGAACCTGCAGAACGTCCGGCCGGACGCGCCGCTGTGGCAACAGTACATCGACTACATGATCTCGGCGGCCCAGCTCGACCTGGGCACCTCGATCCAGTACAGCGAACCCGTCGCGGCAGTGGTGGCCGAGGCGGCGCCGTGGACGATATTCGTCGTCGTCATGTCGACGATACTCATGTTCGCGATCGGGATCGTTCTGGGGGCGGTCCAGGCCTACTGGGAGGGGTCGAAGTTCGACACCATCACCTCGTCGCTGTCGATCGTGGGGATGTCGATCCCGTTCTACGTGGCCGCGATCCTGCTGTTGCTGTTCGTGTCGTACCGCTGGGGGCTGTTGCCCGCGTCGGGGACGGCCAACCCCAACATCGAGAACCACTGGAGCCTGGACTACGCGATCAGCGTCCTCCGCTACGGCGCCCTGCCCATCCTGTCGTACACGATCGTGGGGATCGGCGGGCAGGCGCTCGCGATGCGCGGCAACAGCATCCAGGTGCTCGGCGAGGACTTCGTCGAGGTCGCCAGGCTCCGGGGCCTCTCCGACGGTCGGATCGCGCTCCGGTACGTCGCGCGCAACGCCATCCTGCCGATGTACACCGGGTTCCTGCTGCTGCTCGGCTTCCGGCTGGGCGGCACCGTGATCCTCGAACAGATCTTCAACTATCCGGGCCTGGGGCTGTACCTGCTCGACGCCGTCAACTCCAACGACTACCCGATGATGATGGGGACCTTCCTCGTCATCACGGTGGCGCTGGTCATCGGCGTGTACATCGCCGACCTGACCTACAGCCTGATCGACCCGCGGATCAGTTCGGGTGATTCCAGTGAAGCATACTGAATCCGACTCCCCCACGGAGGGGCTCGACTGGCAGAGCGAGAGTACCGGCACGGACATGACGAGAGGGGACCGGCTCCGCGAGTTCTACGAGCGGAGCATCTACGAGCCCGCCATCGTCGCCTGGGCCGACCTGCGGACCCGCGTCGGACTCCTGTTGCTCACCGTCTACCTGGCGATCGCGGGGGTCTCCGTCCTCGGGCTGTGGCGCGAGCCCTCGACGAGCCAGGCGCCGCGGCTGATCGGCATGTTCGAGAACTGGTCGTACCCGCTCGGGACGACCTCCTCGGGCGTCGACCTGACCGCGGAGCTCGTCCACGCGACGCCGGACATCCTGCTGATGGTGCTGGCCGGCGGCGTCTGGGCGACCGGCCTCGCGGTCATCGTCGGGACGCTCGCGGGGTACAAGGGCGGCCGGGTCGACAACGTGCTGATGTCCATCTCGGACTTCTTCATGGCGATCCCCGGGCTCCCCCTGGTGATCATCCTCGCGATCACGTTCAGCCCGGAGAACCCGATCTTCGTCGGCGTCATCCTGACGATCAACTACTGGGCCGGCCTCGGCCGGTCGCTGCGCTCGCAGGTGCTGACCATCCGCGAGGACAGCTACGTCGAGGCGTCCCGGACGATGGGGACCGGCACGTTCCGGATCCTCCGGAAGGACGTGATCCCCAACCTGATGCCGTACGTGACGGTGAACTTCGTGTTCGCCGCCCGCTACACCATCTTCGCCTCGGTCGGGCTGTACTTCCTGGGCGTGTTGCCCTACAGCGACCCGACGTGGGGCGTGACGCTGGCGCGGGCCCAGGAGAACGGCGCGCTGTTCGTCCCGGAGGCCGCTCACTGGCTGATCGCGCCGATGATCTTCATCGTCGGTCTGGCGCTGGCGCTGATCCTCATGGGTCAGGGCCTCGACCGGGTGTTCAACCCGCGGGTCCGCACCCGGATGGCCGGCGAGTCCGAATCGACCGCGGAGGGCGACGAGACGACGACGAAGGGGATGATCTAGATGGCAACCGACCAACGATCCACGGCGAACGCGGCGGTACAGTCCACGGTCGAGGACCCGATCGTCGAGGTCACCGACGCGAAGGTGACCTTCGACGGCGGCGACACCTACGTCCTCGACGACGTGAGCCTCGACATCGAGCGCGACGAGGTGCTCGGTATCGTCGGCGAGTCCGGCTCGGGCAAGTCGATGTTCGCCTCGGCGCTGCTGGACTCGATCCCCGACCCCGGGGTGCTCACCGGCGAGATCCTCTACCACGCCGAGGACGGCCGAACGATCGACGTGCTCGAACAGAGCGACGAGGAGCTGCGACAGTTCCGCTGGGAGGAGATCTCGATGGTCTTCCAGGGGGCGATGTCCTCGTTCAACCCGACGATGAAGGTCGGGACCCACTTCAAGGAGACGCTGAAGGCCCACGACGCCAACGTCGACGAGGGGATGGCCTTCGCGCGCGAGCTGCTCGAGGACCTGTACCTCGAACCGGAGCGCGTGCTCGACGCCTACCCCCACGAGCTGTCCGGCGGCATGCAGCAGCGCGCGCTGATCGCGCTGTCGCTGGTGCTCGAACCCGAAGTGCTGGTGATGGACGAGCCGACGGCCGCGCTGGACCTGCTGATGCAGCGGTCGATCCTGATGCTGCTGAACGACCTGCAGGACAGCTACGACCTGACGCTCGCCTTCATCACGCACGACCTGCCGCTGATCACGGCGCTGGCCGACCGGATGAGCATCATCTACGCGTTCGAGTTCGTCGAGGTGGGTCCCCGCGACCGGATCATCGCCGACGCGGGCCACCCCTACACGCGGGCGCTGCTGAACGCGACGCCGAACCTCGACGCGCCGCTGTCCGAGATGCAGCCCATCGAGGGGGAGGGCCCCGCGCCGGTCAACGTCCCGGAGGGGTGTAGCTTCCACCCGCGGTGTCCGCTCGCGACCGAGGAGTGTGTCAGCGACGACCCGCCCCTCGAGGAGATCGGCGAGGACCACATGACGGCCTGCCACCACTGGGAACAGGCCCGCGAGGAAATCACCCTCAACTACGGCGAGAGCACGGCCGACGCCGAGGTCCAGTCGAGCCCGGACCGCGACGTGACCGCGCGGACCGACGAACAGGCGGTGCTGTCGCTCGAGGACGTCGAGGTCCACTTCGAGGAGGACCAGGGCCTGTTCGACCTCTTCGGCGACGACCCCGAGGTGGTCAAGGCGGTCGACGGCGTCGACCTGGACATCTACGAGAACGACGTGGTCGCGCTGCTGGGCGAGTCCGGCTGCGGGAAGACGACGCTGGGCAAGACGGCCATCGGCCTCCAGCGGCCGACCGGCGGCAGCGTCAAGTACCGCGGCCAGGACATCTGGGAGGCCAAGGACGGCGACGGCGACATCGACTACGACGAGATCCGCCAGGCGCTGCAGATCATCCACCAGGACCCGGGGAGCTCGCTCAACCCGAACCGCCGCATCGTCGACATCCTCTCGGAGCCGCTGCGCCATACCCACCCGAACATCAACCCCAACGAGCGCCGCGACCGGATCTACTCGCTTTTGGACCGCGTGGGGATGAACCCGCCGGACGACTTCGCCGACCGGTACCCCCACCAGCTCTCGGGCGGGGAGAAACAGCGCGTCGCGCTGACGCGGGCGCTGCTGATGAACCCCGACGCGATCCTCGCCGACGAGGCCATCAGCGCCGTCGACGTGAGTCTGCGCGTCGAGCTGATGGACCTCATGCTCGAACTCCAGGACGTGTTCGACACCTCGTTCCTGTTCATCAGCCACGACCTCTCGAACGCCCGCTACTTCACCGAGCACGGCGACGGCCGCATCGCGGTGATGTACCTCGGCGAGATCGTCGAGATCGGCTCCGCCGAGCGGCTGATCCAGGACCCGCGCCACCCCTACACGAAGGTACTGCGCTGGGCGACGCCGTCGCTCCAGCTCGACGCGGTGGAGGCGGGCGAACCGCCGATGCGCTCGATCGACGTGCCGGACCCGGTCGACCCGCCGTCGGGCTGTCGGTTCCACACCCGGTGTCCCGTCGCCAGGGAGGCCTGCACGGAGGAGAAACCGCCGCTGTACGACGTGGAGGGCGAGGGCAGCGGCGCGGCCTGCTTCCGCGAGGACCCCGACCACGAGTACTGGGACAGCGAGCCCCTCGAGGGCGCCGAACTGGTCGGCCCCGACGAGGAGTTCGACACCGACGCCACCTCGGGCGAGTTCGGCGCCGAGAGCGCCAGCGACTGACCGCGCCCGCGGCCGCCCGACCAGCGCACCGCCGATTTTTCGCGGACGCTCGCCGTTCGGGCCGCACACTCGCGGAGTCCCATCGCGCGCTGTCCCCGCCCCGGTATCGTGACGCCCGGGCGGCAACCGGGGGCTTGAATACCGTCGGTCGACACGTCCGAACGTGTCCGGTGGAAAGACGGTAATCGACTTCGTGTGCGGTCAGCGCGACCAGATCCCGATAGCGCTGGCGGTCATGGCCTCGATGGGGATCCTGCTGCTGTTCTCGTTCGTCTTCGTCTCGCCGGGCGACGAGGCGTTCACGGTCCTCGTCATGGACGCGGTGCTGATCGTCGGGTCGACCGTCTTCTTCCTCGTGACGTACTACCTCTGCACGAGGCGCGCGATGGACGACTAGGACCCGGAGTAGGTCCGACTACCGCAGAAGTTACTGCTCGTCGAGGAACGCGGCCGTCTCCGCGGCGAGTTCGGCGAGTTCCTCGTCGTCCTCGACGCGGGCGAGGTCCTCGAGCGGGCCGACCGCGCGGTCGTCGCCGAGGTGGCCGAGCGCGCGGACGGCGCGGGCCCGCACGGTCTCGTGGTCGCGGTTGAGACAGGCGATCAGGCCGTCGTAGGCCTCGGCGGCCGCCTCGGGGTCGGCCTGGGCGATCTCGCCGACGGCGTCGACGGCCGCGCCGACGACCGTCACGTCGGGGGTGTCGAACAGCCCGACGATCGCGTCGACGTGGTCGGCGGCCGCCCCGGGCGCGCCCTCGGCGGCGGCGGTGACCACGTTCGCCAGCCGGCCCTGGGACTGGACCAGCAACTGGTGTTCCTGCTTGTCGTGTTCGAGCATCGTCTGGCGCGCCTCCTCGTCGTCGACCATGTCGATGCCGTCGGCGCTCTCGTAGGCGGGCGAGCGGCCGTCGAGGACCGCCGCGACGCGGTCGAGGTGCGGCGCCACCGCCCCGGGCTGGTCCAGCACGACCTGGACGAGGATCTGCGTCCCCAGCAGCTCCAGCGAGTTGAACTCCCGCTCGATGAGCCCGAACACCGCGGGCACCGAGCCCGCGAGGTCCTCGGGGTGCTCGCGGGCGACCGCCAGCAGCGCCGTCCCGGCCTGCTGTGCGATCGTCGCCCGCTCGTCGTCCAGCAGTTCCAGGAGCTCGTCGACGAACGGGCGCACCGCCGACGGGTCCTCCGCGGAGAGCCGCGACAGCGTTTGCGCGGCCTCGTTTCGCCTGATGTTCGTCTCCGAGGTCAGCGCCTCGCGGACCCGCTCGCGCTCGTCGTCGTCCAGCGAACCCGATCCGATGTCGACCCCCTCCAGCGGCGCGGACTGCTCGTCGGTCATACCCGACTCCAGCCCGCCGAGCGACAAATACGTGTGGATATCGATAGCACGGACGGACGTTCGGCTCATTCGGACGGCCGGCGGCGGGATTCACCTCGCAATGTTTATGTGGGCGTCGGAAATCAGTCCGAACATGCCATCGAGTGACGCGGATCCCGAGTATCAACGCCCGGATCTCCCCGTATCCCGGCGGGTCTCGGATCTGCTCGATCGGATGACCGTCGAAGAGAAGGCCGGTCAGCTAGTCGGAACGTGGGCCGGGCAGATGCACCGCGAGGTCGACGTGGCCGAGGTCAAGGAACTCGTCCGCGAGAAACACCTCGGCTGCGCGGCGCCCTTTGGCTGGGGCGGGTCGGCGGGGACCGAGGTCGGCGAGATCGTCGACATCGTCAACGAGCTCCAGCGGGTGGCGACCGAGGAGACGCGGCTCGGGATCCCCCTCTTCTTCAACGTCGACGCGGTCCACGGCCACGCCTACGTCGCCGGCTCGGCGGTGTTCCCCAACGGGCTGGGCGCGGCGGCGACGTGGGACCCCGACCTGGTCGAGGCCGGCGCGCGGGTCACCGCGACGGAGGTCGCGGCGACCGGCGCCCACCAGAACTACGGGCCGACCTGCGACGTGGGCCGGGACCCCCGGTGGGGCCGCGTGTTCGAGACGTTCGGCGAGAGCCCGCGGCTGGTCGCCGAGCTGGCCGCCGCGAAGGTGCGGGGCTACCAGGGCGAGGGGATCGAGGCCGACGACACCGTCGTCGCGACGGCGAAACACTTCCCGGCCTACAGCGAGCCCGAGCGCGGCGAGGACGCCGCGCCGGTCGACGTCTCGGAGTACAAGCTCCGCAACACGTTCGTCCCGCCGTTCGAGGCCGCCCTGGAGGCGGGCGTCGAGTCGGTGATGCCCTGTTACAACTCCATCAACGGCGAGCCCGTCCACGGCTCCGAGCGGTGGCTGACGGACCTGCTCCGGGGCGACCTGGGCTTCGACGGGACGATCGTCTCGGACTGGGGCGGCGTCCGCCACCTCACCGACGACCACAGGACCGCCGCGGACCTCCGGGAGGCGACCTACGACGCCCGCACGGCGGGCCTCGACGTGGCCTCCGTGGGCAACGACCCCGAAGCCGAGGAGCTGGTCGACCTCGTCGAGTCGGGCGACCTGTCGGAGTCGGTGCTCGACGCGAGCGTCGAGCGCGTCCTCGAACGCAAGTTCCGGATGGGGCTGTTCGAGGACCCCTACGTCGAGACGGAGGAGGCCGTCGAGACGGTCGGCGCGGACGACCACCAGGCGGCCGCCCTGGAGACCGCCCGCGAGGCGATGACCCTGCTGAAGAACGACGGGATCCTCCCCCTCTCTGGCGACGAGGACGTGTTCGTCGGCGGGCCGAACGCCGACGACCTGGTGAGTCAGGTCGGCGGCTGGTCGGTCGAGAGCGCGGAGCACGTCGACGGGACGACGATCCGCGAGGAGGTCGGCGCCCACGTCGACGGCGAGGTGACCCACGAGCAGGGGGCGACCCACAGCGAGACCCTCGACGTGGACGCGGCCGCCCGGAAGGCCACCGACGCCGACGTGGCCGTCCTCGCGCTCGGCGAGGGGTGGTACCTCCACGAGTTCGGCGCGGGCGACCCCCGCACCGAGACGGGCGAGTTCCCCACCCGCGAGCGGATCGCGCTGGCCGAGGCCCAGCAGGAACTGGTCGAGGCCGTCGCCGAGACGGACACGCCCGTCGTCGGCGTCCTCGTCACCGGTCGCCCGCTGGCGGTCGAGCACCTCGACGAGCGGGCCGACGCCGTGCTGATGGCCTACTTCCCCGGGACGATGGGCGGCAAGGCCGTCGCCGAGACGCTCGTCGGCGAGAACAACCCCAGCGGCCGGCTGGCGGTGACGGTCCCGCGCTCGGGCACCCAGGTCGACGCCCACCACGACCACCTCCACCAGCCCCGTCCCATCGGCGACTCCGAACACCCCGACTCCTACGACCCGCTCTACCCGTTCGGGCACGGCCTCTCCTACACCGAGTTCGAGACGGGCGAGCTCTCGGTCGACGAGCCGGTCGTCGGACCCGGCGACACCGTCGAACTCGACGTGGCCGTCGAGAACGTCGGCGACCGCCGCGGGACGGAGGTCGTCCAGGTGTACAGCCGGACGGAGGCGAAGACGCTCGTCATGCCCGAGCGGCGCCTCCAGGCGTTCGAGCGGGTCGACCTCGACGCCGGCGAGCGGGCGACCGTCACCGTCGAGGTCCCCGTCGAGAACCTGGGCGTCTACGCGCCCGGCGACGGCCACCGCGTCGAGGCCGGCGACTACGACCTGGTGGTCGACGGCGAGGCCGTCACGGTGACCGTCGAGGGCGACTACCTCTGACTCGCTGACCGCGCGACCGCGACCAGCGCGGCGAGGCCGACCGCCAGCGCGGCGAGCGCGGCGCCGAAGCCTGCCCCCGAACCTGCGGTACCGTCCGTCGTGGGCGCCGAGTCGGTCGTCCCGTCGGCCGGCGCGCTCGTCGGGGCGTCCGTGTCAGTTCCGGGAGCGGCGCCCTCCGCGGTCGGTCCGTCCGTCGCCGACCGTTCGGGCGCGGTCGTCACCGTGGGGGTGTTGACGAGCGGCCGGTCGTCGGTCGCGTTCCCGGGCGCGACGGCGAAGTAGGTGTCGACGACCCGGTCGCCGGCGGTGATCGGCGGGTCCGACGGGCCGAAGACGCCGTCGCCGCGGTCGCGGTGGGCGGCGACCCGGACCCGGAAGTCGCGGGTCCGGTCGGCGAGGAACGACTCGTTCAGCGGGACGGTGACGTTCCGGTGGGTCCCCGCCGGGAGCGACCGGGAGCCGACCGAGCGATTCGACCCCGTCGGGTAGACGACGAGGTGGCCCGCCGTCGGCAGGTCGGCCCGGCGGACCGTGATCGTCCCGTCGTCTATCGGCTGGGGGTCGAACCCGGCCGCGAGCACGCTGGCCCGGCCGGACTCGCTCCTGCGGACCGTAACCTGCGTGCTCGCCGCGGGGTTGACGTTCGTCACCGCCAGGTCGGTCCCGTAGTCGAACTCCTCGTTGCCGTTGGCGTCGCCGTGCAGCACCGCCCAAATCGTCCGGTTGCCGTCCCACTCGGCCCAGACGGACTCCTCGAGCGGGACCGGGACGCTCGTCCGGTAGGTCAGGTCCGGCGTCCGGCCGACGTAGACCGAGCCGAGCGGCTCGCCCGGTCGGCCGCCGGCGTCCGCGCGGAGGACGACGAACCCCGGCCGGATCGACGACACCGCCTCGACGAGGACGGTGCCGTCGTCGGTCACCTGCGAGTCCGCGGCGACGTGGTTGCCGTGGGCCTGGACGCTCGCGACGGCCAGCGGCGTGGCCAGCGCGAGCGCGATCGCCAGGGCGGCGACGACCCGACGCGATGCGATCCCCGACATCTCAGGCGGTGACCGTCGCGGGGTCCATCTGCAGGAACGCGCGCTCGTAGCCCTCGTGGCGGGACAGCTGCGGCGGCGTCCCCACGGAGAGGGTCACCTCGTCGCCGGACCGGACCCGCTCGGGCAGCGCCGCGCCGTAGTGGTGGCCCAGCTCCGGGTCGAGCGTGGCGTCGAGCGACCGCTCGAAGACCGTCTCGCCGCCGCGGGCGACCGACGCCGACAGCCCCATCGCGGGGAGGACCAGCCGGTTGAACGGCGTCCGCGCCGAGACGGCGAGGTACGGCCGCCCGTCGGTGAACCGGTCGGCGTCGGCCGCGGGGAGCTGGAGCGTCACGAGCTTCGCGTCGTCGCTGCGGCCGGTCCCGAGGACGGCCCCGGGGAGGTCGGCGGGCTTCGGCGCGCGCGGCTGGGGCAGCTCGCCCATCTCCATCGGCCGGAGCGCGCCCCGCTGGCCCGCCTGGTCGAGCTGTTCGGTCTTGAGCCGTTCGCGCACCCGCTTGGACCACTCGAACTCGACGGGTATCGTCGCGCTCTCGTCGAACCGGCCCGCGAAGGCGCCGGTCGTGCGCGCGCTCACGCCGCCGACGCCGAGCCGTGCGGTGTAGGTCCCGTCGCCGTCGAGCCGGAAGTTGCCGCCGTAGTGAAACCCCATCCGCTGGGAGAGCATCCGGTAGATGACCTCCTGGGTGACCAGCTCGTCGTCGCGGGTGACCTCGACCGAGAGGTTCGCGCCCGGGAGGACCGTCCGGGTCTCGGGGTCCCAGACGGTCGCCATCAGGTGGACGTCGTCGCCGTCCTCGATCTCGGTGACCGAGCGCTCGTCGAGGGTGACCGTCCAGAAGCGGTGGGGAACCGCGAGCAGCAGGGCGACCCGGTAGTCGCCGGCCGTCGCCGTCCCCGACAGCACCATCGTCTCGCGGAACGACTGGACGTAGACGCCGCCGGGACCGTCGGGCGTCGGGGTGGCCGTCGGGTCGGCGGTCGGGGACCGGGGCGGTTCGGTCGTCGGTCCGGGGTCGGCCGGGGCGGTTTCGGTCGCGTCGTCCCCGCCGAGACAGCCGGCGAGACCGACCGAGACCGCCGCGGCGCCCGTCGCGGAGTGGAGGAATCTCCGTCGGTTCATCGCCCGGGAGTTGGGCCATCTCGCGGTTAACCGTTCTGGTCGGTCCGTCGATAGGTCCGCGGCCGGTCCCCCGGACGGTTCGCCAGTCGCTCGTCGGCCACGCTCTCTCGACGGTCACACTCCCTGCCGGCCACTACCACCTGTCAGCACGGCTCAGTGGGTAGTTAAGCCGTCAGCGGTCGTAGGTGTCCCATGGTATTCGAGAACCTCACCCTGTTCGAAGTGCACCTCGACGACGCGCAGTTCGGCACCGACGGCGGTCGCTCCGACGAGCGAGACGCCGACGTTGCGCTCCCCGAGACCGACTCCGACGACGACCGCGAGACGGCCGACTCGTCGGGGGGTCGCGGCCGGTTCCTCAAGCTGGCGGCCGCGAGCGTCGTCGTCTCCGTGGCCGCGACGCTCGTCGCACGGCGGGTCGCAGGCGGCGACGACTCCGTCGCGGTCGACCTCGAAACGGACCGCACGGTCGACGAGCCGGCGACGGGCGAGCCCGACCACGCCGACGGGCCGGTCTCGACGCCGACGCCCGACGACGAGTGAGCCGGCGACGGCGCGGCGGCGATGACGCGACGCCGAGCCGTCGCGTTCCGCCGACGGCCCGCCCGTTCGAGACTCGTCCCGGGAACCGGTCCGCTGTGGGTTCGACCGAAAGTTAAATCGTTGTTTTAGTCACAGGAGGGGTTATTGTGGCGGGGGCCCACACGTCGAATGCGGTCGGCGCGCCCTCCACCTGGCGGGCCAACCGCGTACCCGACAACCCCACCCGCGACCCGACACGGGCGGCCGCCCGCCGTCCGTCCTGGACCGCCCCGTCGCCCGCGGGGCGGCCCGTTCGCCCGTCCGGGCCCGTCGCCCGCGGACCCGGACACCCATTCCGTTCGTCCCTGAACCGGCGTTGCCGTCCGACCGACACGTCGCCGTTCCCTATACTTCCCCCAGCCGGTCCCGGAGCACCGACAGGCCGGCGTCGGGGTCGATGTCGGCGCCCTGTGCCTCCAGTGCCTCCGCCAGCGCCGGGACGAGCAGCGTCACGTTCGCCGGTCGAGCCGAGTAGCCCATGCAGCCGATCCGGAAGATCTCCCCCTCCAGGTCGCCCAGACCGGTGGCGATCTCCAGGTCGTAGCGGTCGAGCAGGTACTCGCAGACCGCGCCGTCGTCGACGCCGGCGGGCACTTCCATCGCGTTGAGACTCGGCAGCCAGTGGGCCTCGTCGGAGTTCAGCGCGAGCCCCATCGCCGACAGCGACTCCTTCAGCGCGGCCGCGACCCGCCGGTGGCGCGCCCACCGGTCTTCGATGCCCTCCTCGGCGACGAGCCGCAGCGCTTCCCGGAGCGCGTAGACGTTCGTGATCGGCGCGGTGTGGTGGTAGGCCCGCTCGTCGCCCCAGTATCCCTCCAGCAAGGAGAGGTCGAGGTACCACGACCGCGCGGGCTCCTCGCGGGAGAGCACCTTGTCCATCGCCCGGTCGTTCAGCGTCAGCGGGCTCGCGCCCGGGGGACAGGAGAGACACTTCTGAGGCCCGGAGTAGGCCACGTCGATATCCCACTCGTCGACGCGCAGCTCGACCCCGCCCAGCGAGGTGACGCAGTCGGCGATCACGTAGGCGTCGTGCTCGCGGGCGATGCTCGTCAGCTCGGGCACGTCGGGCTGGCGGACCCCCGTCGAGGTCTCGGCGTGGACGAAGCCGAACACGTCGGGCTGGTGTTCGGCGAAGGCGTCGGCCACGTCGGCGGGGTCCAGCGGCTCGCCCCACGGCGCGTCGACGTGGACGACCTCGCCGCCGGCGCGCTCGGCCATCGACTCCATGCGGCCGCCGAAGTAGCCGTTCGTCGGCACGAGCACGGTGTCGCCGGGTTCGACGAGGTTGCCGATGGCCGCCTCCATCGAGGCCGAGCCCGTCCCGGAGACGGGGATGGTCCACTCGTTGTCCGTCCGGAACGTGTAGCGCAGCAGCTCCTGGACCTCGTCCATGATCTCGACGAACGCGGGGTCGAGGTGCCCGACCAGCGGCGTGCTCATCGCCCGGAGCACCCGGGGGTGTACGTCGCTCGGGCCGGGGCCCATCAGCGTCCGGTCCGGGACCGCGAGTTCGCCGACCTCGGGTCGTGTCATGCGTGGACGCACCGCGCGGACGGACAAAAAGACTGCGGGGGGAACCGACCGCTCGACGCCGCTGCGGACGGTTCGCGAGCGCAACAGGTTCCGGGTCCGCCGGCGCGAACTCACAGTCCTTATTCGCCCGGCGGACACACTGGGGCCATGGAGCGCCGCCGGACGGTCGTCGCGTCGGTCATCGTCAGCACGTTCCTCGTCGGGCTCGGCGGCGGCGTCGTCTTCCCCATCCTGCCGAACCTCGGCGCCGTGCTCGGCATCTCGCCGTTCCTCGTCGGGTTCATCCTCAGCGCGAACCGCTTCACGCGCATCCTCGCCAACGCGCCCGCGGGCTCGCTCGTCGACCGCGTCGGCACCCGGACCCCCTTCGTCGTCGGCCTGTTCGTCGAGGGGCTGGCGACGGCCGGCTACGTCGTCGCGCTGCGCGCCCCCCTCCCGGAGGCGTGGTTCCTCCTCGCGCGGATCCTCTGGGGGATCGGCAGCGCGCTCGTGTTCGCAACCGCCTACACCATCGCCGCCGACGTGAGCGACGGCGGCGACCGCGGCACGAACATGGGCGTGGTCCGCGGCGGCATCACGCTGGGGTTCCCCGCCGGCCTGGTCATGGGCGGCGTCGTCAGCGACGCCTACTCCGTGTTCGCCGCCTTCGCCGTCGCCGCCGGTTTCGCGCTGCTGGCCAGCGCCGTCGCCTACCGCACCATCCCGGAGACCCACGTCGACGAGGAGCGCACCGCGGTCAAGCCCTGGGAGATCGACACCGCCGTCCCCACGCTGACCGTCGGGTTCGTCAACTTCGGCCTCTTTTTCGCCTACCTCGGCGCCCTCTTCGCCACGCTCGTCCTCTTCGTCGAGGCGGAGGGGATCAGCGTCTGGGGCTACGGACCCCAGGGCATGTCCGGCCTGCTGATGGCCGTGACCGTCCTCGCGGCGGCCGTGTTCACCCTCGCCGGCGGCAAACTCAGCGACGACCTCGGCGCGCGCGTCCCCACCCTGCTGGGCTTTCTCGCCGTCTCCTTCCTCGGCTTCCTCGCCCTCTCGACGGCCGCGTCGCTGGAGCGACTCGTCGTCGCCTGCGTCCTCATCGGGACCGGCCAGGGCGGTGCCAACGGCCCGCTGATGGCGCTGCTGGCCGACCTCACCCCGAACGAGCGCACCGGCCGCGCGATGGCCACCAACAACGTCCTCGGCGACCTGGGCGGCGGCCTCGGCCCGATGGTCTCCCTGCCCGTCGTCGAGGCGATCGGCTTCGCCCCCGTCTACGCCGCCTGCGCCCTGATCCCGCTCGTCGCCGGCGGCCTCCTCGTCGGCGGCGTTTACTCCCTGACCGGCACCCTCAACCCCCGGACCGCGACCATCTCCAACGACTAACTGAAATCTAGACACACAGTATTTAATTCGAATATTCTACCGATTTTACTTGGAAATTTATATGAATAATCGATCTCGGATGAAACTGGTGCATCCGGCGGTCTGATGGCGATTCCAGGGCCCATACCGATCGGATTCGATACTGGCATGTCTGAAGCAACTCAAAATATGCATTCATAGCGGTTCGAAACGGCTCCTTCGAACGACTCGAATCCGTATCTCGACTGTATCCGTATCCAGTGTATAATCTATACCTGATATGTCTGCCGTTTCGACCGGGAATCGGAGATCGAGTCGGTTATCAGTGGCCATCGGTGAGAGTGGGTGTGACCTCCACCGAAACCGAGGATCCGGCGGAGCTGGATCCGCTGACGACTGCCGCCTACCACGTCACCGTCGACGGCGGACGCGACTCCTTCTACGCGCTGAGCATCGAGCGCGAGGACAGCGACACGGCCTATCTGATGTCCGATACCGTCGTCGCGCTCGACCAGATGCGGTAATCGACTCGAACGAGACCTCGCCGGACCGCAATTTTCGACGGACCCGATCCAGCGACGAAACCATTCGGCTGTGTGCAGCCCCGACACCACCTCTATGAAGAGAACAGGTTCCAGACGAATTAGTTATAAATAAAGACATTCAAGTTCGCTTTATGCCACTCGGATCGTTCGACCTCTACGATATCTTAACGGACATAGTGCCGGGGTCAGTCGGGACGATCCTGCTAGTTGTTCTCTCTATGCCCCATAAAGCAACTGAGCAATTCCCTCAGTCTCTCGGGGGAATGGGCGGCGCAGTCGTAATAATCGGTGTTTCATACGTGATCGGACGGATCGTCAGGAACGTCTCTGTATATCAGTTGCTATACGATACTCTCGCCGCAGTTGGGGTCATCTGGGCACTGAATCAGATTTACGAAAGGTCCCGATTCCCGGTAACAGCAACTGACGACGAGAGCGAAGATATCCTACACTACGTAGCGGTTCTGGTCCAGCGCGCAAGTATCAGAGTATACGGTTTCGTTGACCGGCACACCCCGGATCTGGGCGGAAACATTTTCGAATCGGAGGTCCAATCGATCATGGACATCTCAGACGAGAAATTGGAAGATCAGAGCACTGTTCCTCCGCAAATCACGCGGTCGATTCTGTGGTATTATCAGGACAGTCACGAAGTCAATCCGAATGTGGAAGGTGGACTCGCTCAGATGAAATACCACGGTTTTACGACACTTTATGGGACCAATACGCTCTACAAGCGGTATACGATCGTCAGCGAGTTCTATAAGGGACTTATGAACAGCTTTTTTATTTTCTTTTTCTGCTACGCGATCGTATTTGGCGCCACCGAGATCGAATCAGGAATCGGATACCCGACTCTCTGGACGAACTTCGTGAGTGGTATTTCGTCACCCTATCCGGCAGTAGTCGTCCTGCTCGCGCTGCTCGCGGGATTTCTCCTCACGTACAATCAACACGTCAAATTCGAAGAGCGACGCGCTATCTCGTTCGTTATCGACCTTGAGTCACAGGTGCATTCATCGGAAGAAGCTGAAGCCCGTGGCGGATAGCGCTCGTTGACCTTCCCGGTGGAAGCCGGTAGGACGAATTCAGATTTGTCTCCTGAAATATAGTCTAATTTATAGAATCCTGTCCGATATGTGCCAGTAGCGGTAGACTGGAACGGAGTCGAACCGAATGCAGACGTACTCGATCCGCTATACGTATCCGCCAGGGTTCGACTCCGTGGAACCAACGACAGCCAGTGCGACGGTGAACGACATGGCTGGCGCTCGCTTGTCGGTTCCGACAGAGGATGGGTTGGGGCGGATTTGAACCGCCGACTTCCTCCGTGTGAAGGAGGTATCATAACCGGACTAGATCACCAACCCGGCCACTCGTCGCTAATCCAGCACCGCCCTTAAGAATTGCTTTCCGTTACTGCCCGGTCCCGCGGCGCCGGAACGAGTCCACCGCCTCGCGCGCCGCCGCGGCGGCGTCCTCGGCCTCGCTCCGGGCTCGCGTCGGGACCTCCTCCAGTTTCGACCGGAGGGACTCGGCCCGCCCCGGTTCGGGCTCGCGCTCGCGGCCGACCAGTTCCCTGACCCGCTCCTCCGCGGGCGAAAGGGCCTCTCGGACGCCCTTCCGGGCCGTCTGACCCGCTCGCTTCAGGTAGTACAGGGTGTCTTCGAAGTGCCGGTTCATATCTGTCCTTTCGCGTCCGACGGATATATGCTTTCTCCCCCATCGGAACGTTTATATTGGTTTAGGCCAACCTAAAACATGTCGGCGCAGGGCCGCTCCGGCCCGCGCCGCTGTCTGTCCCATACTGTCAGGCTTGCACGCGACGGTGGGCATCGCCGTGTGCGGCCGGTTGGGGGTCGAACGGGAGCGTCCACCCGCCACACCCTTACACTCGCGCCCTGTAGCGGGTGCCATGTTCGAACAGGTGTCGGTGCCGACGCCGTTCCAGGTCGGCCCGGTCAACGCCTACCTCGCCGGGCGGACGCTGGTCGACCCCGGCCCCGACAGCGAGGAGGCATGGTCGCACCTCACCGAGGCGCTGGCCGAGCGCGACCTCGCGCCCGACGATATCGAGCAGTTGCTGATCACCCATCCCCACCCCGACCACTTCGGGCTCGCCGAGCGGTTCCGCGACCGCGGCGCGGCGGTCGTCGCCCACCCCGACGCGGCGTCGATCGTGGCGGATTTCCCCGGGCGACTCGACGCCGAGCAGGCCTTCTTCCGCGACTTCTTCGAACGCTGCGGGATGGCGCCCTCGACGGCCGACACGGTCACCGAGCTACCGGGCGCGTTCGTCCACTACGCGCCCAGCGTGCCGGTCGACCGCGAGGTCGCCGCGGGCGACCGCGTCACCGTCGACGGCGTCGAGCTGCTGGTCGACGACCTGGCGGGCCACGCCACCGGCGAGATCAGCTTCGCGTTCGACGGGTCGGCGGGGCGAGAGGCGCTCGTCGGCGACAACGTCCTCGCGGAGATCACGCCCAACCCGTTCCTCCAGCCGCCGCCCCGTCCGGGAGCCGACCGCCCGCGCGTCCTCCCGGCGTACAACGACTGTCTCGCCGACCTGCGCGAGGAGGGGTACGACCGCCTCCACCCCGGCCACCGGAGTCGGATCGACGACCCCGCCGGGCGCATCGACGCCATCCTCGCCGAGCACGACGACCGCACCGAGCGCGTCGCGGACCTGCTGGACGAACCCACGACGCCGGTCGCGGTCATGCACGAACTGTTCGGGGACCTGCCGGTCACCGAGCAGTTCCCCGGCATGAGCGAGGCGGTCGGCCACCTCGACGTGCTCGACGCCGCCGGCCGCGCGACCGCGACCGAGCGCGACGGCGAGATCGTCTACGAGCGAACCGGGTGACCGGTCCAGCGGAGTCGGCGAGTCAGTACGTCGGCTGTTCCTCGGGGACACCCTCCCGCTGGTTCACCGCGCGGGCGAGCGTGAAGAGGAGGTCCGACAGCCGGTTGAGGTAGACGACGGCCGTCTCGTTGACGCCGTCTTCGCTTTCGGCGAACGCGACCGCGCGGCGCTCGGCGCGCCGGCAGACCGCCCGCGCCCGGTGGAGCCGCGCGCCGGGTTCGGACCCGCCGGGGAGGACGAAGTTCTCCAGGGGTTCGAGCTCCGCGTCGAACTCGTCGATGCTGTCCTCGACCGCCTCGACGTGGCCCTCGCGGACGCGGGGGTCGTCCTCGTCGGGGTCGGGGTTGGCGAAGTCCGCCTGGACGACGTGGAGGTGGTTCTGCACCTCGCGCAGGAGGTCGTCCACGTCGTCGTGGCCGGTGGGACGGACCGACCCGACCATGGCGTTGACCTCGTCGACGGTGCCGTAGGCCTCGATGCGCGGGCTGGCCTTCGAGACGCGGGACATGTCCCGCAGGTCCGTCTGGCCCTCGTCGCCGCGGCCGGTGTAGATCTTCATGTCCGCCGCTCGGGCGGCCAGCGACTTAACTCCGGGTCCGAACGGGCGAGCCGGCGACGGGCCGCTCCGGCGAGAGATCGGGACGTTAAATTACCGCGGCCCGGAAGACGGACGTATGAGCGAGGTCATCACCCACGAGTGTCCGAACTGCGGGACCGAGACGGAGTTCTACCAGGCGGCCAGCATGCAGGTCCACATCGGCGAGAAGGTCAAGTGGCACTGCTGGGACTGCGACTACGGGTTCGTCCGCATCGACGAGACGGTCGACACGAGCAAGGCCACGGCGTAAGCTGTTCTCGCGGCCCGTTCCGGAGCCGTCGACCCCGTAGCGACCGCGTCGGCGGGCCGCCCGTCGGTCGTGTCGGTCAGTCGTCGTCCGCGTCGGCGGGCGTCAGCGAGAGGACGACGGCGGTCCCGCCGAGGTCGCTCTCCTCGAAGCGCAGGCGGCCGCCGCAGGAGTCGGCGACCCAGCGGACGATCCAGAGCCCGAGCCCGCTGCCGTGTTCGAGCTGGGTGATCTCCGAGGACTCGTCGACGACGGTCCGCTCGTAGTCGGGGATCCCGGGGCCGTCGTCGTCGACGCGCAGGTCGATGCGCCCCGCCGCGCGCTCGGTCGTGACGCGGACGTGGACGCCCTCGCCGCCGTACTCGACGCTGTTCTCGAGCAACTCGGTCAGCGCGAGCTCGATCCGGCCGTCGCCGACGACCCGGCGGTCGTCCACGTCGGTCTCGATGCGTGCGTCGGGGTACTCGCGGCGGTACTCCGAGACGGCGGCGTCGACGACCGACCCGAGGTCGACCTCGTGGTCGCGCAGCGACCCCTCGCGCATCGTGCGGTCGAGCGAACGGGCGCGGTCGCCGAGCGACGCCACCTCCGAGGCCGTCTCGATGAGCGTCTCGGCCCACTCGTCGACCGTGTCGTCGTCGACGCGGGCGGCGATCATCTCCGCGTAGCCCAGAACGACGTTGAGGTCGTTGCGCAGGTTGTGCCGGAGGACGCGGTTGAGGACCTGGAGCCTGCGTTCCCGTTCCTTCTGCTCGGTGATGTCGGTGTAGATGCCGAAGCTGTTGACCGTCCCGTCGCCGGTGTCGTAGGGGATCCCCCGGAAGAGGAAGTCGCGGTAGCCGTCGGCGGTCCGGCGGCGGACCTCGCTCTGGACGGTCTCGCCGTCGGCGGCCTGCCGGTCGAGCGCGCGGCCGTTCTCGTAGTCGTCGTCCGGGAGGACGAAGTCGTTGAGCGGCTCGCCGGTGATCGCCGCGGCGTCGTAGCCGAACACGTCGGTGAAGGCGTCGTTGACGGCGGTGACGACCGGCTCGCCGTCGACGTGGGTGGCCTCGACGACGGCGTCCGGGAGGTTGTCGAAGAGGTAGGTGAACCGGTCGCGCTGGGTCTCCAGCCGCTCGCGCGTCTCGACCAGCTCCGTCCGGTCGCGGACCACGCCGACGGTGCCGGCGGCCTCGTCGGCGGGGAGCGACGACACCTCGACCTCCGCCGGGAGCGACACGCCGTCCGTCCGCTGGAAGTCGGCCTCCAGCACGCGGCTGTCGATCCCGTCGTCGCCGACGGCGTCGACGGCCTCGTCGAGCGCGCCCGGGTCGGCCAGGGCCGCGCCGACCGGCCGCCCGACCAGGTCCGCGCGGTCGACGCCGAGCCACGTCGCCAGCGGGTCGGTCACCAGCGAGAACCGCCCGTCCTCGTCGGCGACGTACACCATGTCCTGGACGTTCTCAATGACCGTCCGGTAGCGGGCGAGCTCCGCCTCGTAGGCGACGCGGTCGAACGCGACCGCCGCGTTCGAGGCGAGGATCTCCGCCAGATCGCGCGCCCGACCGTCGAACGCGCCCGGTTCCGTCGCGCCGATGCTCACGACTCCCTGGTCGCCCAGCGGGACGTACAGCGTCTCGACGGCGTCGCCGGGCATCTCGTCCGGCCGGATCGCCAGGTCCCTCGGCGCGTGGCGGATCTCGCCGGCCTCGAAGGTGCGCCCGGGCCCGCCCGCCCCGACGGCGTAGTCCGGGCGGTCGGCGACCGACACCGCGTCGCTGTCGGAGGCCGCCAGCGGGACGAGCAGGTCGCGCTCGGCGTCGTATCTGCGGACGACGTTCATGTCGAACCCGAGCGTGTGCGCGACGGCGTCGACGACGATCTCGCCGACCCGCTCGGGGCTGTGGGCGCCCAGCAGCGCCCGCGCGGTGTCGAGCAGCTCGGCGAACTGCTCGCGGGCCGCCCGGAGCTGTCGCTCCCGCTCCTTCCGGTCGGTGATGTCCCGGATGACGCCCGCCGTCCCCGCGAACTCCCCGTCCTCGTCGGTCAGCATCACCATGTGGTCCTCGGCGTCGACCGGTTCGCCCGACTCCGGGACCAGGTCCAGCTCGAAGGTCGTCTCGACGGCGTTGCCGTGGATCAGGTCCCGGAGCTTGTTCTCCGCCCGCTGGACGGTCTGCTCGTCTTTGACGATCGAGGTGTGCTCGCCGAGCAACTCCGCCCGGTCGTAGCCGGTCAGCTCGACCAGCGCGTCGTTGACCACCTCGAAGCGGCCTTCATCGTCGAGCGCGTAGACGCCGTCGTCGACCGCCTCGATGATCGACTCGTAGCGTTCGAGCTCGCGGGTCCGCTCGCGCTTGTCGGTCACGTCCCGGAGCACGCCCGCGACGCCGACCACCTCGCCGCCGTCCTCGACGGCCGTCAGGTGGTCCTCGGCGGGGAACGGCTCGCCGTCGGCGGGCACGACGGTCGTCTCGACGGTCTCGGCGGTCGTCTCCCCGCGAACGACCCGCCGGACCGCCGGGAAGACGCGCTCGGCGGCCGCCTCGGTCGTGATCGCCGAGACGTGCTCGCCCACGAGCGCGTCGGCGTCGCGGCCCGTCATCCGCGCGAGCGACTCGTTGACGACGGCGAAGTTGCCCCGCAGGTCGAGCACGTACAGCCCGTCGTCGACGGCGTCGAGCGCCGCCGCCGCCTCGACGGCCGCCGTCGAGGCGCCGCTCTCCCCGCCGCCGCCCGCTCTCGCGTCGCTCCTCGAGGGGACGGTCTTCAGGGGACCGTCCCCCGTGGTGTCGCCCGCGCCGTCGTCGCCCGGGTCGCTGTCGCCCGCCCGGTCGGTCGACGCGTCGGTCTCGCCGTGAGTGTTGGCCCTGACGCGGTCGGCGAGCGACTCCTCGACAGCCGACCGCGGGACGTACTCGGTGACGCCGAGCCGGGTCGCGCCCGCCGCGAGCTCGCCGTCGGGCTCCGCGGAGGTCAGCAGGACGGGCTGGTCGTAGCCGAACTCCCGGACGCCGGCGAGTACGTCGAGCGGGTTGACACCCCCGTCACCGCTGTCGCTACCATCGCCCCCGCCGACGACGACACAGCGCACGTCGGTCTGCCCCAGCACCGACAGCGCGGCCCGCGTCGAGCCGGCGCACTCCACCTCCCAGCCCTCGGCTTCGAGCCCGTCCACCCACGGCCGTTCGCGCACCGGACAGACAGCCAGCACCGTCGCTCCCATTCGTGACCCGAACCAAGGAAATCCCCCCATATATCCGCTTCCCCCCGATTATCGAAACTGAGGCGCGAACGGGAACGGCGCGGCTCAGTCGTCCAGCGCCTGCCAGGACAGCCGCGGTTCGCGTGCGGCCCGCACCTGGTCGATCCGCCGGGCCGCGGTCCGCTCGGGCGCCGCCTCCAGGGTCGCGTCGTCCTCGCCGGCGACGGCATCGAACGCCGCGGCGAGGTCGTCGAGCGACTCCCTGGTCTCGGCCTCGGTCGGCTCGGTCATCAGCGCCTCGTCGACGATCTCGGGCCACTTGGTCGTCGGCGGGTGGACGCCGTAGTCGAGCATCCGCTTGGCCGCGTCGGCCGCGTCCTGCTCGCCCGCGCTCGCGACGAACTCGTGGTGGAAGGGGCCGTAGGGCACCTCGTAGTCGATCTGACTCGCGAGGTAGTTGGCGTTCAGCACCGCCCGCGCGCTGGCGTCGGCCAGTCCCTCGTCGCCCAGCCGCGCGATGTAAGCGAACGCGCGCACCAGGACGAGCCAGTTGCCGGCGAACCCGTGGACCTTGCCGATCGACTGCTCCGGTTCGTAGCGCTCGTAGCCGCTCCCGTCGGCCTGTTCGCGCACGTGCGGCGTCGGCAGGAACTCGGCCAGCTCCCCGGTCACGCCGACGGGGCCGGCGCCCGGGCCGCCGCCGCCGTGGGGCGTCGCGAACGTCTTGTGGACGTTGTAGTGCATCACGTCGAACCCCATGTCGCCGGGCCGGGCGCGACCGAGCAGGGCGTTGAGGTTCGCGCCGTCGTAGTACAGCAGCCCGCCCGCGTCGTGGACGATATCGGCGACCTCCTCGATGTCGCGCTCGAAGAGCCCGAGGGTGTTGGGGTTGGTGAGCATCAGCGCCGCGGTGTCGTCGCCCACGGCGGCTTCCAGGGCGTCGATGTCGACGCGGCCGTCCTCGCCGCTGGGGAGTTCGACCACGTCGAACCCCGCCATCGCCGCCGTCGCGAAGTTCGTCCCGTGGGCGCTGTCCGGGATGACGACCTCGGTCCTGTCCTCGCCGTTTTCCTCGTGGTAGGCGGCGGCGATCCGGATGCCGGTGAACTCGCCGGCCGCGCCCGCCGGCGGCTGGAGCGTCACCGCGTCCATCCCGCCGATGCGTCCGAGGTAGTCCTGCAGTGTCGCCCGCAGCTCCAGGGTCCCCTGGACGCTCTCGGCGGAGCGGTCCGGGTGGACGGCGGCGTTCGGGTCCGCAGCCGCCCGCTCGGTGAACTTGGGGTTGTACTTCATCGTACAGGACCCGAGCGGGAACGGCCCGCTGTCGACCCCGTAGTTCATCCCCGAGAGGCGGGTGTAGTGGCGCGCCAGCTCGGGCTCGGCGAGGTCCGGCAGTTCCAGCGAGTCGCGCGTCAGCTCGTCGGGCAGCGGCGAGTCGTCGCCGATCTCGACCTCGGAGGTGCCCTTCTCGGCCAGCAGCGGCTCGTACTCGCCGTCGTCGGTCCAGCGCGCCTGGTCGTACAGCGTCCCCGCCTCGGGGGCGTGGTCCTCCTCGCTCATCTCAGGCCACCTCCGCGACGGCGTCGACGAACCGGTCGACGGCGGGCTCGTTCGCGTCGGTCACGCAGACCTGGACCCGGTGTTCGCCGACGACGTGGACGGCGAACCCCTCCGATTCGAGGTCGCTCGCCACCGCGGCGGCGGGCTGGTCGGTGTGGGCCTGGAACTCCCGGAAGTGATGGCGGTCGTTGACCGGCGCGCGGACGCCCGGCACCTCGTCCAGCCGGGCGGCGAGGTCGCGGGCGAGGGTCACGCAGTCCTCCGCGAGGGTCACGAGACCGTCCGGCCCGAGCGTCGCGGCGTGGATCGCCGTCCGCAGCGCCAGCAGCGCCTGGTTCGTGCAGATGTTGCTCGTCGCCCGCTCCTTCCGGATGTGCTGTTCGCGGGTCTGCAGAGTGAGGGTGAACGCCCGCCGGTCGGTGGCGTCCTCGCCAACCCCGACGAGCCGGCCGGGGACCTGCCGGAGGAACGCCTCGCGGGTGGCGAACAGACCGGCGCCCATCCCGTAGGCGGTGCCGGCGCCGAGCGCGCTCGCCTCGCCGACGACCACGTCGGCACCGACATCGGCGGGCCGCTCCAGCAGCGCCAGCGCGACCGGGTCCGACCCGAGGACGAACAGCGCGTCGTGCTCGTCGGCCAGTTCGCCCACCGCGTCCAGTTCGGGCTCGATGGCACCGCAGATAGTCGGGTTCTCGGCGTAGACCATCGCCGCGTCGTCGTCGAGCGCGTCGGCCAGTCCCTCGGTGTCGACGGTTCCCTCGTCGGTCGGATACGCCTCGACGGAGAGGCCGGGACCGTCGGCGTAGGCTTCCAGCACCTCGCGTTTGCCCTCCCTGAGATGGTCGGGCACCAGGATCCTGTCGCCCGAGACCGGCCGCACCCGCTGGGAGAGCGTCGCGGCCTCGCCCAGCGCCGTCGCGGCGTCGTACATCGAGCAGTTCGCCACGTCCAGCCCCGTCAATTCGACCAGCATCGACTGGTACTCGAAGAGGGCCTGGAGGAAGCCCTGGGCGACCTCGGGCTGGTACTGGGTGTAGGAGGTGAGAAACTCCTGGCGGCTCGCCAGGTCGTCGACCAGCGCCGGGACGTAGTGGTCGTAGTGACCGCGTCCCATGAACTCGGTCAGGTCGTCGTTGCGCCCCAGCGTCCGCTCGACCAGGCGGGCGGCGTCGCGCTCGCTCCGCGCGTCGATGCCGAACTCGCCGTCGGAGCGGACCGGCTCGGGGATGTCGAACAGCGCCTCCATATCGTCGGCGCCGACCGCGTCCAGCATCGCCTCGGTGTCGGCCGCGTCGCCCGGCGCGTACGGGCTCCCGCGCGTCTCTCGTGTCATCGTCGTCCCTCGCGTGTCATAGTAGGCTCCCGTCGGGGATGGACGACCCTATCGGACGCTCGCACATGAGCCTCCCGTTTCGGCGTACCGCAGGTGGTCACCCGTTCCCCAGAGCGACGGCGGTCGCCCGCTACGCGTCCTGCAGCCGTTCCAGCGCCTCGATGCACTCCAGCAGGGCGCGGCCGTTGTGGTAGGCGCCCTTGTACATCGCGCCTTTGCGGCCGACGGGCTCCAGGTCCTCGGTCACGCCGGAGTGCCACTCGCCGACTTCCCTGTCGACGTGGTACTCGTCGACGAAGTCGTAGGTCTCGGCGAACACGTCGGCGTAGCGGTCGTCGCCGGTGAGTTCGTACATCCGGAGCGCGCTGGTCAGCGCCTCCGCCTGGACCCACCACGCCTTGATCCGGCTCGTCGCGGGCTCCTCGAAGGGGCCGTAGAAGTAGAAGCCGCCGTGGTCGTCGTCATAGCCGTACTCCAGCGAGTAGTCCCACAGCGTCTCGTACAGGTCGCGGTAGTAGGAGAGGGGCTGGTCCAGCGCCGTCGCGGCGTCCATCGTCAGCCAGACGTTCTCCACGTCGTGGCCGTAGGAGACGACCCGGTAGTCCTCGTCGTCGAGCAGGGGCTGCCAGTCGGGCGCGTACTTGTCGGTGCAGGCGCCCAGCTTCTTGCGGACGACGGTGTTGGTGTTGATCGTCAGCAGCTCAGAGAGCCGTTTTCCGGCCACGTCGTGGCCGGTGGCCTCGTAGAACGTCGTGAACGCCTCCATGAGGTGGAGGTGGGTGTTCATCAGTTTCGTCGTCGGGTCGAGGTCGGCGTCCACGTCCTCCTTGGGCGACCAGTCCGGTTCGATGTTGTCGAGGTAGGTGCCGCCCTCGGTGATGGGCGTCCAGTCGGGCTCGAAGTACTCGACGTAGCCGCCGTGGTCCTCGTCGTAGGCCTCGGCCTCGAACCGCTCGAACAGGTCGACGGCGGCCTCGCGGGCGGCCTCGTCGTCGCTGGCCCGATAGTACTCCGAGAGGCCGTAGAGGACGAACGACTGGCCGTACATGTGCTTGTTCGGCTTCACCACGTCGCCGTCCCGTTCGACCTCCCAGTAGTAGCCGCCGTGGTCGTCGTCGCGCATCTCCTCGGTGAGGAAGTCGAACCCGCGGTCGGCGGCGTCGAGCAGTTCGTCGCCGTAGCCCGCCCGGTAGAGCCGGGCGGAGAACCAGAGCATCCGCGCCTGGGTGACGACCATCTTGCGGTCGTTGCCGGCGAACTCCCCCTCGGCGTCGTAGCTGGTGAGGAAGCCGCCGTGTTCGGTGTCGACCGCGCGGGGGTACCAGAAGTCGATCACCGTCTCCCGGAGGTTCTCCCGGAGTCGGGGCAGGTACGCCTCGGCGAGTGCGTCGGGGTCCCGTGTCATGGTCCGGGGTTCTCCCGGCCGGCACTTGAACGCTCTCAACGCGGAAGCAAGCGGGTTCGAGTTCCCCGATCCCCACCACCGACGACGGCCGGTGCCGACCCAGCGGGCGGGAACGGCCGACCCCCTTATTTCGGTCCGGTCCCGTGTCCCGGTATGGAAGTCGTCGCGAGCGACGACCCGATGATCGACGCGGAACTGCTGGCCGAGGGACTCGGCGACGACGTGACCGTCACCGTCGCCGAGACGGACTCCGAGGAGGCAGTCCGCGAGGCCGCGAGCGAGGCCGAGGCGCTCGTCGCGAACGTGTCGACGCCGGTGACCGCCGACGTGCTGGACGCGTGCCCGGACCTGCGGATCGTCGCGCGGGCGGGCGTCGGTATCGACACGGTCGACGTGGGCGCCGCCGCCGAGCGCGGCGTGGTCGTGACGAACGTCCCGGAGTACTGCACCGAGGAGGTGGCGACCCACACCGTGGCGCTCGCGCTGGCCGCGCTCCGGTCGCTGGGCCGGTACGACCGCGACGTGAAGTCCGGCGGGTGGGACTGGCGGGCCGGCGGCGAGATCCACCGCCTGTCGGGGCTCACGCTCGGGTTCGTCTCCTACGGCCCCATCGCCCGCCGCGTCCGCGAGCTGGCCGAGGGGTTCGACGCCGACTTCGTCGCCTACGACCCGTACGTCGACGCCGCGGAGATGGCCGCCGACGGCGTCGAGAAGGTCGACTTCGAGGAACTGCTCGACCGGACCGAGCTCCTCTCGGTGAACGCGCCGTTGACCGGGGAGACCCGCGGTCTGGTCGACGGGGCGGCCTTCGAGCGGCTGGCCGACCACGCGGTCGTGGTCAACACCGGGCGCGGCGGCGTCGTCGACGAGGCCGCACTCGCCGACGCGCTCGAACGCGGGGAGGTCGCGGCCGCCGGGCTGGACGTGTTCGCCGAGGAGCCGCCCGAGGGCTCGCCGCTGTTCGAGCGCGACGACGCGGTCCTGACGCCACACGCCGCGTGGTACTCCGAGGAGGCCCGCGCGGACCTCCACGGGACCGTCGCGGCCAACGTCCGGGCGGCGCTGGCCGGCGAGCGGCCGCCCGACCGGATCGACCCCGACCTCGACTGGGTGTGAGACGGGCCGGCGGGCGCGGGCGGGGGGGCCGACGGGCGGTCACCCGCGGTCGCCGGTCGGTCGTCCGACGGTCGCGCCCTACTCCTCGACCTCGATCCGCGTCCCGGGCCGGGCGTCGTCCTCGGAGACGGGAAGACGTACGTTCAGCACGCCGTCGCGGTAGGTGGCCGTGATATCGTCGGCGTCGATCCGCCGCGGGACCGAGACGTGGCGGTTGAACACGCGCGTCTCGCCCTCGTCGGTCCGGTGCTCGGCGGTGACGTGGAGCCGCCCGTCGTGCCAGCGCAGGTCGACGTCGGCGCGGTCGTACCCCGGCAGGTCGACGTACACCTCGTAGGCGCCCTCGTCCCTGAACAGTTCGACCTCGTGGTCCGGGTGGTGTGTCACGGGATTCCCTCCACTTCAGACGACGGCGCCGAGCTATTTCAATCTCCACAGCGATTCCCGTCCGCCGGGAGCGAGTCACCCGTCGCCTCCGCCCGCCGTGGGATCCGTTGACTAACCGGTCAGTCAGTTCGGAACGTTTTTGACTGACCGGTCAGTTAAGATCGCCAATGACCGGCACGACGGACAGCGCCGCGGCGGACGGCTCCACGCCGGAGGCCATCATGGGGGCCACCTACCGCGCGCTGTGCGAACACGGCTACGCGGACCTGACGATGCAGGACATCGCCGACCAGTCGGACAAGAGCAAGGCGTCGCTGCACTACCACTACGACACCAAGGAGGAGCTGCTGCTCGCCTTCCTCGACCACCTCTACGACGCGTTCACCGACGATGTCGGGGAGACCGACGGCGACGACGCCGTCGCGCGGCTCGTGACGTTCGTCGACGAGCTGCTCTGCCCGGCCGAGCGAGCGGACGAGCCCCGGGGCGGATCGGCCCCCGACGACGCCGACGACACGGACGACGGAACCGACGAGTTCGAGGAGTTCCAGACGGCGCTGCTGGAGATCAAGGCTCAGGGACCCTACGTCGAGTCCTACCGCGAGCAACTGGAGCGGGTCGACGCGTTCGTCCGCGGGCGCGTCCGGGATATCGTCGCCGACGGGATCGAGCAAGGGACGGTCCGCGCGGACGTGGACCCCGACGACACCGCCGCCTTCGTCGCGACGCTCGTCGACGGCGTGAACACGCGCCGGGTCGCCCTCGGCGAGACCGACGGGAGCGTCCGCGACACCTTCCTCGCGTACGTCCGCGAGAACCTCGTCGCCCCCGGTGCCGACGTGGCGGTCGACCTCGGCGGCGACGACACCGACGGTGCATCGGCGGGCGACACGGACGGCGACACTCGGGCGGCCGCCACGGGAGGCGACGACTGATGGCCGACTCGCCGCTCGACCGCCTCGTCGCGGGCGTCCGCAGGCGGGTGAACATGGTGTTCAAGGACCGCGAGGAGTTCGACCTCACCTCCGGCGACATCCCCCGGCCACTCTTTTACCTCTCCCTGCCCATCGTCGTCACGAACCTGCTGCAGACGGCGTACAACCTGGTCGACACCATCTGGCTCGGCCAGTACAGCGAGACGGCGCTGGCCGCCATCGGGATGGCGTTCCCGCTCGTCTTCTTCCTCATCTCGCTGGGGCTCGGGATATCGATCGCCGGGAGCATCCTCGTCGCGCAGAACATCGGCGCCGGCGACGAGGACCAGGCGGAGTTCGCCGCCTCCCAGACGGTGACCTTCGCCATCGTCGCGTCGCTGCTTTTGGGCGCGTTCGGCTACCTCAACGTCGGGCGGCTGCTGGCCCTGATCGGCGGGCCCGCCAACGTCGTCGCCGGCGCGACCGGCTACCTGCAGATCATCTCGCTCGGGATGGTGTTCATGTTCGCGTTCTTCGTGTTCATGTCGCTGATGCGCGGCTACGGCGACACGATCACCCCGATGCTGGTCATGTTCGTCACCGTCGTCGTCAACATGGTGCTGGACCCGTTCCTCATCTTCGGCTGGTGGGTCTTCCCCGAGCTCGGCATCGAGGGCGCCGCCTACGCCACCATCTTCTCGCGGGCGCTTGCGACGGTCATCGGCATGGCGATCATGTTCCGGGGCAACCGCGGCGTCCAGATCCACCTCTCGGAGATGTGGCCCGACCTCGGGTACCTGCGGAAGATCCTCCGGGTCGGCGTCCCCGCCTCCATCGAGAACACCGGCAACTCCATCGCCGTCGTGCTCATGCTGACCATCGTCACCCCCTTCGGCGAGACGGTCATCGCCGCCTACACCGTCGGCGTCCGGATGTTCTCGGTCATCTTCCTGCCCGCCATCGCCGTCGGCCGCGGCGTCGAGACGATGGCCGGCCAGAACATCGGCGCCGGCGAGCAGGAGCGGGCCGGCCGCGCGACCAACTTCGCCGCCAAGGCCATGTTCGGCACCCTCGCGGCCGTCGGCGTGCTGACGTGGCTCGGCGCCCCCAACATCGTCGCCATCTTCTCGGACGACCCCGAAGTCGTCGAGATCGGCCGCCTGTTCCTCAGGTACGTCGCTCCGACGTTCGGATTCACCGGTATCTTCCACTCGTACAAGGGCGGGTTCCGCGGCGCCGGCAAGACGCTGACCGCCGCCGCCATCTCGATCACGATGCTCGGGCTCGTGCGCCTCCCGGTCGCCTACTTCGCCTCCGGCGAGATGGGCTACGAGGGCATCTGGCTCGCGTTCGCCGTCTCGAACGTCGCCGGCGCCGCCATCGCCTTCGCGTGGTACTCTCGGGGTACCTGGCGCGACGCCTCGCTCACCGACACCGCCCCCGGCGTCGGCCCCTCGCCCGACCCCGAGGCCGAACCCGCCACCGACGACTGACGACGCCCGTCGCGGGCTTCCAGGCCTCGCGCGGACCCAAACAGTCTTGGTAGACGACCGGTAAACTATCCGAGACGTACCGCGCGGGCGCGGCGACCGACCACATGGCCGAAGACACCGACGAAGCGAGCCGAGCGGGGACCGGAGCCGACGGGAGCGGCCGCGACGGCGACGACCGCGACGGCGGTCGTCACCCGGGCGAGAGACCCGGGCGCGAAGACCCGCTCGTGGCCGTCGTCGCCGACCCCGACCGCGGCGGCGAGCGGCTGCCGCAGCTGCTCGGCGCGCTCGACGCCGACGACCGCTCCCAGCGGCTGCGGGCGGCGCTCGCGCTCTGTCTCGCCGTCGAGGCGGACCCGGACCTGCTCGACCCCGTCGTCCGCCGGCTGGTCGACCGGCTCGACGGCGACCCGCCCGTCGAGGTGCCCCACGCGCTCGACTACCTCGCGGGCCGCCGGCCAAGAGCCGTCGACGAGGCCGTCACCGACCTCGACGAGGAGCGGGAACTGCGCGCACGCGAGCACCTCTACCGGTCCGGCGGGGGGTTCGCCCGCAGCGAGTACCTCTCGCCGTCCCCCGGCGACCGCGGCGTCGGCCGGACCCGCGCGGCGGGCGCCGAGGGCGACCGCACCGGCGGCCAGCGCGTCTACACCGACCGCTCGCCCGGCGCCGACTTCGACCCCTCCACGCTCGCCGAGGGCGGCGACGGAACCGAAGACGACGGCGGAGACGCGGACGGTACCGACGGGGGGAGCGGCGACGACCGACGGGAGCTGACGCGGGGGCGGCTGGCGCTCGTGACGCGCCGGCTCTCGGCGGTGATCGAGCGGAGCCGCTTCGACGACCTGTCGGTGCGCTCGGACCGGGCCGAGTGGCGGTTCGGCGACCGCTACCGCGCCGTCGGGACCGTCGCCGACGAGGAGGCGCCGCTCGCGCTGGTCGTCTTCCGGGTGCCCGACGACGACCGGGCGGCGTTCGCCCGCGCGCTCCGGGACGCCCTCGACGCCTGGGCCGGCGTCGACGACCACGACTCGGTACTGAGCGTCCACGACTGGGGCCTGCGACCGCGGCCGTGGGCCGCGCTCGAACACACCGGGACCGCGCTGGCCGACCGCGACGGCGAGGCGCTCGACCCGCAGGAGGCCGTCGCGAGCACCGTCGAGATCGCCGGCGCCGTCGCCCACGCCCACCAGCGCGGCGTCGTCCACGGCGCGCTCGACCCCGCGACCGTCGCCTACCCCGGCGCCCGGCTCACCGAGCGCGAGCGCCAGCGCCCGCGCGTGACCGCCGTCGGCCTCGCACGCGTCTACGCCGACCACCTCGGCCTCCCGGAGGTCGTCGACCCCCGCTACGCCGCGCCGGAGCACTACTCCGGTCGCTTCGGCAGCGTCGACCACGCGACCGACGTGTACGCGCTCGGGACCCTGCTCTATCGGCTCGTCACCGGCGAGCCGCCCTACGACGGTTCCATCGAGGAGATCCGCGCGGGCGTGTGTTCCGACCGGACGCCGGTCCCCGGCGAGGTCGACCCCGACCTCCCCGGCGGGCTCGACCAGGTGGTCCGCAAGGCGACGGCGACGGGGAAGCTCACCAGGTACGAGACGGTCACGGCGTTCCGGCGGGAGCTGCAGGGGGTGGTCGGGGATGGCCGGTGACGTCGAGTTCGGCCTCTACCTCCTCGCCGACGACCCCAGCCTCACCTTCGTCGCCTTCGTCGGGCTCGTCCTCCTGACGGTCATCGCCGCCCGGTTCGGCGCCTACGCCTACCTGAACATGCGCGCCACCGGCGTCGACGCCCAGCGGGTCCTCTGGGAGTACCTGCTGTACGTCGGCCTCGTCGCCGCGCTGTACGGCGTCGTCGGCGTCCTCGAGATCGTCTCCTCGGTCCGCACCCCCTACAGGACCGGCCTCATGCTCGCCGTCGTCCTCCTGCTCGCGCTCGCCGTCCGGGAGGTCTACTTCAACGCCGCGCTCTCGACGACCGGCGCCGACCGCGTGTTCCCGGGGCGGCGCCTCGTCGAAGTCGCCTTCGTCGCCGTCGTCGCCGCCGTCGTCTTCGGGGTCGCCGTCTTCGGCCTCCGCCGGCCGCTGCTGGCGCTCCAGGGCGTCGGCGCGCTGGCCTTCGCCGGCTACGGCTTCTGGTTCGGCCGCAAGCAGACCGCCGCCGCGATGGTCCAGGGCACGATGATCGACTCGCTGCTGCGCCACCTCCTGCCGGTCCTCGCGTTCGCCACGCTCGTCCCCGCCGTCGACCTGGCTACCGTCGCCGGCCTCGACCGCGTCGTCGTCGTGCACGTCCAGGTCGTCTTCGTCATCATGACCGCCACCGCCCTCATGACCGCCACCATCAAACTCCGACAGAACCTCGCGGGTCTGTGACTGCCAGTGGATTGCCGAATCGGCGCGCGCTGGAGCGCGCGTTCATGCGCGCGACCGTAGCCGCGCGAGGGATGAGCACCGCACGCCGCAGGCGCGCGGAGCGCAAGAGGCTGGGGAGGCGTGAGGCCCCCTGCGGTGCTGTGCGGGGCGGTCGCGGTGCCGTGCGGTTCTGGTGGACTGAACGGGCGAGGCGCGCTCGCGTGCAGTTCAGTCGTCTGAGCGACCCGTATCCGAAGCGGCCCTTGGGCCGCGAGGATATGTCGCTCAGCGACCGCGAGCGCGCCGAGGGCTTTCATCGCTAACTGTTTCCCGCGGTTGACCCTCCAGCTAGCGGGCGCGCCGAGGGCTTTCAGCGCCTGCCGTCGCATGCAGTCGATCCGGGTCACAGCGAGCGCGTCGAGAGAACCCAGCGCCGGCCAGCACCCACTCGAACCACGTCGACTCGAAAGAACGAAAGCCGAGATCCGCCACATGACACACCATGGACGAGTACGCGCACGTCGTCAACGTCGACGGGGTGGTCGCGAGAGCGCGCGGCGACGGAAATGGATCCGAGGACGGAGACGAACCCGCGGACGGGACCGGCGCACTCGACGACCGGACCACGGAGTACCTGTTCGTCGAGCGGAGCGAAGCCGAGGACCACGCGGCCGGGCTTCTGGGGCTGCCGGGCGGGAAACTCGAACCCGAACCCGGCGTCGACCACGCGATCGAGAGTACGGTCAGACGCGAGATCGCGGAGGAGGTCGGCGTCACCGTCGGCGAGGTCGCGTACGTCTGCAGCGGGACCTTCGAGACGGACACCGGCCACCAGTGTCTGAACGTCGTCACGCGCTGCGAGTACGACGGCGGCGAGGCCCGCGTTCGCGACCCCGAGGAGGTCGCGGCGGTCCACTGGCTCACGCTGGACGAACTCCGGGCTCGCGAGGACGTGCCGGCGTTCACCGAGACGTACGTCGAGCGCGCCGCGGCGGTCCGCGGATCGGACTGACTCGGCGGCCGGGCGGCCCGCTCACAGCCGCTCGCGGTCGACGCGGACCCGCTCGAACTCCTCGACGGCGAGCCAGCCGCCCCACACCGCGAAGGCGGCCGCCCCGAACAGTTCCGGGATGGCGATCCCCGGCGGGAACCACGGGAACAGGAACCACCAGGTCCACGAGACGACGTGCAGGACGCCGAGCAACACTAGCACGAGCCCGCGGAGTTCCCGGCCGGCGGCGTAGTCGCCGCCGCCCCACAGGAACACGGCGAGCGTCAGGAACAGGAAGAAGGGGACGGCGACCAGCCCGTGCAGCGGGTGCGGCAGCGGGAACACGCCCACGAACGCCATGAACAGCATGGCGAGCAGGGCGAAGATGCCGCCGGCCTTCCGGATCGGGTGGTCGGTGTCGGCGAGCACGGCGACGACGAAGCCGGCGCCGAGCGCGCCGCCGACGAGGAGGGCACCGTTGAAGATCGGCGCCGTCGGGACGCCGCGCGCGCCCAGATCCGAGAGGGCGTAGTACAGCGGCGAGAACCACGGCGCCGCGGCCATCGCGTAGACGACGCCGCCGAACGCGACGAGGACGGCCGCGAGCCCGACGGCGGGCGGGACCAGCGGACGGAGGGGGTCGTAGTCGGCCATACCGCGCGCTGGGTCCGCCCCCACGAAAAAAGACGGGGTCGACGACGTTCTGTTTATATTGTGAGTCGAGTAGTTATTTCTGGTTGTTCTGGTGCGGAAGAAACGAGCACGACAGCGACCGCAGTGGACAGCAGGCGGTGAAAGCCCTCGGCGCGTTCGCTAGCAGTCGTATCTACCGCACCCGACGGTAAGCGCTGAAAGCCCTCGGCGCGCTCGCGGTCGCTGAGCGGGATATCCGCGCTCTCGGCACCGCCCGCGCGGATAGTGGCCCGCTCAGGCGACGCCCGGCGCGAGCGCGCCTCGCCCTTTCAGTCCGCCAGGAACAGCACAGCACCACAGACAGCCACGAGCCTCCCCAGCCGATTCGCTCCTATCGTCGCTCATCCCTCGCGCGGCTATTTCGAGCGGCCCGCCAGGAGGCGGGCACGCTCACGGCAGAGCCGTTCGCATCGAGGCGCTCCGAAGTCGCGCCTCGCACCGCTCGACAGCGCACGCCGACCGCACCGCGACCGCTCACTACAACAGCCGTCACCTGCACTGAGCATCCGCGCGCCTGCGGCGCGCGGTTCGACCGCCGGAGCGGGGCGAAGCCCCGCGGAGGCGGCCTTTTTCACCCATGTTTTTGCCGCCCGGGTTCCCCGCAGCGCGCCTCCGGCGCGCGAGGAAACCCGGGCGGGAAAAAGATGGTTAGAAACTGTCTTTGATCTTCTCGAAGAAGCCCTGGCCCACGTCGACCTCCTCGCCGCCGGCCTCGGCGAAGGCTTCGAGGGCTTCCCTCTGTTCGCTGTTGAGGTCGTCGGGGGTGACGACCTGGACCTGGACGTAGAGGTCGCCGTCGCCCCGGCGGCGCAGGCGGGGCATCCCCTTGCCGGAGAGGCGGAAGGTCTCGCCGCTCTGGGTGCCGGCGGGCACGTCGAGTTCGACGGCGCCGTCGAGCGTCGAGATCTCGATAGTGTCGCCGAAGACCGCCTGCGGGAAGGAGATGGGCTCCTGGCGGTGCAGGTCCGCGCCGTCGCGCTCGAAGTCGGGGTGATCCCGAACGGAGACTTCGATGAGGAGGTCGCCCTTGGGGCCGCCGCGCTCGCCGGGGGCGCCCTCGCGCTCCATGCGGAGGGTCTGGCCGTCCTCGATGCCGGCGGGCACCTCGACGGAGAGGGAGGCGTCCTCGCGGACGACGCCGTCGCCGCGGCAGGTCGAACAGGTCTCCTCGTAGACGGTGCCCTCGCCCTCGCAGTGGCGGCAGGTCTGCCGTTGCTGGACGCGGCCCATCGGCGTCTGCTGGGTGGTCGTGGTCTGCCCGCGGCCGTTGCACTCGGGACACTGCCGGGAGTCGGTGCCCGGCGGGTGGCCCTTCCCGTTGCAGTCCGGACAGGTGTCCGGCCGGGTGACGTTGAGCTCCTTCTCGACGCCGTGGTAGGCGTCTTCGAGGTCGATCTCCAGGGTGGTTCGCAGGTCCCGACCCTGGCGGGGGCGATTGGAGTCGCCGCGACCCCCGCCACCGCCGAAGAACGTCTCGAAGATGTCGGACATGTCGCCGAAGGGGCCCTGGCCGCCTCCGCCGCCCATGCCGCCCATACCGCCCATTCCCCCCATGCCGCCGGCGCCGGCGCCGCCGTTGTCGGTGGCACCGTGCTTGTCGGCCTCGACGTAGCGGTCGTGGCCGAGCTGGTCGTACATCTGGCGCTGTTCCTCGTCGGTGAGGACCTCCTTGGCCTTCTTGACCTTCTTGAACTTCTCCTCGGCGTCGTCCTCGTCGCTCACGTCGGGGTGGTACTCCCGGGCTTTCTCCCGGTAGGCCTGCTGGATCTCCTCCTCGCTGGCGTCCCGGGAGACCCCCAGCACCTCGTAGAAGTCCTCGCTCATCGCTTGTGCCGGTGTAGACGATTGAGGTACTTCAATAGAACGGGTCTGGGATCGCGGCGGCCGAGGGGCGGACGACCGCGGCCGCCGGTCCGACCCGGGCGCCCGTCGGGGTCGTCGGTCCGGACGCCCGGGCGGTCACGGGCGAGCCTGCGGGCTATCGGCGGGCGGTCAGCCGCCGTCGGTCGCGGTGTCGGTCGGGGTACCCGTGGCGGTGTCGGTGCCGTTGTCCCCCTCGTCGTCGGCGAGCCACCAGTCCTCGTTATCGAGCAGGTCGTCCTCCTCGTCCTCGCCGACCGGGCTGAAGTTGATCGTCGTGAGCCACCCCTCCGTGTCGAACAGCGTGAACTCGGGGTCGATCGTGAACACCTCCGGCTGGACCGTGCCGTCGTCGGCGGTGTCGCCCGCGTCGTCGACGACGTAGCCGGCCTCCTCGTCGTACTCGGGGAGCTCGGCCTCCTCGGCGACGAAGATGGTCGCCCGCTCGCCGGTCCCGAGGTAGCGGATCATCCGCGTGTTGTAGTCCGACCAGACGTTGTCGCGGACCTCCTCGACGTTCGGGACCCACTCTATCACCGGCGACGTGACGACGAAGTCCGCTCTCGGGCGCACGCTGTCGGTGAACAGGATCGCCTTCTGGGACTCCTGCACTCCGGCGTCGTCGCCGTCGTCGTCGTCCTGTGCCGCCGCGACGCCCGCGCCGGACGCGGCGGCGGTGCCCGCGGCCGCGAGCGCGCTCTTTTTCATCACTGATCGGCGCGATTCCTCCGGGGTGTCGAACGGCAGGACGGAGTCGTCTGTCATCGTGTGTCCCCGTGCGTCGGTTGCGGAGCCACGCTGAACAGTCCGGAGCCTGCCATCGAAACGGACACGCCGCCGTCGCCGGGGCGCTCACGCGCCGACGACAGGCGGAGTGGGGAGAGCGTCCACGCCCGCCGTTCGCGGCCGCGTTGCGGCCGCTACCGCGCGATAGTCGACTCCTCTCGCCGTCCGCCCGGCTTGCAAGTTCCGCGGCGGCGGTTCGTCCCGCGGTCGACAGCTCGCCGCTCAGTCGCGGAACGGCGGCGAGTCGAACGCCGCGCCGCAGCCGTCGCACGCCGCGACGACCGCGCCGCCGTCGTCGAGCGCGAGCGTCAGCGCGTCCCTCCCGCAGTCCGGGCACGGCGCCGGGACGCGCTCGGCGCCGCAGGCGGGACACCGGAACGACAGCGCGTCGCCCGCGGCGTCGAGGGCGAAGTCAGCCTCGCCGCAGTCGGGACAGCGGACGGGCACGCGAACGTCGGTGGTCTCCCTCGGCGCGCCGATAGCGAGCGCGACCAGGTCGTCGTCGCCGCGGTTGTCCCCCGACTGGTACTCGCCGGGGGCGAACCGGACCGCCTCGCCCGCGGGGACGGTGACTACCCGGCCGCTCCGGGCGGTATTCGACCCGCCCGGGTCGTCGGGATCCCGACCGGGGAGCGTCTCGAACGTCGCGGTGCCGTCGAGGACGACGAACACCTCCTCCTGGTCGGCGTGGGTGTGGAGCCCGCTCGGGAACCCCTCGCCGGGCGGGATCCGGTAGCGGTTGATCGCGACGCCGTCGGTGGCCAGCGGGTCGGAGAGCCCGCGGCGGTCGACGCCGGCGGTCGGTCCGTCGGTCGGCTCGTCGAACGCGACGCGTTCCATGTCGGCCACTCGCGGCCGAGCGAGAAATCTCTGTGGGCGCCAGGGGGCGACCCGACCGCCGACCGCGCTCACACACCGAGCCACTCGTCATTGCGGACCTCGTAGCCGTTCGACCGACAGAACTTCGCTGCCCGCCGCCGCACGTCCCGGGACCCCGGGAGTCTCTCTTTCTCGCGGATGCGCTCGACGATCCAGTCGGCGACGACCGGGATCCCCTCGTCGTCGTCGACGGCGTCGATGGCTCTGAGCTCCCGGAAGGTCCGCTCGTACCCCTCGTACTGGGAACTCCCGAACTCGACGCCCCGGAGTTCGTCGGCCGCCTCGACGATCCGTCGCATCGCCGCGGCGACCGTCGGGCGCTGGACGCGCGCGCGGACCGCCTCGGGCGAGTCGTACGCCTCGCGCTCGGACCGCGGGAGCAGCTCCGCCAGGTCGTGGGTCTCCCCCTCGGACTCGACGGTGTGGTAGCCGACCGCCTCGACGAGCTCCAGCCCCGTCGCCGGGAACGTCACCGCGTCGAGCTCGGTTTCGAGGTCCGCCAGTTCGCGCTCGTCGACCGGCGGTTCGGTCTCGTCGCCGCGTTCGAGCTCCTCCAGCATCGCCCGCGTTCGCTGTCGGTTCGCCTCGTCCCGGGCCTGCTTGTCTCTCCCCGCTCTGTCGTCTGGCATCCCGTGAATTTGGAGTCGGGCGCGGATAACCCTGTGGTCGGCACGGTCCGGCCGGCGTCGCCCCGCGGTCGAACCGTTCGGTCGACGCCCCCACGTGTCCGTTCGGTTTCAAAAACGGGCTTCAGCGAACGCCTTTACCGACGGCGACCGAGATGTGTGGTATGGCAACGGAGTCCACGGACGGGCCGGACGGCTACGAGGCGGCGGCCGACCTCGACGCGCTCCGCGAGGACGGGCGGGCGGTGACGACGGTCGGCGGTCACAGCATCGCGCTCTTCCACCACGAAGGGGAGGTGTACGGGGTGGACAACCGCTGTCCGCACATGGGGTTTCCCCTGTCGAAGGGGACCGTCGAGGACGGGCTGCTGACGTGTCACTGGCACCACGCGCGGTTCGAGCTGTCCTGCGGGGACACGTTCGACATCTGGGCCGACGACGTGCAGACGTTCCCGACGGCGGTCCGCGAGGGCACGGTGTACGTCGACCCCGACCCCGAGACGGACGTGGCACCGGAGGTCCACTGGCGCAACCGACTCGTCGACGGCATGGCCGAGAACCTCTCGCTCGTGCTCGCCAAGAGCGCGATCCACCTCGACGGCCTCGGCGAGGGGTTCGCGACCCCGCTGGAGACGGCGGTCGACTTCGGGACGAAGTACCGCGCCGACGGCTGGGGGCGCGGGCTGACCACGCTGGGCGCGATGGCGAACCTCTACGACGAGGTCGACCACGACGAGAAACAGCGGGCGATGTTCGTCGGCGTCCGCGAGGTGGCGAGCAACTGCGCGGGCGAGCCCCCCAGGTTCGACCAGTACGCGCTGGACAACGAGGACCTCTCGAAGGACCGCCTGAAGTCGTGGTTCCGCGAGACCTGCGAGGTCCGCGACGCGGACGGCGCGGAGCGCTGCCTGCGGGCGGCGACCGCCACGCTCCCGCCCGAGGACCTCGCCGAGATCCTCGTCGCCGCCGCGACCGACCACCTCTACATGAACAGCAGCCACACGGTCGACTTCATCAACAAAGCGTTCGAGACGCTCGACCACGTCGGCTGGGAGAAGGCGCCGGACGTGCTGGCGGCGACGGTCGACACGATCACCGACGGCTCCCGCGCCGAGGAGACGAGTTCCTGGCGCCAGCCGGTCGACGTGGCCGAACTCTGTTTCGACGCCGACGGCGACATCGCCGAGCTCTCGGCGGCGGGCGCCGGGGAGTCCTGGGAGCGGCCCGACGACTTCGTCGACCGGCTGCTCGGCGACGATCCCCACGCCATCGACGAGGCGCTCCGGGACGCGGTCCGGAACGGTGCGACGACCGAGCAACTGGCCCACGCGGTCGCCGTGGCGGCGCTCCGGCGGGTCGCGCACTTCGCGACCAGCAACGAGTTCGGCGACTGGAACACGGTCCATCACACCTTCTCGTTCGCCAACGCGGTCGAGCGGCTCGCGGGCCGCACCGACGCCGACGACCTGTATCGCGCGTGCTGGCAGGGGGCCATGTCGGTCTACCTGGACCGCTTCCTCAACCAGCCGAAGGCGCCGCTCCCCGAGGTCGGCGCCGGCGAGGGCGACGACCCCGCGGAGTTGCGCGAGCGGCTGCTGGAGACCTTCGACGAGCAGGGTCGCGTCGACGAGGCCGGGCGGATCGTCTCCCGCCACTTCGACGCCGGCGGCGATCCCGACCGGCTGAAGCGGACGATGGCCGAGGGGCTCCTGCGGGAGGACGCCGGCTTCCACACCCTCCAGAACGTCGAGGGCGGGTTCGCGCAGTTCGAGAGCGCCGAGAGCGACCGCGAGCGGCGGCTGGCGCTGATCGCCCCCGCGAGGTACATGGCCGCGCACTTCCCGACCCGACGGGAGGCCGAGCAGACGTTCACCATCGCCGAGCGGCTGTATCGGGGCGAGAACATCCACGAGGCGGCGGACGACTGACGACGGCGATCGACCCGCGCCCCGCCGGTCGGTTCCGGCCTTGAGATCGCCTGCAGTAGCCTGATTTCGGCCACGGGCCCAGGTGTGTGTGTGAGTTTACACGCCCGCAGGTCCGCGCGCGGACGGCCGGCCGACGACAGGGCAGCGAGTCCGCGGCGAGCACGCGGATGAGCTTCCTCACGGTACTCCCGCTCGCGGTCGTGATGGTCGCCGGACCGCAGTTCCTCAGCGCCGTCTTCCTGGCGACGAGTCGCGACTGGCGGCGCAACTCCGCGCTGTTCGTCTCCGGGGCGGCGGTCTCCATCTCGGCGGTGGTCGCGCTGACCTACCTCCTCGGCGGCGTGTCAGCGGTCGGGGGCGAGGGGTCGAACGGCCCGCTCTCGACGGTGGTGGTCGTGCTGATCGTCGCGGCGATGATATCCACGTTCCTCGGGCGCGCGGAGTCCGAGCCGCCGAAGTGGATGGGGAAACTGGAGCGGGCCTCCCCGCGCTTTTCCTTCCGGCTCGGCTTTCTCCTGCTCGGCGTGTTCCCGACCGACATCGTCACGTCGGTCGCCGTCGGGTCCTATCTCGCCGCGAACGACCTCCCGCTGGTCGACGCCGCCCCGTTCGTCGCGCTTACGCTGCTGTTGCTCGCGCTTCCCTCCCTCGCGGTGGCGCTGCTCGGCGCTCGCGCCGAGACGTTGCTCCCCCGCGTCCGCGACTGGATGCACGACAGCGCCTGGGTCGTCAACGAGGTCGTCCTCGCGTTCTTCCTCGTGTTGGTGCTCACCTGACCGTCGATAGCTGCGCTGTTCCCGCCTCCTCGCGAGGAGCGGTCGTCCACGAGCGCCGAGTACCTGAGTCGCGGCGGGGCGGTCCATCGGGGAGCGGACGACCGGGTCTCAACCGCGCCGCGTGGCCGCGAAGAGACCGGCCAGGAGCGCGACCGAGGCGGCCGCGACGCCGAATCCGGGACCGTCGCCGGACGTGGCCGCCGTCGCGGTGCGGCCGGCGGTCGCCGTTCCGGTGGTGTCCGCGGTGGTCGGCGTCGCAGTCGACGTGCCAGCCTTCGTGCCCGCCCCCGTCCGCGTGGCCGTCTTCGGAGTCGTCGGCGGCTCGGGCGGCGCGGTCGCCGCCGGGGTTGCCGTCTGTGTCGCGGTGGGTCTCGCTGTCGCTGTCCCGGTGGCGGTCGGCTCGGCCGTCGCGGTCGGCGTGGGCGTCGGAGTGACCGTGGTCACGCCGGCGCCGTCGACCCCGAACTCGACGGAGAGTTCGCCGTACTCCGTCTTCGGCACGTCGGCGGTCGTCGTGAACTCGGTGTCCGGCGGGCGGCCGTACTCGCCGTCGCCGTCGGCGTCCCAGAGGAGTTCCAGGTCCACCGATCCGCCCGGTGATCCGTCGAGCCCCTCGAACGCGACGGTCTGCTCGCTTCGCCCCTCCGGGACGACCGCCTCGCGGCTGTAGTACTCGCCTCCGCTCCTGAGGTCGACGACGAACAGCGCCCCGTCGGGGACGCGGATCGACGCGTTCACGCGCAGCGTCCACGAGTCCGCGCCCGACTCGACGGCCGTCGCCGCGAGGTCCGACCAGCGCGGCTCCGGCCCGACGACGACGCGGCGCTCCCAGACCGTCCTGTTCCCGTTCGTCACCCGGAGGGTGAACCGCTCGCGGTCGGCCGTCGAGAGGCCGGTCAGCCACGCGTCGAACTCCGACCGCGAGCGCTCGGGGTCGGCGGCCGCGGAGGCGTTCGCGGTCGTGGTCACGGTGTCGTCGGCCAGCACCGTCCCGTTCGACCCGACCGCCGCGACCTCGACGGTCCGCCCGGGCAGGAGGTTCGTGTACCCCGACAGTATCGCCTCGTCGGCGCCCGCGTCGATCCGGGCCGGCCCCCGCCCGCTCGTCCGGAGGCCCGCCGTCGGCGAGTCGACGGTCGCGTCCGGGCCGACGAAGGCGAAGTTGTCTTCGAGCGGCGGCCCCTCCGGGCGTTCGAGCGTCACCTCGAAGTCGTCCCAGTCGGGGAACGACGGGAACCGCTCGTCGCTGTCCCGTTCGGTCACCACGATGTCGCTCGTGTCGACGACCGCGTACGTCGTCGCGGTCCGGCGGTCCCGGACGACGCGCGTCTCGCTCCGTTCGAGCGCGATCTCGTAGGGCCGGCGGTTCGGTCCCACGAGCGCCCGGACCGTCAGGTTCGTCCGCGACTCCTCCAGCGCGGCGAAGAACCGCTCGGTCGCGGTCGCGCCGTCGGCGGCCGCGACCGACTCGTTCAGCGCCTCGGACCGGATCCGGACCACGAGCGTATCGCCGTAGACGACGGTGTCGTCGTAGCCGGGTTCGGTGAGCGTCCCGTTCGATCGCAGCGCGCGAACGTCGCCCGCGTCGGCGATCCGGTCGTCGACGGACCCGTTCGCGGCGAGCACTGTGAGGTTCGCGCCGGACTGGCCGCCGTCGGCCGCGACACCGCCGGCGACGGCGGCGCCCGCCAGTCCCACGAGCACCAGCGCGGCGAGCGCTGTCCGGTTCGCGGTCGGTGAGCGGAGGGCCATATCGCGGCGTGTCGGCCGAGCGAAATAAATGCCTTCTGTCCGGCGAGCGCCCCGCCGACCCCCGACAGCTAACTACCCGGCGCGAGTGGTTGTCGGCAATGACGAGGGGTCCCGGACTGGTCGGCGACGAGCGCGGCGGCGTCGAGCGGTGGGTCGTCTGGCTGGTCGCCGTCGCGGTCGTCGCCGGGCTCGTCGGCTCGGTCGTCTACCTCGGCGACGAACTCCGCCGCGACAGCCCCGGCGCCGACTTCTCCGTGGCGTTCGACGCCGAAGCCGGATCGGTGACCGTCGAACACGCCGGCGGCGATTCGATCTCCGATCGGACGACCGAGCGGCTGTCCGTCGTCGTCCTCGACAGTTCGGCCGGGACGAGCGCGGAAGTGGTGTGGGTCGGCGACTCGCCCGGCGCGACCAAACGGGGGGTGGGGTATCCGGTCGCTCCCGGCGACTCGCTGACGGTCGACGACCCCAGCGTGGACGCCGACGGCGACGGGAACTACCTGGACGCCGAGCGGAGCGTGGGGTTCTACCTGGAGTCCGGGGACAGCGTTCGGGTGGTGTGGACCGGCTCGATGCGCGGGACGAGACAGTCGGTGACGCTCGCGAACGCAACGCTGGAGTGAGCGGGTTCGTCTTCGGTGTCTCTGAGAGGACTGCACTCTGCGGTGAGCGCTGAAAGCCCTCGGCGCGCTCGCTCTGAATCGGATCGACCGCACTCGACAGCAGGCGTTGAAAGCCCTCGGCGCGCTCGCGGTCGCTGAGCGGGATATCCGCGCTCTCCGCACCGCCCGCTCACGGCACAGCCGTTCGCTTCGAGGCGCTGCGCGCCTCGCACCGCGCGGATAGTGCCCGCTCAGACGACTGGATAAACGCGAGCGCGCCTCGCCCTTTCAGTCCACCAGGGACCGCGACCGCACGGTGTGGCACCGCGCCCGCCCCGCACAGCACCGCAACGGGCCACGAGCCTCCCCAGCCGATTCGCGACACGCGAGTCGCGAATCCCTCGCACGGCTCGGTCGCGCGCACGAGAGCGCGCGACAGCGCGCGCCGTTCGGAAGGTCGTCGTTCTGGGCCGTTCAGACGCCCTTCCGCATCAGGTGGCTGCGGAGCACGTCGTTCTCCTTGGTGCCGGCGACGGGGTTGACGAGCACGACCACGTCGTCGCTCCCGAGGTGGCCGCCGTCGGCGAGTTCTTGCGCGGCGGCGGCGCCGACGCCGCCGGTCGCGCTGGCCTCGATACCCTCGGCGTTGAGCTGGACCGCCGCCTCGAGCGCGTCGTCGTCGTCCGCGCCGACCGCCCAGCCGCCGGTGTCGCGGACGGCCTCCAGGGCGAGCGCGCCGCCGGCGGGGTCCGGGACCTCCAGCGAGCCGACGAGCGTGTCCGGGCGCTCCCACGCCTCGGTGTCGTCGTCGCCCGCGTCGTCGGCGGCGACGACCGGCGCGCAGTTCTCGGGCTGTGCGACGTGCAGGGCGGGTGCGTCGTCGACGAGCCCCGCGGCCTGCAACTGCTCGGCGGCGAGGTGGCTGCCGACGACGCCGAGGCCGTGACCGGTTGGGTGGACGACGGCGTCGGGGACCTCCCAGTCGAGTTGCTCGACGACCTCGAACAGGAGCGTCTTGGCGCCCTCGTGGCGGTAGGGGGTGTCGAACGGCGCCAGCGAGTGCCAGTCGGTGTTGTCGTCGCTCATCGCGCCCTCGAAGGCGTCGACGGCGTCCGGGTAGCGGCCCTCGACGACGCTCATGTCGCCGCCGTGGACGTTGGTCATCGCCTTGGCGACGAACGTCGAGCGCGTCGGGACGAACGCCTCCGACTTCAGTCCCGCGCGGGCGGCGTAGGCGGCGGCGCTCTGGCCCGCGTCGCCCGTGGTCGGGAGCGCGACTTTCTCCGCGCCGTGGTCGCGGGCGGCGGTCACGGCGAGGGCTGTCCCGCGGTCGGCGGTCGTCCCGGTCGGGTTCGCGCCCTCGTCTTTGACGTAGACGGCGCCGACGCCGAGTGCCTCGGCGAACTCCGGCGCGGGGATCAGCGGCGTCGTCCCCTCGTCGAGCGTCACGAGCGAGTCGGCGGGGAACGGCAGGAGGTCGGAAAAGCGAGCGATGCCGTCGAACCGCGCCGCGCCGAGCGATTCGCGGGTCACCTCGGCGGCGTCGGCGTCGTAGCTCGCGCGGAGGACGCCGCCGCAGTCGGGACAGCGCCGCGGGGCCGCCGCGGGGTCGTGGGTCGCCGCGCAGTCGGCGCAGACGAGGCCGTCGAGCGACGTGGTCGTGTCCATACCCGGAGCGCGGGATGCCATCGACTAAGCACTGTCCGTTCGCGGCCGCTGGGGCGGCGAACGGGTTCGGGGCTCGGCAGGAGGCCCCTCCGCGAGCGGACGGAGACAGGGGGCGTTTAGTGGGTCGGGCCGAAGGGACCGGTATGAGCGAGGTCGTCATCGTCGGCGGCGGACTGGCGGGCCTGGTCGCGGCGCGGCGCCTGGCCCGGGACGAGGCGGACGTGACGCTGTTCGAACGCCGCGCGGAACTCGGGGGACGGGTCCGCTCGCGCGAGGTCGACGGCTTCACCCTCGACCGCGGGTTCCAGGTCCTCTTTTCGGCCTACCCGGCCGTCCGCGAGGAACTCGATCTGGGCGCCCTCGATCTCCGCACGTTCGCCCCCGGGGCGACCATCGCCCGCCCGGACCACCGCTCGACGCTCGCCGACCCGTTCCGCGCGCCGCTGGCCGCCGTCGAGTCGGCGATGAACCCAGACGTGACCCTGCTGGACAAGCTCCGCGTGCTCAGGCTCCGCCGTGAACTCGGCAACGCCGACCCCGACGAGCTCCTCGACGGCCCGACCGAGAGCATCCGCGAGTACCTCGACGGGAAGGGGTTCTCCGAGAAGTTCGTCGAGAACTTCGCCGCGCCGTTCTACGGCGGTATCACGCTCGACCGCTCGCTGTCGACCGACGCCGGCGTCTTCCGCTACACCTTCTCGATGCTCTCGCGCGGGAAGACCGCCGTCCCCGCCGACGGCATGGGCGCGATCCCGCGGCAACTCGCCGCCCGCGCCCGCGAGGCCGGTGTGTCCATCCGGACCGGCACCGAGGTCACCGCGGTCGAAGGAGCGGCCGGCGACGGGGCTACGGGGGAGGGGGGTACCGGTAAGGCGACCGTCGAGACCGGGGGCGAGACGGTCGACGCCGACGCCGTCGTGGTCGCGACCGACCCGCGGACGGCCCGCCAGCTGACCGGCGTCGAGTCGATCCCGACCGACGCGCGGGGCTGTGTCACCCAGTACTTCCGGACGCGCGAACACCGCTCGCTCGACACCGGCCACCGGCTCGTCCTCAACGCGGTCGACAGCTGTCCCAACACCGTCGCGCCCCTCTCGACGGTCGCGCCGGAGTACGCCCCCGACGGCCACGCCCTCCTCTCGGCGACGACGCTCGGCGTCCCCGACCGGAGCGACGAGGAACTCGCCACGGCGGTCCGCGACGCCCTGGTCACCTGGTACCCCGAACACCGCTTCGACGACCTCGAACTGCTCGCGACCGACCGCGTCGAGTTCGCCCAGTTCGACCAGCCGCCGGGCTTCCGCGACGGCCTCCCCGCAGCCGACGCCCCCGAGGGCCCGGTCTACCTCGCCGGCGACTACACGGAGTGGTCCTCCATCCAGGGCGCGCTGGAGAGCGGCCGGGCCGCAGCCGAGGCGGTCTCGGACGACATCTGAGCCGCCGCCGTCCGGAACTTCTCGTGGGTCTCCGGCATCACCCGGCGTGCGACCGAATGCCTAAGTCCTCCCCCGCCCCACTCTCACCCGTGAACGCGCTCGACCGCCTGGGGCCCGCCTGGACGACGGCCGGGGCGACGCTGGCCAGTTACGGCCTGATCCTCCTGCTGCTGTTCGCGGTGCTGTTCGTCGTCCCGTTCCTCGTTTACTCGCAGGTACTGGCCTGACTGGATCGGTCGGTTCGACGACGATCGCCGGGCGGCGGCTCAGTCCTCGCCGGTCGTCGCGCTCATCCCGTGTCCGTACACCGAGATGGCGACGAAGAAATCTTCCGACGAGTCGTCGGCTTCGACCCAGACGCCGATGGCTCCGCCGTGGTCGGCCGACGCCCGGACGTACAGCAGGCCAGTCGCGCTCGACTCGTCCAGTGGCGCCGCCGTGTCGCCCGGTTCGATCGACAGCTCGTAGCTCTCACGCCACTCGTAGTCGGACTCCGGGACCGTCCCCTCCGCCGCGGCCGCCTCGAAGTCGTCGCGGAAGGAGTCCGGCCGCTCGTCGAAGGGGTCGACCGGACCGACCTCCCAGACCCGAAGGTCGACGCTCCGGGTCTCGTCGCTCTCGTTCTCGACGGCGTAGGGCGGTCGGTCGTCGGAGTCGCCGCCGCCCACGAGCGAGCACCCGGCCATCGTGACCGCTGCGGGGACGGCCGCGAGCAGGCCGCGCCGCGTCGCGTCCATCAGTCGACGATGTCGGCGATCCGGCGGGGCTCGCCCGACAGCGCGGGGTCGCTCTCGACGAGCTTCAGCACCTCGTGGTCCGTGACCTCCGGGTAGGACTTCTGGGTCGCGTCCTCGATGAGCGACTTCTCCAGGCGGAAGTCGTGGCCCTCGTACACCACGTCGACCCCCTGCTCGTCGAACGAAAGTACGGTCATGCTCGCCGGTAGGCCGTCGGCGGATAAATATCTGGAGATCCGCGCCGTTCCGTGGGAGCCGCCCGCCGGCCACGCGCCGGCCGAGCCGACGACCGTCGGCGCCGTCAGACGCGCGTCAGACGCCCGTCGTGCGCGGTGTGAGGGTTTATTACGACCGAAATCGCTATATCGGGTGTGCCGATCCGCTCGGACCCGCTCGACGAACTCGCGATCCCCGACGGGACCACGGTCGAGGAGCACGACCTGGTGACCGACGGGGACGTGATCGTCGGCGGGCAGAGCACCGTCGAGTTCGGCGTCCGCGGCGACGACGTGATGGCGGGCGAGCGGGTCACCTTCGAGGGCCACATCGAGGCCGCGGGCGACTGCCGGCTGGACATGTGGAGCGAGGTCGAGGAGGACGTGCTCGTCGGCGGCGACGCCTACCTCGGCGAGCGGACCCGGGTCGGCGGCGAGCTCAAGGTCGCCGGCAACGTCGACATCGGCGACGACGTGGACATCGAGGAGAGCTTCGAGGCCAGCGGCCACATCGTCATCCGCAACCCGATGCCGACGGTGGTCTTCCTCGTCGTCTACCTCTCGCAGCTGCTGCGCATCGGCGAGGAGGAGGCCGCCGAGGACCTCGCCTCCCAGCTCGTCGACGCCGAGGACGACGAGGACCAGCCGGTCGTCATCCCGCGCGGCGCGCGGGTCAGCGACGACGCCTGGCGCGTCTCGACGCCGGCCACCGTCGGCGACGGCTGCCGGCTCCACGGCAACGTCCGCGCCGAGTCGCTCGACGTGGGCGAGGACAACACGATCTTCGGCAGCCTCCGCGCCCGCGGCGACGTGGTCGTCGGCGCCGACACCGAGATCAAGGGCGACGTGACCACCCGCGGCGGCGACGTGTTCGTCGCGAAGGGCGCGACCGTCTGGGGCGACATCTCCGCCGAGGACGTGGAGCTCCACGAACACGCCGTCGTCGAGGGGAAGATCCGCGTCAGCGGCGAACTCACGCAGGTCCGCGACGCGCTCGGGCCGGCGCCCGCCGACGACGAGGAAGCCCCGGCCGGCGACGAGACCAACGACGAGGAAGCGGCGACCGACGACGGAGCGGACGAACGGACCGACGCCGACGCGGACGACGACCCGCCGGAGCCCGACGACGGTACCGACGCCGACGGGGCCGACGAGGACACGGACACCGTCGACGACGCCGAACCTGGCGACGACGAAGCCGGTTCCGGCGACGAAGCCGGGACCGACTCGGACGAGGACCCGCCGGCGGTCGAGAGTCGCGAGGCCGTCGAGGCGGAACTGGACGGCGTCGTCCCGATGATGGGCGGCGACGCGGACCACAGCGAGAACGGCCACGACGAGGACGCCGAGATCGCTCCCGACGCGGACTGACCGCGGCGGGGTGGCCGGACCGAAAGCGGCTTTTCGCGGCCCCGGGAAGTAGGGGTATGCTCTCTATCGCGCTTGCCGGCAAGCCCAACGCCGGCAAGTCGACCTTCTACAAGGCGGCGACGATGGCCGACGTGGACGTGGGCAACTACCCGTTCACGACCATCGACGCCAACCGCGGCGTCACCCACGTCCGCACGGACTGCCCCTGTCTCGACCGCGACGAGCGCTGCGGCGACGAGAACTGCCACGACGGCAAGCGGTTCGTCCCCGTCGAGCTGCTGGACGTGGCCGGGCTCGTCCCCGGCGCCCACGAGGGCCGCGGCCTGGGCAACCAGTTCCTCGACGAACTGTCGAACGCCGACGCCATCCTCCACGTCGTCGACGCTTCTGGAGGTACGGACGAGGAGGGCGAGCCCGTCGAGGTGGGCGAACACGACCCCGTCGAGGACCTGCAGTTCATCGAGGAGGAGATGGACCTGTGGCTGGCGAGCATCGTCGACCGCAACTGGGAGGGCGTCGAGCGGGCCTCGCGCTCGCCCGACTTCGACATCGACGAGGAGCTGACCGAGCTGCTGACCGGCGTCGGCGCGACCGAACTCGACGTGGCGCGCACCCTGCGGGACCTCGACTACCCCGACGACCCGATCCAGTGGACCGACGAACACCGCGAGGAACTCGCCGCCGAGATCCGCGAGCGGACCAAACCCATCGTCGTCGTCGCGAACAAGGCCGACGTGGCGCCGCCCGAGAACCTCCAGGCGCTCAAGGAGCGCAACGAGGCGACCATCCCCGCCACTGCCGACGGCGAACTGGCCCTCCGGAAGGCCGCCGAGGCCGGCGTCGTCGACTACGACCCCGGCGACGCCGATTTCGAGATCGTCGGCGACGTGAGCGACCAGCAGGCCCAGGGGCTCGAACAGATCCGCGAGGTGATGGCCGAGCACGGCGGCACCGGCGTCCAGCAGGCGCTCGACACCGCCGTATACGACGTGCTGAACCGGATCACGGCCTACCCCGTCCAGGACGAGACTCACTGGACCGACGGCCAGGGCAACACCCTCCCCGACGCCTTCCTGCTCGGCGAGGGCTCGACGCCGAAGGACCTTGCCTACGCCGTCCACTCCGACATCGGCGACGGCTACCTCCACGCCGTCGACGCGCGGAAGAACATGCGCATCAGCGACGAGGAAGAACTCGACGAGGGCGACGTGATCAAGATCGTCTCGACGGCGAACTGAAGCGGGCGGCGGCCCGGGCAGCGAACCGGACGGCCCGTCACCCGGAGAGACGGGCCCAGAGACGTGCGAGCAGGCCCGGATCCGACGAGCCGGAACCGCTGTCGGACCCGGCGAGCGACCAGCCGGCGGCGTCGGCCACCTCGGCGGGCCGGCGGAACTCCCAGCCGGTCGCGTCGGCGATCCGGCGGTCTTCGGGCGTCGTGCCGACGAAGACGTGCCGCGGCGCGTCGCTGTCCTCGCGGATGCCCTCCATGACGAGCCAGATGTCCCGGTCCCCGAGGTCGAAGTCCTGCTGTACGTCGCGCTCGGCGACGAATTCGGCGACCGCATCGGTGTCGTTGGCGACGACGCCGACGTAGCGGCTCCACTCGCGGGCGTCCGCGAAGACCGCCTCGGGGTCCCCGAACTCGCGGATCGCCGCCAGTTCGAACGCGAGGGTCATCTCGCCGCTCCGGTCGCCCTCGGCCGCGATGCTCATGCCCGACCGATCGGCGGCCCGACGGAAAACAACCGCGCCCGCCGGTCAGTCGTCGACGACGACGGTCTCCCAGTCGTGGTCGCCGTGGGCGCCCTCCCGCTCCTTGGCGGCCTGCTCGACGCGGATGAACTCGGCGCGCTCGCGGGCCTCGGGGATGGTGTGGCCGCCGCAGTAGGACAGTCCCGAGCGGATGCCGGCGCAGAACTCCTCGGCCACGTCGGCCAGCGGGCCCTTGTACTCGGTGAACCCCTCGACGCCCTCGTCGGCGTCGACCTCGGCGGCGGCGTCCTCCTTGTCCGTGCGCTCCTCGGCGGCGGCGGTCGTCGCCATGCCCCGGGACTTCTTGTAGCGCTCGCCGTCGACCTCGACGATCTCGGGCGGCGTCTCCTCGGTGCCGGCGAAGAGGCTGCCCATCATCACCGTGTCGGCGCCGGCCATCAGCGCCTTGACCGCGTCGCCCGACGAGCGGATGCCGCCGTCGGCGACGATGGGGATTCCCAGGTCGTCCGCGGCGTCGGCGCAGTCGTCGACGGCGGTGAGCTGTGGGACGCCCGCGCCGGCGACGCGGCGGGTCGTACAGTGGGAGCCGGGGCCGATGCCGACCTTCACGCAGTCGGCGCCGGCGGCCGCCAGGTCGCGGACGCCCTCGGGCGTGGCGACGTTGCCGACGACGAGATCGGTGTCCGGGAACTCCGCGCGGAGGCGTTCAACGGTGTCGAGACACCGCTCCAGGTGGCCGTGGGCCACGTCGACCATCACGCAGTCGACGCCGGCGTCGACGAGCGCCGCAGTCCGCGCGACGGCGTCCTCGGCGATGCCGACGGCGGCGCCGACCGGCTGACCCGCGTCGACGACCTGTTCGACGGCCGCGGCCTGCTCGTCGACGCCGAGGAAGCGGTGGATCGTGCCGAACCCGCCGGCTCGACCGAGCGCCACGGCCGCCTCGGGGCCCGTCACGGTGTCCATCGGGGCCGACAGGAGGGGCGTGTCGAGTTCGATGTCGGGCGTCAGCTGCGTCGAGAGGTCAACGTCGCTCCGGCTGTCGACCGGCGACCGCTGGGGGACCAGCAGTACGTCGCCGTACGAGAGCCCGGTTCGGAGGTCGTCCATACCGCCACAACCGTAACGCGTCCGGCCGTATAGCCGTGACGGTCCCGGGTCGGCGTATGCGGTGCCTACTCGCCTCGGAGCCGGCGGACCCGGGCCGCCGTCCGTTCCGGTCAGCCCAGCGGCCGGAACCACACCGCGGCGACCAGCGCCGCGAGGAACAGGTACGACCCGCGGATGAGCAGCATCGTCGCCAGTTCCGGCTCGGCGCGACGGGCGACGAGTGCGACCGCCCCGAAGACGAGCGCCGCGGCGCCCGCGCTGGGCGGGACGGCCCGCAGCCCGAGCGCGAGCGCGACGACCGCGACCATCCCGGTCGCCATGAGCGCGTAGGCGGCCCGGTGGGCGCCCCGCTCGCCCAGCACGACCGCGACCGTCCGCTTGTCGATCGATCGGTCGTAGTCGTAGTCCTGGGCGTCGTCGATCACCTTGATCCCCGAGAGGAAGAGCAGGAAGACGCCGGCGAGCCCGACGACCGCGGGCGTGAGCCGGCCCGCCTGGACCTGGAAGCCGCCGAGGAGCGCGAGCGCGATCCCGGTCGGATACCCCATCGTGGCGCCGACGGTGTTGGTGTCCAGCTGCGGGGCGTGGAAGTAGCCCAGCGCCCACGTCGGCGCCGTTAGCGCGGCCGCGCCGGGCCCGCCGAGCGCCCAGACGGCCGCGAGCGCCGCCAGGAACCCCGCGGTCGACCCGGCGAGCGCGCGCCGGCAGGCCGGCGCCGAGAGCGGGTGGCTGTCGTCCTCGTCGCGGACGTGGAAGTCCACGTACCCGTCCTTGACGTGGGCGGTGTAGACCGCGAAGAACAGGGCCGCGACGTGCGCGGCGGCCGCCGCGGGGTCGACGGCGCCGGCGAAGACGCCGCCGAACAGCGACGCCGCCAGCGGCGGCAGCATGAACACCGGGTGCACCTGCGAGAGCAGCGCTCGAACGGCCGGAGTTTCCCCGCCGGCGTGCGTGGCCTCCCCCATGGAGTCCCGTTCGGCCGGGAGCACCAACCTTCTTTCGCAGGATCAGGTCCCGGCGGCCCGCGACCGCCTCGACCGCACGTTTTTCCCGGGCGGGCGCCCTCCCTGCGGCCATGACGTGGGCCGACCTCTTCGAGCGGGCAGCCGACCGCGAGGTGACGAGCGAGGCGGTGCGAGCGGCGCTCCGCGAGCGCCGGACGGAGTCCGGTGGGGAAGCGTGACCGAGCCGAGCCCCGCCCGCGTCGTCGCGGACGCGGACGTGCTCGCGGCGGACCTCCTCGTTGGCGGCGACGCCCGCGAGGCGCTCGACGCCGTCCGATCGCACTCCTGGATGGCGCTCGTCGCGAGCGACCCGCTGCTGGCCGACGCCGAGGCGGTGGTCGCCGACCTCGCGGACCCGGACCTGGCCGCGGACTGGCGCGAACGGGTCGAGGGGCTCCGGGAGCCGGTCGAGCACCCGGCGGGCGACCACCCCGCGCTGGCGTCGGCGCTGCACGGCGGCGCGATGCACGTCCTCAGCTTCGACGGGGACCTGCAGTCGGCGGCCGCGGGCGCGGCGATCCGCGGCCGTGTCGAGGCGAGCGTCAGGTCACCGCGGGCGTTCGCGGCCGTCTTCGACCCCGAATCGCTGTACGAGGCCGTCGAGGGCGGCGACTACCCCGGTCCCGACCGGGACCCGCGGGCATGACTGCCGCGAATCACCGCTACGCCGCGCTCACTCGGGCGTGTCCCGCTCGGCGAGCCAGTCGGCGAACTTCGCCAGGGCGCGCCCGCGGTGGGAGACGGCGTTCTTCTCGTCGGGGTCCATCTCGGCGAACGTGCGGTCGTCGTACTCGAAGATGGGGTCGTAGCCGAACCCGCCCGACCCGCGCGGTTCGACGATCTCGCCCGGGACCACGCCGTAGAAGAGCTTCACCGGCAGGTCGCCGTCGTCGCCGTCGTCGGTGCGGACCTGCTCGTCCGTCGTCGCCGCCGCGCGCTCGTCGGCCGACAGGTCCTGGCCCCGCCGGTCGTCGCGGTCGACCGGTTCCGGCGTCGCCGCGAAGTCCGCGCCGTCGCAGTAGGCGACGACCCCGCGGAAGCTGGCGGCGCGGTCCGCTTCCTCGCTGGCGAGCCGCCAGACGCGCTCGACGCCGACGGTGTCGTGGACGTACGAGGAGTAGGGGCCGGGGAAGCCGTCGAACGCGTCGACGAAGAGGCCGGCGTCGTCGACGAACACCGGCTCGCCGGCGTACTCGTAGGCCGCACGGGCCTTGTGGGCCGCGATGGCGCCGAGGTCGGCGCTCTGGATCTCCGGCGTGTCGAAGTCGAGCTGTTCGACCGGCTCCGCGAGGTACTCGCGGGCCTCGTTGACCTTCCCGGGATTGGTCGTGACGAAGGTGACGGTCATACGCGGGCACTGCGCTCGGGCGGGCAAAGTCGCGTCGATCCGGACGCCGCGGGACCCGCCGCCGGGCGCCCCTTCCGGGTATCCGGCGCCGGACGCCCGCCGTCGGGTGTCCTCCCGGATCTCCGTACGCGGACGTTCCCACGGCAGCGCGCGACAGCCGGGACTACCCGGCCGGAGAGCGTGAGAAACGGTCGTCCCGGTCAGTCCTCGACGACGACTTCCACGGGCTCCTCGTCCTCGTCGTCGAACTCGGCCTCCCTGGCGCTCTGGTTGCCCTGCCACCAGAGGGCGCCGGCGACGGCGAGGACGACCCACGAGCGCCAGGAGGCGAGGTTGAGCGTGTAGCCGACGCCGAACGGTTTCTCGACGAGCATGCCCTCGCCGGGCTGCCAGTACGTCGAGAGCATCCGCTTGAGACTCGGCTGCTCGAAGTTGTACGGAATGCCGAACAGCGACCCCGAAGTGGGCTTGTCGACCATGTGGCAGGATACGGGCGGCCCCGTTAAGTCGTTTTCCACCGCAAGCGACCGGGCGAGGGCGGGCCGCGAGCCGACCGCGCCTCGTTCCTGTCAGCCCGCGCGGGTTCCGGCGGCAGCCGCCACCGCTACTCGGTGTCGGGGGTCGCTACCGGCGTCTCACTCGCCGTCGGGGCCGTCGTCGACGCCCGCCGCGCCGTCGCCGGTGGCCCCGGCGGTCCGCACCCGCCTCCAGGCGCCGAGACCGAGGCCGGCGAGGGCGCCGAGCGCGCCGAAGCCCGCCCCGTCGCCGGAGGTGGTCTCCGCGGCGTCGCCCGACCTGCCCGTGTCGGGGGTGGCCGACGACCCGTCGGTCCCGTCCGTCCCGCCGGGCGGCGTCGCGCTCACGGACTCGCCGCCGCCGGGGGTCCCGACGGCGTAGACGAAACTGTCGCTGCTGCCGACGAAGACCGCGCCCGCGGTGACCGCGGGCGAGGACAGCACGGCCTCGCCCGTCTCGACGCTGAACCGCCCCTGACCGGTCTCGCGGTCGACCGCGTGGAGGTGCTGGTCCTCGCTCCCGACGTAGACGGTGTCGCCGGTGACCGCCGGGGAACTGAGGATCTGGCCGTCGGTCGCGTACGACCACTCGATGTCGCCGTTGCTCGCGTCCATGGCCCACAGCGTCTCGCCGAAGCTCCCGGCGTAGATGGTGCCGTCGACGACGACTGGCGAGGCGAGCACCGGCCCGCCCAGCTGGCGCCCCCAGACGAGTTCCGCCGTGCCCGTGTCGATGGCGTAGACGACGCCCGCGTAGTCGCCGAAGTAGACGACCCCGCCGGTCACGGTCGGCGAGCAGGCGACCCGGCCGCGGGCGTCGTACTCCCGGACCTCGTCGCCGCTCTCGGCGTCGAGCGCGACGACGCTGCCGGTGCGGTCCTCGTTCCAGCGGCCGACGTACACCCTCCCGTCGACGACCGCCGCCGTCGAGTCGACGCGGTCGGCGACCGACGCGCTCCAGACCTCTTCGCCCGCGGTGTCGACCGCGTACACGGTCCCCGCCTGGCTGCCGACGTAGAGGACGCCGTCGCGGTAGGTGGGCGAGGCGAAGACGGTCCCGTCGGCGTCGAAGACCCACTCCCGCTCGCCGCTCGCGGCGTCGACCGCGTGGAGGCGGGCGTCGTGGCTCCCGACGTAGACGGTGCCGTCGACGACCGCCGGCGAGGACATCACCTCCTCCCTGGACTCCGGATCCGACCCGGTCCCGTAGCGCCACTCCTGCTCGCCGGAGACGGCGTCGACCGCGTAGAGGTGGCCGTCGTTGCTCCCGACGTAGACGGTGCCGTCGACGACCGCCGGCGAGGAGACGACGTTGTCGGTCGGGTCGTCGGGCGGCTCGTCGCCCGCCGTGGCCGTGCCCGGATCGGCCGCGGTCGCCTGCCCCGGGGTGCCGGTGTCGAACGTCCAGGCGGTCGACGCCTCGGCCGGCCCGAGCGTCTCGGTGTACCCGCTGTTGGCCGGGTCGGCCTGGAACTGCGGCCAGCGGCCCGGTCCCGCCGAGACGGTCGACTGCCGGTCGAGCGCGGCGGCCGGCCTCGACGGGTCGCTCGCCGGACCGCTGTCGGGGTCCGACCGGTCGTCGGCCGCGTCGCTGTCGGGGACTGTCGATGCGGCGCCGGTGCCGGCGGCCCCGAGCGTCGCCAGGGCCAGCGCGCCGGTCCCGGCGCGCCGGAGGAGGGTCCGTCGCCGCCAGGGCTGGGTGTCGTCCATCGTGTCCGGCCAGCGCGTCGGCCGGAGTAAGTCTTCCGCTAGGCGAGCAGGCTCGTCACCGGCCCGTCGAAGTTGAGGATGATCGACTGGACGCGGTCGCCGAAGACGGCCTTGCCCGTCGGCGAGCGCTTCTGGCCGGTGATGAACACGTGGTCGACGCTGTTGTCGTCGGCGACCTCGAGGATGCGGTCGGCCTCGCTCTCGCTGTCGCCGATCCGGGCCCCGACGATGCGGTAGTCGACCTCGTCGTCGAACAGCTCCCTGGCCGCCTCGCGGGCCTGTTTCTTCGCGGCGTCGATGACGACGCTGTCGTCGTAGGCGGTGTGTTCCTCCTGGGCGACCACGTCGAGCGCCTCGCGGGCCTCCCTGAACTCGTCGGCCGTCATCAGCGAGAGGATGATCAGCTCGGCGTCGACGCCCGCGGCGATCTCCCCCGCTTCCTCGAGCAGTTCCCTGTTCTCGTCGTCGTAGACCACAAGCGGTCGGTCCATAGTGTTCGTATGTTCGCCGACTGCTATTTAAAGTTCATTGGTGTCGGCCAACAGGAACGCGGGGATCGGGGCGACCGCGGCTACGGCCCAGCGGTGTAGCGGTCACTGGTAGCGGCCCCGGCCCTCGATCGCCCGGAGGCGGTCGAGGACGGTCTCGCCCCGCTCGCTGGTCGCGCGGTAGGCGTCCTCGGCGGCGGCCTGCAGCCGGTCGGCGTCGTCGGCCGTCCCCGCCAGACTCTGGGCGAACACGTGCAGGTCCATGGCGTGGTCCTCCTCGTGGCCGGTGTGATACCCCAGCCCGAAGTCGACGAGGAACACGCGGTCGCCGCCCGTGGCGTCGTCCCCGTCGCCGGGACCCCCGGCGGCGTCGCCGCTCGCCCCGTCGCTCGCCCCGACGCGGACGTTCCGGGTCGTCGGGTCGCCGTGGACGAACCCGGCGTCGTGGACCGTCGCGAGGTGACGGCCCACCGCCCGCGCGCGCTCGGCGGTCAGCCCCGCGTCGAGGTCGCGGTCGCCGACGCGCTGGAAGACGATGGTCGACTCGGCGGTGTCCACGTCGAGCACGAGCGGGGTCGGGACGCCGCAGCGGCGCGCCTCGCTGGTCAGCCGCGCCTCGACGCGCGTCCGCTCGCGGCGCAATCGCTCGTCGAGCGCCGGGTGGCGATAGGAACGCGGCACCCGCCGCTTGACGACGCGGTCGCCCTCGATCGAGACGGTCGCCTCCGCGCCCTGCTGTTCGGCGACCTCGCCCGCGTCGACCCGGGTCGCGGCCGCCGGCGCCGGTTCGGGGTCGTCGGCTCGCCAGGTCACGGCCACCTCGTCGGGCCGGAAGTCCGAGTCGATGCCCGATTCCTCGACGGCGAGCGTGTCGCCCGCGGCGGCCATCTCCGCGCCCAGCACCGCGATCATCCCCGCGTTGTCCCGCAGGAAGCGGTCCTCCGGGACGTGCAGCTCGGCGCCGCGTTGCTCGCACATCGCCCGGAGCATCCCCTGGAGGCGGTCGTTCTGCCCGACGCCGCCCCCGAGGACGAGCTCGTCGCGGCCGGTCAGCGACAGCGCCCGTTCGCTGACCTCCGTCAGCATCGCGAATATCGTCTCCTCCAGCCCGCGGCACACGTCCTCGACCGGGGTCCCGTCGTCGTACGCCTCCTTCGCCGCGCTCATGATCCCCGAGAACGAGAAGTCCATCCCCTTGACGACGTAGGGCAGGTCGACGTACTCGCCCTCTCTGGCGTGGCTCTCGACCTTCGGCCCGCCGGGGTGGGACCAGCCGACGTGTCGGGTGAACTTGTCCAGGGCGTTGCCGACCCCGGTGTCCATCGTCTCGCCGAGCACGCGGTAGCGGCCGTTGCGGTAGGCCAGCACGTGCGCGTTCGCACCGCTGGCGTTCAGACAGACCGGCGCCTCGAAACCCGAGTAGTGGCGGCCGACCTCCAGGTGGGCGACCATGTGGTTCACCCCCACGAGCGGCACGTCGAACCGCTGGGCGACCGCGCGGGCCGCGGTCCCGACGATCCGCAGGCAGGGGCCCAGGCCGGGACCACGGGAGAACGCGACCGCGTCGATGGGCGGGTCGTCGGCGTCGCGGGCGTCGTCCTCGGCCGCTCGCGTCCGGGCCTCGTCGAGCATCGTCTCGACGACGCTCGGGACCGCTTCGCTCATGTGCTCGGCGGCCTCCCGGGGGTGGATCCCGCCGCTGTCGGGCTGGTACGGGTCGCTCTCGATGGTCACGTCGTCGGCCTCGACCTCGTAGACGGCGGCGCTGGCCGCCCAGGCGGTCCCCTCGATGCCGAGGACGCGCCGGATCTCGTCGGACTCCGCGGAGGTCGGGGCCATGGCTCGTTCCCGGGTCGGCCGGCCAGCGAAAAGACGACTTCGGTCTGCGGTCGGCGCGGGGCCCCGACCGGCCGTCGGTGACCCCGTTACTGACTGGTGTACCCGCCGTCTATCGTCATCGCCTCGCCGGTCACGAACGAGGCGTCGTCTGAGCAGAGCCAGACGGCGGCGTCGCCGATCTCCTCGGGTTCGCCGAGCCGACCCGTCGGCGTGGCGGCGATCGCCTGGTCGATCTGCGCCGAACCGTCCTCGCTGGACGACCGCCGGACCATCGGCGTGTCGATGACGCCGGGGCAGACCGCGTTGACCCGGACGCCCTCCCCGCTGTACTCCAGGGCCGCGGTCTTCGTCAGACCGATCACCCCGAACTTGCTGGCGACGTACGGGCTGATCTCCGGGAAGCCGACCCGGCCGGCGATCGACGAGGTGTTGACGACGGCCCCGCCGCCGTCCTCGAGCATGACCGGGATCTCCGCCCGCATCCCGAGGAAGACACCCCTCAGGTTCACGTCGATCACCCGGTCGAAGTTGTCGACCGGCTGGTCGCTGGTCGCCTCGCTGGCCCCCTCGATGCCGGCGTTGTTGAACGCGAAGTCGAGTCCGCCGTAGGTGTCGACCGCCGCGTCGACCATCGCCCCGGCGTCCGCCGGGTCGCTCACGTCCGTCTCGACGAACGTCGCCTCGCCGCCCGCGTCCTCGATGTCGGCCACCGTCGCCTCCCCCTCCTCGACCTTCAGGTCGGCGACGACCACGGAGGCGCCTTCCTCGGCGAACCGTCTCGCCGCCGCCTCGCCGATTCCCCCGCTCGCACCGGTCACGATCGCTGTCTTGCCGTCGAAGTCTGGCATCGGTAGTCTCCCCGTTCGACCTTCGAGCGGCGGCGGTATGAATGTGTCACCGAGTTCGGAACTCTCGGGGTTGGCAGCGGCCCTCGGCTACGACCGGACTCGCCCGCCGAGGCTCACGACGACGCCGGCGAACGCCAGTTGCGCGGCGAGACCTGACGCGACGGCGGTCCCCAGAGTGATCCGCGCCAACCGGACGACCGTCCACGCGGTACCGTCGCCCGCCAGCAGGCCGACGACGACGGGGGCGACGTGGTCGTAGCCGACGAGGACGCCGACCGGGAACAGCGCGCCGCCCGCGACGACGAGGAACGCGCGCGCTGTCCCGGGGAGCGGGTCGCCGGGCCACCAGCGGTCGCCCAGCAGCGCGCCGCGAGCGCGGTAGCAAACGACCTCGACCGCCAGCACGAGCCCGACTGCGGCCGCCGTCTGGGCCTGCAACAGGATCACGTCCCACGGCGTGGTGGCGACGACGGTCGCGTCGCCGATCGCGCTCAGGTCGGTCTTTAGCGCCGTCCAGGCGTCGATCCTGAGCGCGTACCACGTCGAGACGCTCCCGACCAGGAACGCGGCGGCCGCGGCCAACAGCGTGACGAGGTCCCGCGACTCGTCGAGGACGCTCCGAACTGCCGACGCGCCGCCGGCCGCCCGCTTTCGCGTGGGAGGACCGGTCATTCGAACGAAACGACCGGCGTCTCGGACATCAATCTTCTCCCAGGACGCGTTCGCGACCACCCCAGCCCGGAGCGGACGGCGAGCGACCGGCTACGAGGCGATCGAACCGGTCGCTACGCGGCGGCGAAAACGGCGGCGAAAACGGCGCCTTACTCCCACTCGGTGTAGCCGCACTTGCCGCAGTGCTGGCGGTCGCCGTGGTCGGCGAGGAAGGTGTCGCCGCAGCGGGGGCACTGCTCGCGGTCGGTGCTGCCGTCCTCGTCGTAGAACTCGTGGCGGGGCATCTACGCTTCCTCCGCCTGTTCGCCCTCGCCCTCGTCGGCGGTGATCTTGTTGCGCTCGAGCATGTGGTCCTGCTCGACGTCGCGGGCGTACTCGGCGTCGTCGTAGACCTTCGCGTAGCCGACGGTCTTGCGCATGCCGAACTTGGTGTCCAGCTCGTGGACGACGACCTCCTCGGCGTCCTTGTTGAGCTTCGCCGCGAGCGAGTCACGGACCGAGAGCCGCGAGGGCGTCGCCTCCTCGTGGGTCACCTCGAAGCGCACGTCCGTCCGATGCAACATCGGGTTCTCGTCTTCCTCGATGATGTCGATGTCCATGGTTCGTTGCCCAATACTCCCCCCGAAGCGCGTAAAAGGATTTCGAACCGGCCAACAGGGGTCGACCGACCCGCCGGCGAGCGCGGCGCGACCGCCGGCCGCCGAACCGACACTCGTTTATCACGTCCGAGCGACGGTCCGCCGTGGCCGACCGACGGCGCTCGCGACTGGTGCTGGGGCTGCTCGCGGCGTCCGTCGCCGCGCTCGGCGCGTACGACACCCTCGTCCTCGGGGGCGTCACCGTCGCCGGCGGCTGGACCGCGGTCGCCGCCTGGAGCGTCGCGGCGGTCCTGATACTGCTCCCGTACGCCTCCACGCGGGTTCGGGCGTTCTGCCGCCGGGTCGGTCGGACGCGCCCGGTCCGGGCGGGGCTGGCGCTCGTCGGGCTGGGGTCGCTCGCGCTCGCGGTGTGGCTGGTCGCCGGCCTCGTTCGCGCGCCGCCGGGCGAGTTCGAGGCCCTCCTCGCGGTCGGGTTCTGGGTCCTGGTACTCGGCGGCTCCGGCGCGAGCGTCCTCCGGAGCGTCTACCGCGGACGCGAGCGTCCGGGTTCGTGAACGGGCCGCTCGACGAACGAACGACTGTCGGCGGGGAACGACCCGAACCGGACCGGACCGGAGACGACCGGGATCGCCGCGTTCCTACGTACCCATCTCGCCGAGTTCGGCCAGCAGGTGCGAGACGTGGATGCGGTCGCTGGTCCCCTCGTGGAGGTCCATATCGATCTCGCCGGCCAGCCGGTGGACCCGGGCGAGGTCGGCGCCGGAGTACCGCGAGCGGGCGACCGCGAGCACGTCCTCCAGCACCTCCTCGCCGCTGTGGCCCTCGTCGACGAGCAGGTCGTCCAGCGTCGACCTGGCGTCGGTGAACTCGCCGGCCTCGGCGGCCGTGACCATCTCCTGGACGCGCTCGTCGGCGCCCAGCGATCCCAGCACCTCGTAGGCGGTGTTCATCGTTATCTCGCCCTCCTGCTCGTAGGTGGTCTGGGCGGCGAGGATCGCCTCCCGGAGGTCGCCGTCGGCGTAGCCCGCCACGTACTCGATGCCCTCGTCGTCGTGGTCGGCCCCCTCCGCCTCGACGATGTCCTCCAGCACCGCCACCGTCTCGTCGTGAGTCGGTTTGCGCACCGAGACGGGGAAACACCGCGAGCGGATCGGCGGGATCAGCGCCGAGGGCTGGCGCGTCGCGATGACGAACTGGGTGGCCTCGTAGTACTGCTCCATCACCCGCCGGAGCGCCTGCTGGAAGTCCTCGCGGACGCCCTCCGCGTTGTCCAGCAGGACCGTCTTGTAGCTGCCCGAGACGGGCTGGTAGCTCGCCGACTCCTTGAGGACGTGGTTGATGAGGTCGGCCTTCGAGGACTCCCGGCGGCGCTTGCTGTCGATGAACTGCGCGAAGCGGTCGTCCTCGCTGACCTCCTTCTTGGTCATGTCGAAGAAGTCGGCGACGTTGATCTCCACGAGGTCGGCCTCGGGGTTGTCGTGGAGTTCGTCGGCCAGCGCGCGGACCGCGGCGGTCTTGCCGGCGCCTTTCGGCCCGTGGACGAGCAGGTTCATCGGTTCGGAGACGACGCTCTCCAGGTGCTCGCGGACCTCCGGCTGGGGCAGGTCCGAAAGCGCCGGCGCGTGCGTCTCGGTCCACAGCGGACCCTCGACCGCCGCCCCGTCGTCGGCTGCCGTCCCGTCGTCGCCGTCGTCGTCGGCCATCGCCCGCCGGTAGGTCGCCCCGGCGTATCAATCCACCTCTCTCGGTCCGACACGGGACCGCGGCACCCGCGACCACGGCCCCGCAGAAGACTTATCCCTGACAGAACAGTTTCGGGACGTATGGACGCAGCCGGGGGAGACGACACCGGGGACACGACGCCCGGAACCATGTCCAGCGGTTCGAGCGTCTCGGACACGATGGCGAAGTCCGGGCGGGCGGAGGCGGACGACGAGACGGGGGAGATCCCGCGGCCCACTGCGGGGTCGGTCGCCAGGTCTCTCCTCACGTTTCTCGTCGGGCTCGGCGTGTTCGTCGCGCTGCTGTACGGACTCTCGATAGTTCTGAACTCGTACTGAGCGGTCCCGACGCTCGCCGGCTGGAACTCCGCAGTCGGCTACCGACCGGAGTGGGGGTCGAACAGTTCGTCGAACACCTTGCGCTGGGCCGCCCGGAGGTGCTGGTGGTAGGTCGGCCGGGAGATGTCCATCGACCCGGCGAGGTCGTCGCCGTCCACGTCGCGGGGCCACTCGAAGAAGCCGCCGAGGTAGGCCGTGCGGATGGCCGTCTCCTGGCGGTCGGTAAACCGGTCGGTGACGGCCTCGCGGAACTCCTGGCGGGTGCGGACCGGCCGCTCGTGCTCGTGGTAGCCCACCAGATCGGTGCCGCGGTGGCGGTCGGAGACGAGTTCGAACAGCTCGCGGGCCTCGGCCTCGTAGGGGAGTTCGATCGTGTAGCGGACGACGCCGTCCTCGGCGACGACCGCGCGGGTGACCGCGCCGTGGTCGGCCAGCAACTCGACCAGCGAGTCGTCGACGACCGCCTCGAACAGCACCTCGCCGTCGTGGTCGGCGATGACGCTCGACGCCGCGACGCCGTCGTCCCCGTCGAGGACCGACTCGATGGCCTCGGCGTCGGCCCCGCTGGCGGCGACGTACAGGCGGAGGCTCCCGTCCGACTCGTGGACCGACCCCGTCAGTTCGAAGGTCGCGTCCGTTCCCGCGGAGAGGCGGTTGAACAGCAGGTCGTCGTCCCGGACGGTGAACTCCAGTTCGACGACCCGGTCCGTCGAGAGGATGCGACCGCTCTCGATGGCGTTGACGGCGTTGGCGACGGCCCGCCCGAGCGCCCCGAGGACGACCTGCTCGCGGTCGGCGAAGGCGTCGGGTTCCGACGCGTAGACGCAGAGGACGCCGTAGCTGGCGTCCTTGTAGGTGAGCGGGACGGCGATCATCGAGCCGAGGCCGGCCTCCCGGGCGGCCGCGTGGACGCTCCCCTCGGGGGCGTCGGCCAGGTCGTCGACGATGTGGATGGCCTCGTCGTCGAGCGCGAGCGCGGCGGGGTCGGCGGCGTCGCGAGCGGCCGCCCGGTCCAGCGACAGGTCCGCGACGGCGTCGGTCAGGTCGGGCACGCCGCCGTCCCAGGCGGTGGCCTCGATGCGCTCGGCCGCGAGGTCCGGCCGGCCGATCCAGGCGAAGGCGTAGGGGTCGGTGGCGACCAGTTGCTCGACGACGCCGGCCTCCAGCTCCTCCCGGGTCCCCGACTGGACGAGCACCTCGACGGTGTTCTCGATGAGGCCGTTGATCCGGTCGACGAGCGTGTCGACCCGCTCGCGGGCCTCGCGGACCTCCTGTTCGCGCTTGGCGCGGTTGGCCGCCGCGGCGGCGCTGGTCGCCAGCAGCTGGGCGGCCTGGCGGTCCGTGTTCGAGAAGGCGTCGACCGACTCGGCGCCGATGCTGATGGTGCCGTGGACGCCCATCGGGACGTGTAGCGCCGAGCGGACGATGTCGTGGGGGCGGTCGTCGTCAACGGTCGCCGTGTCCGCCACGACGACCATCTCGCCGTCGACGAACGCCCGGCCGGGACCGCCCTCGTCCACGTCGTAGGTCGGGGTCCGGACGCCGCGTTCGGCGACCGCGTCGGTCGTCCCGGCGGGTTCGAGGCGGTCGGTCTCGCGGTCGAACAGGCGGACGGTGTTCAGATCGAAGCCGAGCACGTCCGCCACCGCCTTGGCGGCCATCTCGGCGACCTCCTCGCGGTCCCGCGCCTGCATGAGCGACCGCGAGGAGGTCACCAGCTCCGAGAGCATCTCGCGGTGGGCCTTCTGCTCGGTCACGTCCCGGACGACGCCGACGACGCCCCTGACGGAGTCCTCGCCGGTCAGCGCCGTCAGGTTGTCCTCGCAGGGGACCGGCGGACCGCGCTTGCGCTGGACGGTCGACTCGACCGTCCGCTCGGTGGCCTCCCCGGCCAGCAGCGCCTCGACCGCCGCCGCGGTCGCGTCGTCGCCCCTGACGACCGAGACGTGCTCGCCGACGAGCTCGTCCGCGTCGTAGCCGGTGATCCGGCACATCGCCGGGTTGACGAACGTGAACCGTCCCTCCTCATCGAGCTCGTAGACGCCGTCGTCGACCGAGCGGACGATGGTCTCGTAGCGACCCAGCTCCCGCTCGCGCTCGCGGCGCTCGATCTCGTAGCTGACCCACTCGACGAGCAGCTCGATGAACGTCTCCTCGGCGTCGGTGAAGGGCCCCTCGCGGGCGTCGGCGGCGCCGAAACAGAGCGTCCCGTACAGCTCGCCGTCGACCAGCAGCTTCCCGCCGAGGTAACACTCCATCCCGTGGCGCTCGTAGGCGGGGTCGCCGTCCCACCCCTCGGCGCCGGCGTGTTCGAGCGCGAGCAGCCCGTCCGTCTTGATAGCCCGCCGACAGTAACTCTCCTCGATCGGCTGGCTGGTGCCCGGTTCGACGGCGTCGCCGTGCGCGGCCACGACGGTCTGGGTGTCGCCGTCGATCCGGGTCAGGTACCCCAGCGGCAGGTCGAGCCGGTCGCAGCCGACCGCCAGCGCCCGCTCCAGCTTCTCGTCGAGCGACAGGTCCCGAGAGGAGGCCAGCCGCTGGAGGTCCCGCAGCGCCCGCTCGTTGCGTTCGAGCTCCGCCTCCGTCCGCTTGCGCTCGGTCACGTCCCGGACGTACACCGACAGCCCGTCCGCGGCGGGGTAGACCGACACCGCCAGCCAGCTGTCCTCCGGGTCGTAGCGGGTCTCGAACGTGCGGACCTCCTGGCTCGCCAGCGCCTCGCGGTACTCCCGCTCGAAGACGGTCCCCTCCAGGTCGGGGAACGCCTCCCAGACGACCTCGCCGCGGACCGCCTCGGCCGGCTCGCCCAGCGCCTCCGCCGCCGGCTCGTTGAGGTAGGTGATCCGCCAGTCGTCGTCCAGTCCCAGGACGGCGGCGTCGACGCGTTCGAGGACGCGCTCGGCGTTCGCCGCCGGCGGCGTCGCCGCCTCGACTCCCCCGCGCTCGCCGCTGCCGTCGGTCGCCGCGCGGGTCGGGGAGGCACTGTCCGTCTCGCCCGCCAGCAATCGCTCGACTCGCCGGGCCAGCACCGCTGTCTCCACCTCGCCGGCACGCGCGACATCGGCCGCGCCGGCGTCGAAGGCGACCTCCGGGTCGAGACCGCCGTCGTCACCGTCGTCGACCAGCACGACCGGAATCCCGCCCGGGCCGCCCGCACGTTCCACGAGCGCCGCCAGGTCGTCGGCCGTCGCCGGCCCGACCCAGACGACGCAGTCGACGCCGTCGGGGTCGACTTCGGCGGGGCTCGCCGCCCCCGTCGCTTCGACGGCCAGCCCGTCGACCGCCGCGAGGTCGTCGGCGACCGCCCGGCCGTCCGCCGGCCCACCGGCTACCAGGACCTCGTTACGCTCAGCCATTGGCGCCGTCTTTCGCTCGGAACGGCTTAAACCCAAGTATCCGGTAACCGACCGGGGTGATTCCGACGGGCTGCGGGACCGATGAGAACGGAGTGCGATGCGCCGTCCGGGAACTGAACTCGATGCCAGACCTCGCTTGTGACGGCTCCGCCGTTCACATCGCGGTTCTCGCTTCGCTCAAACCGCGATCGATCGGTCTGCCGTCGTTCAATTCCCGTGACCGCGGCCGCGGTTCACGACGGCGAGCACACGCTACGCGGTGCTCGCCGTATTGTTCACCGCAGGATGCGCCGTCCGGGAATTGAACCCGGGCTATTAGCTTGGGAAGCTAATGTCCTACCACTGGACCAACGGCGCTCCCTTCGGGTGGATGTGGCAGTCCCGATCACTTGAACGTAGCGCTTCGGGCGAGTGGACGGACGGTCACCGATCCGGGGCGACACGAGGGTATTAGTCGCGCTCGTGCGAACGGTCCGGTATGGCTACGACCGAGGACCTCGTCCGGGCGAGCGACCCGCTCGACATGTCGCTCTCGACCGACGAACTCGAAGCGCACCGCGAGCACATCGCCGGGTTCATCCGCGACCAGTTCGAGGCCGCGGGCGCCGACCGCGCGGTGATGGGTCTGTCCGGCGGCATCGACAGCACGCTGACCTCGCATCTGGTCGTCGAGGCGCTGGGCGCCGACGCCGTCCACGCGCTGGTGATGCCCAGCGAGGTCAACCGCGAGGAGAACATGAGCGACGCCGAGCGGGTAGCGAGCGAACTGCTGGACGTGGAGTACGACGTGGTGGAGATCACGCCCATCGCCGACGCCTTCCTCGACGCCTACCCCGACGCCGAGGGCGACAGGATGGCGACGGGCAACCTCTACGTGCGGATCCGCGCGGTGTTGAACTACCTCGTGGCCAACACCGAGGGCGGGCTCGTGGTCGGGACGGGCAACCGGACGGAGGCGCTGGTGGGCTACTTCACGAAGTACGGCGACGGCGCCGTCGACTGCCACCCGATCGCGAACCTCTACAAACAGCAGGTGCGCCAGCTGGCCCGCCACGTCGGCGTGCCCGAGGATCTCGCGGCCAAGGAGGCCAGCGCCGGCATGTGGGTCGACCAGACCGACGAGGGCGAACTCGGGATGGGCTACGACACGCTCGACTCGGTCCTCGCGCTGCACGTCGACGGCCCGCTGTCGGTCTCTGCGACCGCCGACCACATCGGCGTCGACGCCGAAACCGTCGAGCGGGTCCGCGGACTGTACGAGCGGAGCGAGCACAAGCGGGCGGCGCCGCCGGGACCCGACCCGCTGTACTGACGGCGAGAATGGCGGTTTTCGGGCGCTATCGCACGGGGTTCTCCGGGCCGCGGCCGATGTACTCGGCGACGAACGCGCGGACCGTCTCCTCGTCGTACTCGTCCATGGTCAGGCGCTTGGTCCAGGCGGTGAGGACGTACGCCGACTCGGGGTCCTCCTCGGGGTGGGGGACGGCGATGAAGCTCTGCCAGTCGCCGGTCTGGTTGTTCGCCCAGCCGTGCAGGTTCTCCTCGGCCTCGGGGGTCAGCTCGGCGGGGTCGTAGTAGACGACGACCGCGCCGTGTTCCAGCGAGTGGACGAGCGACTCCAGCGGCGGCTGCTCGGCGTAGAAGCCGGCGCTCTCCCACGTGCCGCCCCAGTGGGGGCCGCTGGTCGGCGGGACCCGCTCGTAGTCGATGTCGGTGCCCTGCTCGCGGTGTTCGAGGCCGTTGGACTCCTCGGTCTGGACCTGCGAGACGACCGACTGGTCGCCGCTGTCGGGCAGGCCGCTCGCCGCGGCGGTCCCGCCCGACCCGCCCATGAGGAAGGTGACGTAGACGACGAGCCCGCCGGCGAGCGCGAGCAGGCCGACGAGGATCGCCGGGCCGAGCGGAATACCGCCGTCGTCGTCGGGATTCCGCTCGGCGACGCGGCGCCGGTCGATCGAGCCCAGTTCCCCCTCGTGCTCGGCGGCGAGGTGGTCGAGGTACGCGTCCTCGCCGTCGAAGGTCGCCCCGCAGTAGTCGCAGTCCGGCATTAGCCTCCTATGAGGGGTCACCGCTTTCGAAGGTTTCGGTTCCCGCGGTGACAGAAGCCGCCTCCGGGCGTGCCGCGACGACGCCGCCGGGGCGGCCGCTCGACCGGACTACCGGTCGGGATCCGACCGCTCGAAGTCGGCGTGCAGGTCGGCGAACGCCGCGGCTTCCCGGCGCTCCCGGGTCGCGCGGTCGGCGTCGTCGCGGAGCCGCTCCTTGAGGACGCGCAGTGCCGCCGGGTCGTTGGCGGCGATCTCCTCGGCGACGGCACGCGGGTCGTCGACGACGCGGGAGACGAGTCCCGCCCGGCGCGCCTCGTCGGCGTCGAGCACCCGGCCGGAGAGGGCGATGTCCATCGCCTCGCCGAGCCCGACGATCTCGGGGAGTCGGTGGGTACCGCCCCAGGCGCCGAACAGGCCGATCGCCGCGCCCGGCTCGGCGAACGTCGCCGCGGGCGTTGCGACGCGCACGTCGCAGGCCAGGGCGAGTTCGACGCCGCCGCCGCGGGCCGCGCCGTCGACCCCCGCGACGACGACCGACTCGCAGTCGACGAGGGTCGCCGCGACCCGCTGGCCCCGGCGTGCGAACCGCTCGGCGGCCTCGCGGTCCGGCAGGTCGGCGACCGCGTCGAGGTCGGCGCCGGCGCAGAACGCCGACCCGGCGCCCCGGAGGAAGACGACCGGCGCGTCGGCGCTCTCGACGGCGGATTCGAGGTCGTCGAGCGCAGCGGGTGTCAGCGCGTTGCGACGGTCGGGCCGGTCGAGCGTGACGACGCGGATGTCCCCCTCGGCGTCGGTCTCGATCACGGTCGGGCCTCCCGAGGTGTCGGCCGTGCCGGCGGTCGCTCGGGGCCGAACGGGGGCTCGCCCGCGGTGTACGGGGCCATACCGGACCGTTGGGTGAGTCGTTTCCAAAGGTCTTTGCCCCTCCCACCGCTAGCCGACGCCAATGGAGGAAGCCGCGGCGGTCCGCGGGGCCGCGCTGGAGGCCGTGGGCGACGTCGAGCCCGACCGCCTCCGCGAACGGATCCGCGAACGCCTCGAAGACGGGTCGATGGCACCCGGCGTACTGACGGTGTTGAGCGCTCGCGCAGTCACCGCGGGCGGCTCGGCGGACGCGGGGTCGGTCGACGCCGACGCCGTCGCCGACCGCGGGGCCGGCGTCCAGCTCATCTACGAGGGGCTGCGACTCACCCGCTCGCTCTCCCGGGACCCGCCGTGGGAGCGCGACGGCGCCCTCGCCGGCGAGCGCGACGAGGAGCGCACGGACGGCGGCGCCCCGGGCGGCAGTCCGGCGGACGCCGACCAGCGGACCGACGGCGGCGACGTGGCGGTCACCGACGGCGTGGCCGCCGGCCCGACCGCGACCGCGGACGCCGACGCCGCCGACATGGACATCCTCGTCGCCGACGTGATGGTCGCCCGCGGGTTCTACCTGCTCGCCCGCACCGAGGCGGCCGGCGAGGCCGTCGCGGTCGTCCGCTCGTTCGGCGGCGACCAGACCCGCCGCCGGACCACCGGCGACGACCGCCTCGGCGCCAACCTGGAGGCCGACGTGTTCGAACTCGCCGCCGTCGCCGGGACGACCGCCGCCGGCGGGTCCGTCACCGAGGACCTGCGGCGCCACGTCGGCACGCTCGGACACACGGACGGCCGGCTCCCGCTGGCCGAGTCGCTGTTCTCCGACGGGACGGCCGCGGCGCTGGCCGAGCGGATCTGAACGGTCGCCGCGCCGTCCCCGACTCGCCGTGTGGCTCGCACGCACAGCGGGGGTGAATCGAAACGCCTAAAGACGAATCGCGGTAACTCGGAAACGCGCCTGGGTAGCTTAGAGGTAAAGCGCGTCCTTGGTAAGGACGAGAGCCCGGGTTCAAATCCCGGCCTAGGCTCTTCCCGCGTTTCTCACCGGATACCCCCGTCGCCGTTCCACGCGAGTTCCCGGAACCGGCCCGTTCCGCGCGTCTCTCTGTGCCACTGAGAAGACCGCAGTACGGCTCCGCTACCCTTCCGCGGGCCGGCGTCGGGGATCCGACCACGTGCGGCCGGAGAACTGACCGCGACGGGTGAGGGGGCGGAGGTGTTCGCGAGTTCGCTTATCTCGGGGAGGGCCCAACTGTCGGCGAGCCGATGTCAGACCTGTTCGTTCCGCCCGAGCGACTCGCCGAGGACGAGGAGGCCGTCGTGGTCGACGTGCGCGACCCGCGGGAGTACGAGGAGGGACACGTCCCCGGCGCGGTGAACGTCCCCTACCGGGAGTTCAGGGACCCGACCGACGAGACGCCGGGGAAACTACCGGCGGCGGAGGCGTTCGGGGACCTGCTCGGGAATGCGGGGATCGCACCCGGGGACCGCGTCGTTGCCTACGACGGCGAGTTCGGAGTGTACGCGTCGCGCTTTCTGGTAACCGCCGAGGTGTTCGGCCACGACATCGAGCGGCTGGGACTGCTCGACGGCGACTTCGCCGACTGGCGCGACCGTACCGAGACGACGACCGACTCGCCGGCCGTCGAACCGACCGGCTACGAGGCCGAACTGGGCGACGGCGGTCCGCTGATCGCCCCGGAGGCGCTGGAAGCGGCGCTGGGCTCGGCGGTCGTCGTCGACACGCGCGACCCCGTCGAGTACGACACCGTCCACCTCCCGGGGGCGGTCAACCTCCAGTGGCGCGACCTCGTCGACGAGGACGAGCGCCGACTGAAGCCGGACCCGCGGCTGCGCGAGGTCCTCGGCGACCACGGGGTCGCGTTCGACCGCCCGGTCCGGCTGTACTGCAACACGGCCCGGCGGCTCAGTTTCGTCTACGCCGTCCTCCGGGCGCTGGGCCACGACGACGTGGCCGTCTACGAGGGCGGGATCGACGCCTGGGCGGGCTACGGCGGGCCGGTCGAGACGACCTGAGGGTCCGAAGGCGTTCGCGACACCGACCAAGTGCGACCGGTCCAAACGGTCGGGCGAGCCATGAGTTCCGTCGAGGACCGCGTCATCGAGACGTTCCAGGAGGAGCACCGCCAGACCAGGGACAAGTGCCTCGAACTGTCCGACGCCATCGAGGCGGGCGACCTCGACCGGGCCGAGCGGCTGGTCGCGGAGATCGACCGGGCCGCCGGCCCGCACTTCCAGTACGAGGAGGACGCGCTGTACCCCGCGCTGATCCCCTTCTTCGGCGAGGAGAAGGTCAAGGAACTGGTCGCCGAGCACGACGAGGCCATCGAGGCCGCCGAGACACTGGCCGAGCTCACCAGCCAGGACGAACTGACCGAGGAAGAGAAACAGGAGGCGCTGCGGGCGCTGCCGAACATCATGGTTCACGTCAGCGACTGCGACGGCCTGACCGTCTACCTGGAGAAGGCCGACCGGGAGGTCTTCGAGGACATCGAGCAGAGCATGGAAGAGGCCAACGAGCAGGGGCTGACGCTCACCGAGTACGACGAGACCGTCCGGCCCTCGCCCGAGGAGATCGTCGCCTGAGCGGTAAAGCCGGGCGTAGTCGCTCCCATCACTTCTCGTCGAGCGCGCCGTCCCGGAGGACGATCCGACCGTCCGGCAGTTGCCCGAGCGTCGGCGCCGCGTCGGCGTGGGGGTCGAAGGCCGTGTAGGCGAACGCCTGCCAGAGCGCCCGCTCGGGGTAGGGCCGCTCGGACAGGTCGACCCCGACCGCCGTCGCCAGCGCAGCGTCGTCGAGTTCGCCCGCGGCGGTCGGCACCGGTAGCGGGTTCGACAGGTCGTCGAGATCGAGCCCGAACGACGGGAACACCCGCGAGTCGGTCCCCGGGACGGGGTGGTGGAGTTCGCGCCGACCGGGGTAGCGGACGACCAGCTCCGGCGCGACGGCCGTCTCCCCGTCGACATCGGCCGGTTCGACCCGCTGCTCGGCGAGCTCGAACCGGCGGCGCTCGCCGACCGGCACCTCGCGGACCGCCCCGGCGACGGTCAGCTCGACCGCCGACTCGGTGACCGCGTCGACGCGGACCGCGGGCGGGTCGTACGAGCGGACGCGGGCGGTCGTCGCGTCGCCGCCGACGGCCCCGTCGACGACGACCACCGTCGCCTCGCCGTGCCCGGAGACCAGCGGCGGTGGCGCCGTCGGGAGGGAACCGAACCCCGCGAGCCCGTGGGTGGTCGCGCAGGCGGCCACCCAGCCGTCGGGGCACGTCGACGCGTCCAGCGCCGGCCGCCAGTAGAAGACCCGCGGGCGGCCGTCGAGCTCGTAGGGCACGGCGTCCGGGAAGAACCGGTCCCCCCGGCCCGTCGGCTCCAGGTCCGGGTGTTCGAGTTTCAGTTCGAGGTAGGGGACCCGGCGGACGACCGGCGACGGGGCCCCGTCCAGCGAGACGCGCCGCCACTCGACGGGCACCCGGTCGCCGTCCGCGGAGGTCGCCTCGTCCATCACCCGGCGGTTCGCGCTCGCCGCGGGAAGGGCTCCCTCCGGAGATGTTCGGGCCGAATATGTCCGCCCACAGGACTACTTTTGGTCGGCCTAATACTCCGACGAGGGGAACCCGCTCGCCATGTCATCCGACACCCGGACGGCCGCCGAGGAGTCCGACCCGCTGTTCGACAGGTACACGCTGCCGAAGGTGGCGCTGACCGTGATCCTGGCGGCGTCGCTGGTCGGCACGTGGGTCACCGCGCGCCTCGGCGGCGCCGGCGTCGGGGTCGCCGCGGTCAAGTGGGCCTACTTCGTCGCCGTCGGCGTGCTCACGGGCGGGTTCGTCTGGAAACACCTGTTCGTCCGGCCGGCGGATCTGGGCGAGGGCGCCGCGGAGTACTGCGCGGCGATGTACGACCGCTTCGACCGCATCGCCGCCGGCGCCGTCGCCGTCCTCGCGGTCGCAGGCGCCGTCGTCGTCCGGTCGTACCTGACGGCGTTCGGGGCCACCTCGGCGGTCGCCGGGTTCGCCGCGCTGCTGGCGGCCTGGGTCGCGCTCGCCGCCGTGATGACTGTCCGGAGCGACGCCGTCGAGCAGCAGTTCCGGAGCCCGCTCGGCCTCGCAGCACTGGGACTGGCGCTGGCGGTCGTCGCGGCAACGGCCGTCGCCGAGGTGGCGCTGCGCGGGTTCGAGCCGGTCGCCGCGGGCGTCCGCGTGTTGCACCTCCTGGCCTTTTCCGTCTGGCTCGGCGGTGCGGTCTGGAACATCTTCGTCGCCGTCCCGACCGGGAAAAGCCGGTCGACGGTCCCCGTCGTCCGCGCCGCCGGCGAGCAGCTGGAGCGGTTCCGCTGGGCGGTCCGGTTCGTCATCCCGGCGCTGCTTCTGACCGGCCTCTACCAGGCCGTCGACGGCCTCGGGACGGCTCTGGGCACCTACCTCGGGAGCACCGTCGGCCTGGCCGTCCTCGCGAAGGTCGGGACCATCGGCCTGCTCGTCGTCATCTTCAAGCTCTGCCCGATGTGGCGGGCCTGCTCGCCCGTCGAGGGCGTCTGTGAACTCGACGACCTCGGCGGTACCGACGGCGGCGGCGGCGAGTCCGCGGCGGACGGCTCGGAGGTGGCCGGCGGTGACTGAGTCGGTCCCCGAGACGGCGCCCGACGTGGAGCCGGACGTGACCGTCGACAACCGCGGCCGGGGCTGCGCCAGCGGGATCGCGGAGGTCCAGCGGGCGCTGGAGGACCTCCCGGCGGGCGCCGTGCTGGTCGTCAGGAGCACCGACGGCCGCGCGACCGAGGAGTACCCGCAACTGGCCGAACAGACGCCCCACGAACTGCTCGCCATCGAGCGCGAGCGCGGCCGGCTGCTCCGCAGGGAGTACACGACCTACCTGCGGATCCGCAGCGAGTGACCGCGGGGCGACTGGAGACCGCCGAGCCGGCAGACGCGAAGCCGTTCGGGACAGGTCTTTCGCGCCGCGGCGCGGTAGCCGGTAGCGATGACCGACGACTACGACGACCTGCCGCTGGTCTACTCGTGTTCGGGCTGTTCGAGCGCCGCACAGATGGCCAACGACCTCGCCGTCCGACTGGACCGCGAGCGGGTCGCCGAGATGTCCTGTATCGCCGGCGTCGGCGGCGACGTGGGGCCGCTCGTGGAGACCGCCACGTCGGGTCGGCCGACACTCGTCGTCGACGGCTGTCCGCTGGAGTGCGCCCGCAAGAGCCTCGAACAGCACGACGTGACCCCCGACAGCCACGTCAACCTCGCGAAGCGCGGCGTCGCCAAGGAGTACCACACCGACTACGACGACGAGCAGGCGGAAGAGCTGTTCGCGGAACTCGTCGACGAGGTGGCGGCGCTGGACGCGACCGCCTGACGGGTCGAAGACGGGAGAGGACGGCGTTACTTCTTCGGGAGCGTCGCGATGAACTCGTTCGGGCCGACGCGGTCGACCGTGTAGCCCTCGGCGTCGAAGTCCTCGATCTCGGCGGCCATCTGGTGGTACAGCGGCGTCGGTTCGTGGTCGTTGACCAGCGTCAGCGCCTCCCCGCTCTCCAGGTCCTCGAACGCGTCGAAGATCGTCGGATGTCGCTGCGGCGGCGGGATCTCGCGGAGGTCCAGTCGCTGTCCTGTCATCCCGTTCGGACGGACGCGCCCGTCCCGCGAGTCGGTTTCCGGGAAGATGTTCGCCCGGCGGGTGCCGCGGCTACGCGGAGTGGCCCGCCGTGACCGCCCACACGGTGCTCTGGATCGACTTCCCGAGGAAGTAGCCGACGAGCGCCCACAGGACGGCTCGTTCCGGCCCCCGGAGCGCGACACCCGCGGCTCCGAACAGCGCGGCGAGGAGCAGTCCCGGACGCGCCAGCGACGACAGCGAGGGCATGGCGAGTCATCGGACGGGCCGCGACGAGAGCCTTCGTCCGAACCGGTTCGGCCCGGCCGGACCGGCGACACGGGATAGCCGACGGCGAGGGCGGCCGTCACCCGAAGTCAGTCCGGCAGGTCACGGACCACTCGCAGTCGGATGTCTCCCGGAGCCGGTCGTAGAAGCGGCGCAGCCCCTCGGAGTCGGTCTCGGGGAGGACGTGCAGGCGGACGGCGCCGTCGCGGACGGTCACGCGGAACACGTCGGTCGTCCCCTCGTCGCGGACGAGATACAGCGGCATGGGCAGTTCCATGAAGTCGCCCGAGCGGTAGGCGTCGGCTTCGAGGACCGCCGCGACGAGGTCGTCGAGGTCTCCGTCCGGGCGGTCCGACTCCGGAGTGAGGACGAAGACGGTCTCGCCCTCGTACTCGACGCCGCCGCTCCGGGGATACGTCCGTTCGGGCCGCCCCGGGATGGCGAACGAGGGGTCGCGCGCCGGCATGTGGTCGCCTCGCCCGGTGATACGGCGCCATCCCCTTTAAGTTCTCGCGCGAGGGGAGCCGTTCGCGCTCACCGCGGCGTCGCGACGACGCCGAGGTGGTCGTCGTGGTGGGGTGTCAGCCGCTCGGTCTCCAGCACCTCGTAGGCGGACTCCAGTTCGGCGAGCGCGTCGTCGAACACGTCGGCGGGGTCGCGGGTCACGTCCTCGCTGCGGGCCTTGACCGCGAGCAGGAGCCGGCCGTCCTCGCGGAGGAACTCGGCGTTGGCGACGGCGACCGCCGCCTGTCCGCGCGTGGCCACGTCCTGGACGATGACGTCGACCGGCTCCACGACGTGGGCGTACGTCTCGGGCTTGCGCGCGTCCTTCAGCAGCGGGAAGAGGTTGTCCCGCGGCTCGGCGGCGTCGAGCAGGTCCCGCACCGGCCGCGCGGCGAACTCGACGCCGTAGGTCGGGCCGGCGAAGTCGGCGACGTGGCTGGCCGTCGTCCCGGACGCGACGCCGAGGTACAGGACCGTCTCGCCGCCGGCGAGGCCGGTGTCCATCCCGAGTTCGAGCATCGCGCCGAGCTTCGATCGGTCGGGGTTCCAGGCCCGGTACTCGCCGTCGGTCGGCTCGCCGTAGTGGGGCTCGCCGCGGGTCGCCAGCCGCTCGACGCCGTCGAACTCGCGGCGCTCGACGCCCGCCGGGAGGTCACTCACGAACGGTCACCTCCGCTCTCGGCGTCGCCAGCGTCGCCGCGTCCGCCACCGTCACTCCCGGAGTCGGAACCGTCGCCGTCGTTCCCGCGGACGGTCGCGATACGCTCGTCGAGTTCGGCGTCGAGTTCCGGTTTGCGCTCGCCGCTGTAGTGGTCGACGCGGGCGGCGATGGTGAGCTTCCCGGCGAGCGCCCGCGCGGCCGACCCGCGTTTCTCCGGGCGCGTGCCGCGGACGTACTCGTGGGTGAAGATGACGCCGTGCTTGGGCGAGGGCGCCGACCCGCGGAGGTGGGCGAACAGCGCGTCCTCGGCGCCGAGCACCTGCACCGTGCTGCTGGGCTGTTTCGCGAGTTCGCCGAGCCCGCCGGCCAGCGAGATCAGCCGCGCCGCCAGCACGGGGCCGGCCATCGCGGCGAGGTTCGGCGCCACCGACGGCGTCGTCTCCTCGACGTACGCCCGGAGCGCGTCGGCCTCGTCGGCCAGCGCGGCCGTCCGCTCGGCGAGCGCGAACAGTCGCGCCTCGCCTGGGTCGGCCGGCTCCGCCCCCTCGTCCGGGTCAGCCGGATCCGGCTCTTCGTCCGAGTCCGACGGCCCCGTCTCGCGGTCGGCCAGCTCGCGGGCGTAGTCGACGCCGGTGCCGGCGTCGTCGAAGCGTGTACCGGCCCACTCGGCGACCCGCTCGGCGAGTTCGTTCGCCGTGCGCTCGCAGTCGTCCATCGCGCGGACCGCGTGGATGAGCTGTCTGTCGTCCGCCCGCTCGCGCTCGTGGACGGCGGCCCGGGCGGCGGCCGTCGTCGCCTCGCGCAGGCGCTCGTAGTACGCCGACTCGTCGGCGGCGAACCCCTCCTCGACGGCCAGGGCCGGCCAGTCGGCGGGCGACTCGGCGGACCCGTCCCGGACTCGCTCGGCGGCGGCCTCGGCGTCCCCGGGGTCGATCCCCGCGAACCACCCGGCGTGTTCGGTCATGCCTGCGGGTTCGCCGCCCGGTCCAAAAAAGCACGCCGGTTGGCCCGCCTCGTTTCCCCCTCAGCGCATCGCCTCGAAGGGCTGGTCGCAGGCGCGGCAGTAATGCATCGACCGGCACAGCGACGGCCCCTTCGGGTGGTCGCGCTCCGTGTCGGTCGACCCGCAGTAGGGACACGCGACGGCTGCCCCCGTGTCGTCCTCGGCGTCGACGCTCGGGTCCGACCCGCGACGCCCGACCGCGCCGTCGCGCCGTCCGTCGCCCATCAGACGCTCACCCCGAACTCCCGGAGCGCCGCCTTCCCGTCGTCGGTGACCAGGTCGAGCGTCCACTCGGGCGACCAGACGAGCCGCACGTCCGCCCGCTCGACGCCCTCGGCGCTCGCGGCCGCCCGTTCGACCTCGTCGGTGAGCATCGACCGGGCCGGACACCCCGTGTAGGTGAGCGTCATCTCGACCGCCGCGACGCCGTCCTCGACGGTCACGCCGTAGATCAGCCCGAGGTCGACGACGCTGACGGGCATCTCCGGGTCCTCGACCTCGCGCAGCGCCGCCCAGACCCGCGATTCGACGCCCGTCGCGTCCGCTCCCGTGGCCGGCAGTTCCCGCTCGCCGCCGGATTTCGTATCGCGATATGTGGTGTACGCGCACGCCGTCTGACCGGGGTCGGTCCCGTCACCGCCGACCGCGCGCCCGTCCGGAGTGTCGAGATCCGGGTCGCTCACGCGCGCTCACCCCGGAGGCGGCGGACTTCGCTGCGGCCGAGTTCCCGGTAGGTCCCGGTCAGTTCGTCGTGGAGGCGCGGCCAGTGGTCGGTGTGGCTCCCGTCGCGGCCGACGGCGGCCGGCAGCAGGTCGGCGGGGTCGTCACCGGGATCGAGCGGGACGGCCACGCCGTGGCCCTCCAGGAACGACCCGACGGTGTCGAGCCACTGTCGGCGCATCGCCGACAGCGACGCCCCGCGGAGCCCGTGCTCCCGGATCGCCCCGGCCCGCTCGCCCGGTTCCCACAGCGTCAGCGCGTGGGGGACGAGTCGGTCGACCGCCGACTGCACCCTGTCCCGACCGTCGTCGTCGGCGCAGAGCCGTTCGATCCACGTCTGGGCGTGGTCGAGGTGGTACGGTTCCTCGCCGCGGATCTTCTCGATCGGGTCGACGAGTTCGCGGATCCCGGACTCCGAGACCGCGTCCAGGCGCAGGTCCTCGGCGACGTCGTAGAGATAGCCCCGGACGACCGCGTCGGCCCAGTCGCCCTCCTCGAAGGGCAGCTCGACGAGCGTGCTGTGGCGGAAGGTGCCGGGGTCGCGCTCCCAGACGAGGTCCCGTTCGGTGTACCCCAGTTCGCCGAGCGCGTCGAACCACACGCGGGCGTGGCCGAGTTCGTCCTGCGCGACGTTCGAAAGCGCCAGGTCCGACTCCAGGGTCGGCGCGACGACCTGCCACTCCGTGTAGCGCTCGGCGAGGACGAACTCGTCGTCGGCCAGCCGCCGGAGCAGCGACTCGGCCGCCGCCCGCTCGTCCCCGTCGAGGGCGGCGAGCGGTCGCGGGTCGCCCATCAGTCGGTCCCCCCGGATCGTTCCGCTGCGGCCTGCTCGCGCTCGGAGTCGGCGACCTCCTCGGCGAACGTGGCGTCGACGTTGTACGTCGTCGCCCAGCGGTAGGCCTTGTCGGTCCGGCCGCCGAACGCGGCGTCGTCGGCGTCGACCTCGGTGACCGCCTCGCTCGGGACGACCCAGAGGCTCTCGGTCGTCATGCGGCGCCCGTGCTGAATCTGGGCGAACAGCGCCGCCAGTTCCCGGTCGGGGGCGTGCACGTCCCCGCAGTGGCGGTGGTAGTCGCCCCGGGACTCCTGGCGGAACATTTCCCAGCGCACGGTCAGTCACCTCCGGCCGCGACGGCGCCGTCGTCCGGGGCACTGCCGTCGCTCGACGCCAGCGCGTCGCGGACCCACGCGGCGGCTTCCCTGGCCTTCGCTCGCCCGTCGATCTGTTCGCGCCCTTCCGGGTACTCGTTGTTCGCGACGGCGAAGAACTCCTCCCAGTCGAGATCGTCCTCGACGACCTCGTAGTGGTCGCGGTCCTCGTGGTAGCGGATCCGGGGCTCGTCGGGGATCTCCAGGTTGTACTTGCGGGCTTTCGGGACGTAGGCGTTGAGGAACTGGTCGCGGAGTTCGTCGTTGCTCGCCGTCTTCAGCCCGACCTCGGCGGCGAAGTCGTGATGGGTGGACTGGTCGTCGGTCGGCCCGAAGAACTGGAGGATCCGCGGCCACCAGGTGTCGAACGCCTCCTGCAGCCGCCGCTGTTCGGCCTTCGATCCCGCGGCGAGTTCACGCATGATGTCCTCGCCGTGTTTGACGTGGAAGCCCTCCTCGAAGCAGATCTTGTCCATCGCGTGGGCGTAGGGCGTCCAGCTCGACCGCTTGAGCGTGGCCTGGCGCTTCATCGCCGCGCCGTCGACAAAGAAGGCGATCATCGGCGTCTCCGCCCACTCCTCCATCTCGTAGTGGAAGCAGTTGAGGAACTTCCCGTCGCCGCGGGCGAGTTCGTCGAGCATCTCCTCGCGGGTCTTGACGCCCAGCGCCTCCGCCGCGCGATAGAGCAACTGGCCGTGGCCGATCTCGTCCTGCACCTTGGCGCTGAACGCCAGCTTCCGGTCGATGCTCGGCGACTGCCGGACGAACGGTTTCTCCAGGTACGCCCCCATGATCTCGCTGTTGGCGTGGAACTGGAGCATCCGCGTCGCCGCTTCCCGGTACGCCGCGGGCATGTCGTCGGCCGGCCCGAACTCCCGGGGGCCGGCCCGTTCTTTCACCGCGTCGATGTCCATGTCGGGGCTACGATTCCGGCGCGGGTACGTATTGACCCGCTCATATCGTGGGTTTTTACGTTGGGAGAGAGTACCACGCACGGATGATCGAGGAGTGCCTGGTCGTCGAGTTCCGCGTGACGGGCGACGACTGCCCGCTCGCGCGCGCCTCGGCGGCGGCCGACGCGGCCGTCGACGCGGACCCGCCGCAGCTGCGGACCGACGGGAACGCGCTCGTCCGGGCGAGCGGCCCGGCCGACGCCGGCGTGGCCGAGGCGCTCGACGCCGACGACCGGGTCCGGTACCTCCACGTCGCGCGGGCGGGCGACCGCGAGACCTACCGCTGTCTCTCGAAGGCGCCCTGCGCGGTCCACGAGCTGACCGACGCGGGGTTTCTCGTCGAGTCGCTGCGCTACCGGGCGGGCGAGGAGCGCCACCGCGGCGCCGTCGTCGGCCGCGACGTGCTCCGGGGCGTCCTCGACGCCGCCGACGAGCGGGTCGGCGTCACCGTCGAACGCGCCTCGCCGCTCGGTCCCGACGGCGAGGCGGGCGTCGCCGCCCACTGGGACCTCACGCCGGCGCAGGTCGAGGCCGTCGAGGCGGGCCTCGAACGCGGCTACTTCGCCGTCCCGCGGGAGGCGACCGCCGCCGACGTGGCCGCCGACCTCGGGATCAGCAAGTCCGCCTTCCTCGAACGCGTCCACCGGGCCGAAGCGACGCTGTTCGGCGGCATATTCGGGTGATCCGGTGGGGCGGTCTTCGACCGACCCGCCGTCCCGTAAACTCTAAAGCGCTATATCGATTCGCCCGCCAGGTTCGAGCGGACCGGCGACGGTCGTCCGTGGTCGGAAACTCGTCGGCCGATCCGACGGGACCGACGCGGGGGAGACCGCGACCCGTCCCGACAACTCGATCTCCGTTTTCGTCACGTTCAACGACCGAGAGCCGACCGCACGTTCGATAACATATATCATACCCGGGATCTTATAGGGTCCCATGGATGCCCCGGAGCCCGCGGGCCAGTGGTGGGCCGCGGAACAGACCTACACCGACGAGGTCGTCGGGACGGACACGCTCGCGGCGATGTTCGAGGCGGCGGCCGACCGCTACGGGTCGGCGCCCGCCCAGCGGTACAAGGGCGGCGTCTACGACCGCTCGCTCGCACCGGACGTGATCCCGGCGGCGCCGGACGGCGAGTACGCGGATATCTCCTACGGGGAGATGCGGTCGGTCGTCCGCCGGCTGGCCGCCGGGTTCCGCGAGTTTGGGCTGGAAGCGGGCGACCGCGTCGCCATCTTCGCCGAGACCCGCATGGAGTGGGCGCTCGCCGACTTCGCGGTCCTCGCGGCCGGCGGGACGGTGACGACGGTCTACACCGACTCCTCGCCGAAACAGGTGCGATACCTGCTCGACGACCCCGACGCGACCGGGGTCGTCGTCGGCGACGAGTCGCTGCTGGAGCGCGTTCAGGAAGTCGAGGACGACCTCGACCTGTCCTTCTCGGTCGTGATGGACGAGACCGCTCCGGACGGCCCGGCCGCCGACCGCGGCGACGCGCTGACGCTGGCCGAACTCCACGAGCGCGGCGAGGAGGCGTTCGACCGCGAGGCCTACGAGGGGTGGATCGACGAGCGCGACCCCGACGACCTCGCGAGCATCATCTACACCTCCGGGACCACGGGCCAGCCGAAGGGCGTCCGGCTCACCCACCGCAACTTCCGGGCGAACGTCAACCAGTGTCGCAAGCGCATGGGTCCGCGCCCCGACAAGGGGGAGACGCCGGTCCTCGACGAGAACTCGCGGACCATCTCCTTTCTCCCGCTCGCGCACGTCTTCGAGCGGCTGTCCGGCCACTTCCTCATGTTCGCCTCCGGGGCGACCGTCGGCTACGCCGAGAGCCCGGACACGCTGCCCGAGGACCTGCAGCTGCTGAGCCCGACGACCGGCGCGAGCGTCCCCCGGGTCTACGAGCGGATCTTCGACAACATGCGCGAGCAGGCCAGCGACTCGGCGGCCAAAGAGCGGATCTTCGAGTGGGCCGTCGGGGTCGCCCGCGACTACGCCCGCGCCGACGACCCCGGCGTCGCCCTCCGGGCCAGGCGCGCGGTCGCCGACCGGCTGGTGTACTCGACGGTCCGCGAGCGCATGGGCGGCGAGGTGGAGTTCCTCGTCAGCGGCGGCGGCAGCCTCAGCCGGGAACTCGCCGAGATGTTCCTCGGGATGGGAATCCCGGTCGTCGAGGGGTACGGCCTGACCGAGACGGCGCCGGTCCTCTCGGTGAACCCCCCCGAGGCGATCCGGCCGGGGACGATGGGCCCGCCGGTGACCGACGTGGACGCCCGCGTCGACGAGTCGGCGGTCGGCGACGACCAGTTCCCCGAGGCGGAGGGGCCGGTCGGCGAACTCGAAGTGACCGGCCCGAACGTCACCGACGGCTACTGGAACGCCGAGGCCGAGACCGACGCGGCGTTCACCGAGGACGGGTACTTCCTGACCGGCGACATCGTCGAGATCACCCCGGAGGGGTACCTCCGCTACAAGGACCGGCTGAAACAGCTGATCGTCCTCTCGACGGGGAAGAACGTCGCGCCCGGCCCCATCGAGGACCGGTTCGCGACGAGCGACCGGATCGACCAGGTGATGGTCGTCGGCGACGAGCGGAAGTTCGTCGGCGCAATCGTCGTCCCGAACTTCGAGGCGGTCCGGCGGTGGGCCGACCGCGAGGGGGTCGACCTGCCCGCCGACGACGAGGCGCTGTGTCGCGACGAGCGCGTCCGCGAGTGGGTCGGCGAGGCAATCGAGGAGGTCAACGCCGAGCTGGAACGCGTCGAGCGGATCAAGGCCTTCGAGCTCGTCTCCCGCGAGTGGACCGCCGAGAACGACCTGCTGACCCCCTCGATGAAGAAGAAACGGCGGAACATCCGGTCGGTCCACGACGACGCCATCGAGCGGATCTACGAGGAGCGCGCCGCCCCGGTCGCCGAGTGACCCGACACGATACCGGGGTCGAACCTGTCACGCGACCGAGTGCGGCGGTCGGATGACGTAATGGCTTTGGCGGGTGACTCCGCAGGGGTCGACATGGCACCAAGCGGCGGGCGATACGACGCGATCGTTCTCGGAGTCGGGGGCGTCGGGAGCGCGGCGACGTACCACCTCGCCCGCCGCGGCGCCGCGGTCCTGGGCCTCGAACGCTTCGACGTGCCCCACGGCCGGGGCTCCTCCCACGGGCGGACGCGACTGTTACAGCGGTTGCTCGACGGCGACCCGGCGACGATGGCGCTGGCCGACCGGGCCCACGAGGCCTGGCGCGACCTCGAAGCGGAGACGGGCCGCGACCTGCTGACGGGGACGGGGTCGCTGGCAGTCGCCGTCGGCGGCGACGACCCCGTCGCGAGCGCCCGCCGCGCCTGCGAGCGCCACGGCCTCGCCCACGAGTCGCTGTCCGGCGCCGAGCTGGCCGAGCGGTTCCCCGGCTACGACTTCCCGGACGACGCCGAGGCGCTCTACCAGCCCGACGGCGCCGTCGTCGCCTCGGAACGCGGCGTCGTCGCGCACGTCGCCGCGGCGCTCGACGCGGGCGCCACAGTCCGGGCCCGCGAGCGAGTCGTCGACTGGACGACCGTCGACGGCGGCGTCCGCGTCGACACCGACCGCGACACCTACCGCGCGGACCGGCTGGTCGTCACGGCGGGCGCCTGGGCGGCCCGGGCGGTCGACGCCCTCGACGGTCTCCTCGAACCCTGCCGTCACGCGACCGCGTGGTTCGCGCCGAGCGGCGGCCGGTCGGCCTCGCTCGCGGCCGGGCGATCGGAGGGGGCTGCCAGTGACCCGCTCCCCCCGTTCGTCGCAACCGTCGACGGGGAGAACTACTACGGTCTCCCCGGCCGCTCGCTCCCGGGGATGAAGTTCGGTCGGGCGGACTTCCGTCCGACCGCGCCGGACGCGCTCTCCGAGCCGACACAGGCCGACGAGCGACCGCTGCGGGCGTTCGCCGAGGCGCACGTCCCCGGCGCCGCCGGGCCGACGCTGCGGCTCTCGACCGGCCTCGTGACGAACTCGCCGGACGGGCGGTTCGTCCTCGACACGCTCGCGAACGGGCGCGTCGCGGTCGCCGCCGGGCTGTCCGGTCGCGGGTACAAGTTCGCGCCCGCGCTCGGCGAGGTCCTGGCGGACCTGGCGCTTGACGGCGGGACCGACTTCGACATCTCGGAGTACGCGCTCGACCGCTTCGACTGATCACTCGTCGGTCGCTGGCGGTTCTTCGCCGTCTCCCGTCAGAGGGTCGTCGGCCGGTCGGTCGCCACCGGACGGCGCTGTCTCCGACCCCTCGCCGTGACCGTCGACGGGGCCGAGCACGTCCCCGTCGCAGTCGTCCGGGCGGAACTCGTAGCGGGTCCCGCCGTCGAGGACGACGAACGTCCCCGAGTCGGTGTCCTCGACGACCCGCCGATCGGAGTCGATGGCCACGTCGACCAGGCCCGCCAGCGAGTCGACGGTGACGACGCGGTCGTCGCCGGCGGGCGGGACCCGACCCGTCGAGATCCACTCCGCGAAGGAGTCGCGGTCACGGGCCAGCTCCATCGCCGCCCGCGTCTCCGGGTCCACGTCGAGCCGCCCGGCCCGGTCGAGGTACGCGACGAGGCCGACGCCGACGAGTCCGAGCAGCGCCGCGAGCAGCCCGCCGTAGCGGGCCACCGGGTCCGGTTCGACGGGGACGGCGACCCGTTCGGTGACGGGTTCGCGCCGCTGGCCGGCGCTCGTCGCACTGACGGCGTAGGAGTCCCCTCGCGGCGTCACTTCGAGCGTGGCCGTCCGCTCGCGGTCGAACCGCTCCCCGGCCACGGTCGCCGAGACCGTCGTGTCGGCGACCAGCCGGACCTGGAGCTCCCCGCGCGAGGAGCCGAGCTCCCGGCGCACTCGCTCGGCCAGCTCGGACTGGGCGGTGACGTTGAACTCGTAGGGGACGGCGAACTCGTCCCCGGGCGACAGCGACGCGGTCCGTTCGGAGGCGACCCGCTCGCTCACCCGCCAGAGGACGCTCTTGTCCTCGCCGACGGTGACGGCCCGGACGACGAGTCGCAGGTCCGTCTGCACGGTCGCCGGCTCGGCGTCGCCGCTGTGGCGGAAGACGTACGAGCCGTTGAGCGCCGGCGTCACCGACGAGAAGTAGACCGAGCGGTTGTGCAGGACCGCGCCGGCGTCGAAGGCGCGGGTGTCCCGCTGGACGACGGCGCCGTGGCGCAGTTCCCCCTCGGTGGTCCAGGTGCCGACCGTCCGCTGTTCGGTCGCGGTGTCCGGCCCGGTGAACGTCTGGGCGGCGACGAAGCCGCCGAGCGCCGCAGTCAGGAGGAGCGCCCCGAGGACGATACCGCGTCTGGCGGCCACGGCGTATCTCAGCCGTTCGAGTCCCGACGGGCGATCACTCGGGCGCATACCTCTCGATCACTGACCTCCAATGTAAAACCGGTGCCCTCCGATGCAGCGTCTTGGAGCGTCCCGGTCGATTCTCAACGGGGTCCGCCTGGGTCGGCTAAACTGGCTCATCCGGTCGTGAACGTGTCCTCGATCTGGTCGCCGGTATCCGTACGAGTGAACGTGACCGTGTACGTCTTCCCGGTTTCGAGGATCTCGTAGCTCCCCGCCGAGACGACGATCTGCTCGCCCGCGTAGTCTTCCGGCTGTACCTGATAGACGATCGCCGACCCGGAAGCCCAGATCTCGTCCGAACCGGCGGCGCCCTGTTCTACCCGGATGTCGGGTTCCCACAGCGTCTCGTCGTAGTTCACCCCGTCGTCTCGCGGATCGCTGAGGTCGATCTCCACGTTTTCGTATGACTCTATCTTCGAACCCGGCGTGAAACTGAACGTCTGCCGGTTGGACCCGGAGATATCACTCGCGCTTGCCTGCGTAAACGGGGCCCCGTCTCCCTCATCACCCGTTATCTCGAACTGTGTCGTCCCTGTCTCGCCCGTGTCCTCCCTGGTGAACGTCACGTCGTACGGACCGCCGTTGCCGTCGGTGGCGTAACTCCCGACCGAGAGTTCGATCGTGTCCCCCTTCTTGTCCTGTGACGAGACCTGGTACACGATGCTGTCACCGTTGGCCCAGACCGACCCCGACCCGGATTCGATCCGGATGTCCTCGTTCCAGAGCGTCTGGTCGTAGTCGACGCCGTTGCCTCGCGGGTCACTCAGGTTGATCGAGACCTGTTCGTTCGGTTTCCGATTCCCCGCGAGGACGAAGCTGAACGTCTGTCGTTCCTCTCCCGGCTGCACGTACGGAGATACGTCTTCCGCGTAGATGGAATCGAATCCGGAGCCTGAGCCACCCCCACCGCCGCTACCGTTCCCGGGACAATTCCGCTGGATAGCGAACGTATATGCGGCATCCTGAACTGCGACCGACTGACCGTCGGCGGACGTGACGGTTACGGTCACCTCCGTCGAGCCCCCGCCGCTGTTGCCGTCGCAGGACACCGAGTACGTGGTCGCGCCACCGTTGGCACTCACCGTGGTCGCGAACCCGTTTTCCTCTTTGAGTCCCGAACCGGGGTCGACACTCACGTCCAGCGACAGCGCCTCGTCGAAGTTGTTCCGCAGCCGGAGGATGTCGGTCGCCTGGTTCTTCTTGTCGACCGTGTTCCCGAGGTTCTCGACCTCCAGAAACGCCGTCTGCCCGTCACCGGCCACGTCGACGGTGACGCCCCGGCCGGCCTCGACGGACTCGAACGCCGACGACCCCAGCCCCATCGCGACCGCGCCGCTCCCGAGACAGGCCAGCGCCGCCCGCCGCGTCAACTTCTCACCCATGCTGTCACCCTGTCGACCGCCCACCGACCGCGCTACGGCGTCGGACCCACGGCCGACACCGCCCGGTAGTTACCCGTCAGTAGAGTGATTGTTAGTTAAATGTTTTTCGTTGCCGGTCGATCTCAGAATGCCCGATTACCGGGGGTATAGAGCCTTTCGGGCGTTCTCTCGCTCTGAAGAAGCCCATTTGAGACACAAGCTATTTATTTGAGAACAATATGGTACGTAGTAACCGCCTTTCAGGTGGGTGTGTGAAAAATGAAAATGAATCGACGGCAAGCACTGATCGGTATCGGGTCACTGGCTGTGGGTAGCGGCGCCGCGCTGGGGAGCGGGGCATTCACGAGTGTTGAGGCGGATCGGACTGTCGACGTCACGCTCGCGGACGACAGCGCCGCGTTGCTCGGGATCGCTCCGGCAGGTCCCTACACTTCGGACAGTTCCGCAAGCAGCGAGAACGCTGTTACGCTCGACATCGGCGCCGGTGCGTCGGTCGCAGATGGATTGAATGACGACGCGGTTACGGAACTGGGCAACGTGATCCAGCTGACGAACAACGCCGAAGCGGCTGGAGACGGAACCGCCCCTGGTGTGACCGTCGATTTCCTGGATAGCAGCGACACCGAAACCGATACAGTAGCGGTTGGCACTTCCTCGGCGTCGAACGAAACGAACGCGGTAGTCGAGTTGACCGCTCCTGGGTCGGCCATCGGCGATGGGAACTCGAAGTATGCGACCGCGACCGTCTACACGGGTACCGAGGCAGACAACTACAGTGGGGACACCGTGGGTTCGGACGGTTCGGTAACCATCGTCGCCAGTACGTAGTAACACTCGGTTACGTGATCGGGGGACTGAGACACCCCGGTCGACGTAGATCCGGGAACGAAGTCGAACGCTGCAGAATGCTCGTCAACCCCGGCGAGTAATCTGGTTACAGATGTGAAAAGGTCACTGGTGGTCGCTGGAGTGTTTTTCGTAGTATTATCTGCGACTTTCAGTACGGCAGCGTTCACCGGTAGCGACGAGGCCGTCGACGGCGTCTTCCTCGACCCGGCGAACACCACGAACGGCGACGCCTACGCCGAAATAAACGATCAGGGCCAGCTCCGTATCGAACTGACGGACCTCAACCCCCAGGCGACGACGACGGTCGACGACGTGTTCACGATCTCGTCGACGAACCACCGGAGCCGGGTCTGGATCGAACACGACGCGGGGTCGGACGTGACCTTCTACCGCTCGGACACGGGCACCCCGATCGGGGGTTCCGGCGACCGGGTCGTCCTGGGCGAGAACGAGACGGTTCCCGTCGGACTGCGGATCGACGCCGGGAGCGAATCGGTCGTCCTCACTCAGATCACCGTCCACGCGGAGATCAGACCGACGGCCACCGCGAGCCCGACGACCGTCGCGGCCGGTCCCGGACAGTCGACTCCGGCGCCGACGCCCGAACCGACGCCGGTCCCGACCGCGCCGCCGACGACGACCGCGACTCCGACCACGGAGCAACCGACGACCACGGCGGCACCGACGACGGACGGTCCGACTTCGACCGACGGCGGTTCGACCTCGACAGACGACGGTTCGACGCCGACCGACGACGGCGGCTCGACGCCCGATGGGACGACTGCGCCGCCCGAGACGACGGTGCCACCGACCACCGCACCGCCCACGACCGCGCCGCCGACCACGAGTCCGCCGCCGACGACCGCACCGGCCACGACGGCCCCGCCGGACGACGAGTCGCCGACCCCGACGGCGTCGACGCCGACGACCGAGCCCGACGAGGGGTCGCCGACCGCCACGGCGCCGCCGGTGACGACCGCGCCCCGGCAGGAAGCGCCCGGAACGACGGCCGACCCCGGCGTGACGGTGTCGACGCCGGACGGCGACACGGAGATCGGCGGGCTGTCGCCGGTCCAGCTGGGCGGCGTCGTCGCCGCGCTGGCCGCGCTCGCGCTCGGCCTGTTCGCCTGGGGACTGCTCGGCTCGTCGTCGGCGCTGGTCCTCGTCGCCGACGCCGGCGAGGGGCTGGACGTGCGCCCGCAGTCGCTCGCCGACGGGTGGTACGACACCCGCGAGGACGGGTTCGCCTTCCGGTTCGCCGAGAGCGACCCCTGGGCCGAGGCCGCGGGCGACGGCCCCGTGACCTTCGAGCAGGCGGTGACCGTGACCAACACCGGCTCGGACGCCGCGCGGGTCATCGTCGCCGACGCCGAGTCGCTCCCCGGCGTCGGCCTCTCCGCCGAGGGCGTCGACCTGACCGGCGACGGACTGGTCCTCGACAGCGGCGAGAGCGCCGACCTGACCCTCGCACTCCCCGCGGACTTCGACCCCGACGGCGAGGTCACCGTCCGGTTCCGCCGGACGCCGGTCGCCTGAATCCGAGTATCGAACACGATTTTCCGGCCTCTATCAGAAATCGCCGAAAGGACCACTCCGACCGCGTTCTCGTGCCCACGTCGCTCTGTCCTCTCCACTCCAAATATCGAATATGATATCTTCGGCGTGTAGCTTTAGGCCCGTCGGTCGAATGTAGTATCAGTGACTGACTCAGCGTCGGCGCGCCGGTCGGCCGCCCTGCGATTCCCGGCGGGGTTCGTCGAGCGGACGCGAGCGCTGGATCTGCTGGCGCTGCTTGCCGTCCCGGTCGTGCTGGTGGCGGCCTTCGCGCTCCCGGAGCCGGTCAGGCGCTCGCTCGCGTTCGAGTACACCGACCCGTCGATCGTCGCCGCGTTCGCCTCCGCGTACGTCCACGTCGGCCCGGCGCACCTGCTGACCAACGTCGGCGGGTACCTGCTGGTGGTGCCGACGGCGTACCTGCTGAGCGTCGCCAGCGGACACCGGCGGCGCTTCTTCCTCGTGTTCGCGACCGTCCTCGTCGCCTTCCCGCCGGTGCTGTCGTATCTCAACCTCGCGGCGGTCCGGACGGCGAGCGGACTGGGCTTCTCGGGCGTCCTGCTGGCGTTCGTCGGCTACCTCGCCTACGCGGTCGCCGAACACCTGGCGGTCAACCTCCGTGTCGGCCCGGCCGCGTCGGTCGCCCCGGCGCTGTTCTTCCTCGGGTTCGCGGTCGCGGCGCCGCTGAGCGTCCAGTCGGTCACCGTCGACCGCGCGACGGTCGCGCTCGGGACCGCCGGGCTCGTCCTCGCGACGCTGCTGTCGGCGCTGCTGTTCGCGCTGTCGGCCGCCGACGAGACCGACTCGCTGCGCCGCCGGCTGCGGTTCGCGACCGCCCGCCGCGGCTCGTTCGAACTGGCCGTCCTCTCGCTGGCCCTGTTCGCCGGCGTCCAGTTCGTCGCCTTCCCGCCGCGCCCGACGGCCGGTCCCGGGACCGTCAACCTCTACACCCACCTGCTCGGCTACGCGCTCGGGTTCATCGTCACCTACGTCAGCGTCCAGGTGTTCGACCGGTTCGGCGCCGACCGGCCCGACGTAGACTGGCCCGACGGAGACCGGCTCGACGTCGACCGGACCGACGCCCCGCGGTCCGGCGTCGATCGATCCGACGCCGACCGGTTTCCCCGATGAGGGGGCGCCGCCCGAACCGGTGAACCGCGGGGGGCGATCGGCGTGACGAGCGGTCGAGACGCTTATGTCCGGTCGTTCCCGATCCGTGAGCGTGACGCTCCGGGCCTACGCCGCGCGCGCCGTCGAGGTGGCACTCGTCGTCGCGCTCGTCTCGCTGGTCGCCGGGGCGGTCGTCGGCCAGCCCGTCCTCCTGAGCTTCGTCGAGACGGGGAGCATGGAGCCGACCCTCGACGCCGGCGACGGCTTCGTGGCCGTGCCCGCCGTCCTCGCCGGTCCGCCCGGCGAGGGGGACATCGTCGTCTTCCGCGCACAGGAACTCCAGGGCGGCGGGCTCACGACCCACCGCGTCGTCGACGAGACCGACCGCGGGTACGTCACCCGCGGCGACGCGAACCCGTTCACCGACCAGGACGGCGGCGAGCCCCCGGTCACGGAGGACCGGATCGTCGCCCACGCGCTGCAGGTCGGGGGCGAGGTCGTCGTGATCCCGTACCTCGGCACGGCGATCATGGGCGTGCAGGGCGCGATGATCGGCCTCCAGAACGCGATCGCGACGACGCTCGGCGTCGACGCGCTGCTCGGTCCCCAGGGCGTCGGGCTGGTGCTGTTCGGCGTCGGCATCGCGCTGTTCGGCCTCTCCGCGGTGCTCGGCCGGGTCGAGGGCCCCACCCGCGATCGAGGGCGCGACCGGTCGCGCGGCGGCGCCCTCGACGCCCGACGCGCGACGCTCCTGTTGCTCGTGGTCGTCCTGTTGCCGGCCAACGCGGCGATGGTCGTCCCGAGCGGCGTCCACGAGATGACCGTCGACGGCGACACGGTCGCGGCCGCCGAGGGCGTCGACCCCGGCGAGCGGGCCGCCTGGGAGTACACGGTCCGCAACCGCGGGTTCGTCCCGGTCGTCGTCGTCTTCGAGTCGACCGATCCGGCGGTCTCGATCCCGCAGTACCGCCGCGCGCTCGGCCCCGGCGACACCCGCGAGCTGTCGATCGGCGTCGAGGCGCCGCCGCCCGGCGAGACGCGCACCGGGACGGTCCGCGAGTACCGCTACCTGCTCGTCCTCCCGCCCGCGGTCATCGAGGCGCTGCACGACGGCGGCCCGCTGCTCGCGTGGACGACCATCAACGCCGTCCTCGCGGGCGCGCTCCTCCTGCTCGTCTCGAAGACGGTCGGCTTCGGCCGCGTCCGCACCGGCGGCGCCGGCCGGGTCTCGCTGTGGGTCCGCCTGCGGCGCCGGTTCGGGTGAGAGACAGGCGTGTGCCGGGAGGCTCCTGACCGGTCAGGCCAGCCACTCCTCGGGCTTGGTGTCGTAGTCGATGTCGTCGGCCGCGAGGTGCTCGACGGCGTCCCACGGGAGTTCCTCGACGGTGACTTCGTCGCCGTCGTAGCGGATCAGCCGCCCCACCTCCTCGGGTTCGGGCTCGCGGTCGCGGCGCTTCGCGACCTCCACGTCGTGCTCGTCGAACTCCTTGACGATGGTCTTGAGGTTGACGGGTCGGCCCCACAGCTCGAACACGCGCTTCAGCACGTCTTTGGCCTGGCCGATGTCCAGCATGACGCCGTTGTACTGGTGGGCCAACAGGAGTTCGTTGCGGTTGTTGTAGTTGCCGTCCTCGACGACGACGGTCGGCTTGCCGAAGTTGGTGAACTGCAACATCAGCTTCTTCTTCACGTCGGTGTAGTCCGTCGAGGTGACCCGGTAGTCGCCGGTCGACTGGGTGTACTCGTAGGTGAAGTAGTCGTTCTCGTCGACGAACTCCTGGGTGAGGAACTCGTCGAGGAAGGTCACGTCGTTGTGGCTCTCGCGGATCTCCCGCATGCGGTCCCAGCCGCGGGCGTAGTCGACGTTCGCGAGCGCCTCCTCGACGGAGCCGTACCGCGAATCGTCGAACATATACCGCGAGACGCGCTCCAGTTCCTCCTGGCTCACTCCCGAGACGAACCCGCGGTTCTGGGGCTTGGTCAGCGAGTAGTGGCGCTCGGCCAGCCCCTCGTAGGTCAGCACCTTCCACGGGTAGGTCTCGGCGTCGACCTCCCCCGAGCGAGCCGCTTCTAGCGCCTCGGCGTCGACGCGGGGGTCGTCGGGGTCCAGGTCGTCGAGGTGTCCGACTACCGAGGCCACTTCGGGGTCGGGTTCGATCAGGTTCAGGACCCGCTCGAAGTCGACGGTGTCGTGGAAGTTGCGCCAGGTGATGCCGTCGACCCGGAGCAGGTGTTCGACGACCTCGCGGCGGTTGGTCGTGTTCTCGACGTAGTTCCAGATCTCCAGGCCGAGCTTGTAGGGATTGAGTCCCGACGAGCCCAGCACCTTCGCCATGTGGTCGGCGTAGAGGACGAACTCGTCGTCGCCCGCGAAGTTCTCCCCGGTCATCATCGCCGACTCCCAGTAGGCGGCCCAGCCCTCGTTCATCACCTTCGTCATCTTCTGGGGGGCGAAGTAGTAGGCCTCCCGGCGGAGCATCTCCAGGACCTCCTTCTGCCAGTCGGCCATCTCGGTGGCCTTCGCGGCGTCGCCGTCGTACTGCATCCCGTGCTTGCGGAGGAACCCGAGCACGTCCTTCTCCGGTTCGGCGGGGAAGGAGGCGCCGTCCTCGTCGTCGGCCTGGGCCTCCAGCCACTCCTCGCTGAAGACCTGCCCCTTGACCTCGTCGGAGAGGTCCAGCTCCTCCAGCTGTTCGGCCGCGTCCGCGGTGTCGTGCTCGTCGATGAGGTCGATCCGGGTGTCGATGGGCTCGTAGGGGACGTGCTGGTCGATGTTGTCCTCGAGCGTGAGCACGTGGTCGATCCACTTCTCGACCGCCCCGCGGTCGATCTCGGGGTCGGTCATGAACTCCTCGATGGCGTCGGCGTGGCGGGCCAGCATCGCCGCCGCGTTGGGGTCGTCGGCGAACATCCCGAACCACTCGTTGTTCGCGAAGAAGTCCGCGTGGGCCTCGACGTGGGTGATCACGGCCTTCTGGTCGGCAAGGGTGTTCGACTCCTGGAGAAAGGCGTGGGAGGGGTCGTCGTTGTTGACGATCTCGAAGGCCTTGCCGCCGAGGAACTGCCCCTGTTTCTGCTGGCGGTCGTACTTCATGCCCCACCGCCAGTGGGGATAGCGCTGCTGGAACCCGCCGTAGGCGATGAGCTCGTTCATCTCGTCGTAGTCGACGATCCAGTAGTTCACCTCGTAGGGGTCGAGCCCGAGCTTGCGGGCGAGGTTGCTCGCCTCGTCGACCGGCTCCTCGAGGTCGGCGGCGATACGCTGGGCCTCGATCCGGTCGTCCATCGGGCGGCTCATGGTCGGTCCTCCGTGGTCGGGCAGTTCATTGTGAGTCCTCCTCGGTGCTGAGGATGTCGTAGATGGCGTCGACCACGTCGTCCGGCCCGGAAACGTAGGCGACGGCCACGTCGTCGGCGTCGCGGAAGTTCCGCTCGACCTCCTCGGCGTGGGTCGCGTTGATCGCGTTGCCGCTCGGCTGGGTCTCCACGTACGCGTGGAGGTTCGCCGGGATCTGCTCCATCAGCGGGACGACGTGCTCCTCGGTGTCGTTGGAGGAGTTCTCGGAGTCGCCCGCGGCGAACACGTAGCGGTTCCACTCGCTCCAGGGGTACTCCTCCAGCAACTCGGCGGCGAGTTCGTAGGCGCTGGAGATGCGCGTCCCGCCGCCGCTGCGGATGCCGAAGAACTCGTCGCGCTCGACCTCCCAGGCGTCGGCGTCGTGGGCGATGTAGACGAACTCGGCGTTGTCGTACTTGCCCTGGAGGTACCAGTCCAGCGGGGTGAAGGTCCTCTCGACCAGCTCCCGCTTCTTCTGGCGCATCGACCCGGACACGTCGCGGATGTTGACGACGACGACGTTCTTCTCCCGCTCCTCGACGATCTCGGGGTAGCGGTAGCGCTCGTCCTCCCGGCGGAACGGCACCTCCTCGATGCCTTCCCGGCGGATGCGCTGGGCGGTGTCGACCCGCTCGGTCTCGGCCTCCATCTCCGCCAGGCTCCCCCAGGTCGTCCTCTCGTCGCCGGGGATCTCGGCGTAGGCCTCCTCGATCCAGGCGCGGGAGACGGGCATGTTCTCGCCGCGGGCCCACTCGAAGACGCGGGCGGGGCCCCAGCCGTCGATCTTCAGGGCCTCCCGCACGTAGTCGCGGTCGAAGTCCATCGCGAGCTTGCGCTTCAGCCCCTGCTTGAACAGCCGCTCGAAGTCCAGCGTCGACGTGGGGCCCGAGCGGGTGATGTCCGTGAAGTCGCCCTCGGTCTCCTCGATCACCTTCTTGCCCTTCGGTTCGAGGTCGAGGCCGAGCTGCTCGTCGAGCTCTTGGGCGAACTCCTCGGGGTCCATCTCGTAGTACTCGTGTTCGCCGCCCTCCTCGCCGGGGTCGCCGTCGTCGTCGCCGTCGTCGCCCGGCTGGGGCTCGGCGTCGACGGGGTCACCCTCCTCGGCGTCGCCCTGGCCGACCCCGCCCTTGTCGCGCTGGTCGTAGGCGAACTCCGGGAGGTCGACGATCTTGATCGGCACCCGCACGGAGTCGGGCCGGCTCTGGCCGAGGTCGCCGTACTGGATGAACTCCGACAGATCCTGCCGGCGCTCCTCACCGACCTCACGGTAGCGTTCGAGGTCCTCTCTCAGCCCCATGGTTCACCTCCGGTTCTCAGTCCCATTTGTAACTCACCTGGCTCATGACGTGGCGGCTGGTCAGCTCCGCCGAGGCGGCGCTGTAGCCGAACATTTCCTGCATGTTCTCGACGGTCTGCTCCTTGAGGTCGGCCGTCTCGGTGCCGCTCGGCGGCTCGTCCCACTGCCGGGGGTCGAAGTCCTCGTAGGCTCGCTTCACGTCGTCCCACGAGTGGCTGCCCAGGACCGTCTGGATGACCGGGATCTCCTTGGGCGATACGTCCTCGACGCCGAACTGTTCGTCACGTCGCTGCCAGGCGTGGCGGTTGAGTGCGGTGATGATCTTCTCCTCGCGGAACGCCTCGACGGCGTCGTCGGGGCGGTTACCCGCGTAGTTGTCCTCGTCGAAGCGGCCGAGGTGCTCGACCTCGAAGACCTTCATCTTCAGCGGGTCGGGGTCGACGTACTCGCCGCGCTCGTTCTCGATGCGCTCGTCGGTCGACCAGGCGTAGACGTGCTCGATGTACTCCTCGACTGTCTCCTCGTCGACGCGCTTGTCGCGCATCATCGCGTCGAGCACGTCCGCCTCCTGCTCGCCGAAGACGTGGTTTTTCACCGGCACCACGCGCTCCTCGAAGTCCGCGGCCTCGGCGTTCGAGAAGACGGGCGCCGACGAGAGGTCCTCGGCCATCGCGTTGAGGATGTCCCGTGGCATGACGACGTGCTCGACCGGCAGGTCGGCGTGGTGGCGGTCCTGCTCGCGGTGGAACAGGTCGGCGATCTCGTCGCGCGTGTACGTGACGGGGATGCCGTGGTCGCCGTCGGTGCCCTCGTCGGTGAACTCGAACTCGTCGGCCTCGACCCGCTCGTCGCCCTCCTGGAGGTAGCCCCGGTCGAAGAGCAGGGCCTTGTCGACCAGGTCGTGGCCGCTGGGCACGTCGCTCACGTCGAGCCTGGTGACGACGGCGTACAGCGCCGCGGCCTCCAGCGCGTGGGGCGCCAGTTCCTTCGCGTTGACCTCGTCGTTCTCGTCGCGGACGTGGACGGTCAGCGGCTCCTGGATCCACTCCTCCAGCTCGCTCCACGAATCGGCGTCCCACACCTCGGTCTCGTCGGTCAGTTCCCGCCGGAGCAGTTCGGTCTCCAGCGAGAGGTTGGTCAGGTAGGTGAACTCGTGTTTGTCGAGCCGGCGTTTCAGCGCCTTCAGCGGGTCCTGTCCCTCGCGGTCGGCGTGCTGGTTGAGCTGGGCTTCCAGGTCCGGGTTCGAGATGATGATCATCTGGGTGTCGATGTCCATCCCGATGCCCTTGTCCAGCTTCACCGACCGCTCGTCGGGGACGTTCAGCAGCTTCTGGAGCAGGTCGGCGTGCTGGGCGGCGTCCTCGACGACGGTCAGCAGGCCGTTGCCCTGCGAGAGCACGCCGTCGTAGGAAAAGGCCTGGGGGTTCTTCCGGCCGCGGGAGTCGAGTTCCTGGAGCATCCCGCGCATCCACGACCCCACGAGGCGCTCCTTGGGCGGCCCCTCGTCCTCGGAGTGGAGGACGCCGATCCCCTGGCCCACGTCGACGACGTAGTTCTTCACGCGGAGGTGCTGGGGGTCGGTGATGGCGGAGAACAGCTCCTCGACGCCCTGGCGGCGGTAATGCTCCTCCAGGTAGTCGTAGGCCTCCCGGCAGAACGGGTCGAGTTCGCTCTCGGCGCGGACCGGGATGTGGTCGTCCAGTTCCTCGTTGAGCCGGGCGACCAGGTCCTCGCGCACGTCCCCGGGGAACACCGAGAGGGGATGGGACTGGACGGGGCTCTCGTACCAGTCGTCCTCGTCGGCGACCGGCTCGTCGGCGTAGGTCAGCCCGGCCGAGTCGCCGCTCGCGCCGGCGACGTTCCACTCGACGGTGTACCGGCGGCCCTCGTCGGTCTTCGAGTACTCGCGCAGCCCGTTGATGAGACAGCGCTTCAGCTCGGACTTGCCCGTCGCGGTGGGGCCGTCGAGCCAGACGATCTTCTCGTCTTTGCCGCGGCCGGCGGCGATCGAGCGCAGGTCGTCGACGAAGGCGTTCAGGACCTCGGTGTTGCCGAGGATGGCGTGCTCGCCGTCGTTGTTCGGGTCGTCGAAGAAGCGGTAGCGCTCCTTCTGTTCGCCCTCCTCGATCACCGTGCGGGTCCCGGCGGCCTCGATGGCGCTGAGCAGGTACTTCGAGGCGTGGGCGGCCAGCCCCGGCCGTTCGAGCACGAGGTCGACGTACTCGGCGAGGCTGCGGGGCTCCTCGTAGGTGCGGTCGAGCGAGCGGTCGGCCTCGCCGATGAAGTCGTTGCCGCTCATGTCACTCTTCCATCTCGCTCTTTGCGACCTCCGCACCGGCGAACTCTAGCACCTCCCGCGCGCCCTCCTCGGAGTAGCCCTGCTCGATGAGCGCGTCGATCCACTCGTTGCGCTCGTCGTCGTCCATCTCGCCGCTCGACACCAGCGCCGAGAAGTTGATGTTGTGCTTCTTGTCCTCCCAGAGCTTCCGTTCGAGGGCGCGCCGCAGCCGGTCGTTGTCCTGCGGGTTGAACGTGTCCCCTTCGCGCGCGCGACGCGAGACCCAGTTGGACACTTCCTGGCGGAAGTCGTCCTTGCGGTCCTCGGGGAGGTCGAGTTTCTCCTCGACGCCCCGGAGGAACTGCTCGTCCGGTTCCTGCTCGCGACCCGTGATCTCGTCCTCGACGGTGTCGTCGTCGATGTAGGCCATCACGTGGTCCATGTACTTCTCGCCCTGGCGCTGGATCTCGTCGACGTCGTAGGCCAGCGCGTGGCGCACGTCCTCGATGGCCCGTTCCTTGTACTCCTCGCGGACGAGTTCGAGGTAGCGGTGGTAGGTCTCGAACCGATCTTCCGGGATGGAGCCGTGGTTCTCGATGTTTGCTTCGAGGTGGTTGAACGTCGTCAGCGGCGAGAGGAAGTCCCGCGAGCGGTGCATCGAGTCCATGATCGCCTCGGCGATCTCGTCGCCGATGAACCGCGGCGAGACGCCCTCCATGCCCTCGCCGATCTCGGCCTTCTCCGCGGCCTCGTCGCGGAGCTTCTTCACGTCGATGTCCTCGGCCTCGTCGATCTCCCCGTTGTAGGCCTTGGCCTTCTGGACGAGGGTGACGTTGCCGGTGTCGGGCTCCTCGATGCGGGTGAGCACGCCGAACAGGCCCGCCATCTCCAGGGTGTGGGGCTCGACGATGATATCGGGGAGGTCGGCGTTGTCGAGCATCTTCTCGTAGATGCGCGCCTCCTCCTCGTACTGGAGGACGTACGGGAAGTCGATCCGCTTGGTGCGGTCGTTGAACGCCTCCATCTTCTCGTCGCCCTTCTTGTCCTTGTACTCGGGCATGTTCGTCCGTCCGACGATCACCTGGTCGATGTCGATCCGGGGGTTGTTCTTCGGCTTGATCGTCTGTTCCTGCGTGGCGTGCAGGAAGTCGTAGAGGAACTCCCGCTGGAGTTTGAGTAACTCTTCGCCGGAGAAGATACCCCGGTTGGCGTTACAGAACGCCCCCGAGTAGTCGAACGCCCGGGGGTCCGACTCGCCGTAGACGGCGATCTTCGAGTAGTTGACGTCGCCGGTGAGTTCCGTCTCGTCCTGGTTTTTCTTGTCCTTGGGCTCGAACGTCTCGATGGCCTGGCGCATGTTCTCGTCGGCGACCAGGCGGATGATCTCGACGTGATTTTCGAGGACCTGCTGGAGGTCGTCGTCGTAGTGGGCCAGCAGGCGGTCCATGTAGAACTCGCTGGCCGGATCGAGGGCCTGCTCGTTACGGATGGTGTAGGGGGCGTCCAGCTGTTCGTTGATGTCCTCGATGACCCGGTCCCGTTGCTCCTGGGGGAGCAGGACGAGCGGGTCCTGGTTCATCGGGGAGCGGACGGTGTCGTCGGCGGGGTCCTGGTCGGGGATGACGTCGCAGAGGTTGGTCCACCGGAAGGTGTACATCCGCCCGGCCTCCGAGCGGGTGTAGTCCTCGTAGTAGCGACGGACCTGGCGGTCGAAGTCGGACTTGCCGGAGCCGACCGGGCCGAGCAGGAGCTTGATGCGCTTCTGTGGGCCGAGCCCGCGAGCGCCGGATTTCACCTTGTTGACGAACTCGTGGATCGACTCGTGGACGATCCGCCCGTAGAAGGTGTTCTCGCCGTCGTTCAACGGATCCTCCGAGGCGAGTTTGTACTCGACGACGCCGGCGTCCTCGTCGTACTCGGTGCCGTAGTAGTCGAACATGTCGGCAACGCGCTGGTGGGCGTTGCGGGCGATCGTGGGCTCGTCGTAGAGCTGGTCCAGGTACGCGTCGAACGACCGGTGCTCCCGGAGGTCCGCGGGGATCGTGTCTCTGTACTCTCGACTCAGCTCTTCGAGGGTTTCCTGTGTCATGCTATCACGGACAGTTCGCGTCGAACTGTGCTTGCGTCAGCGCGCTCGTGCTGACGGTTCGCGACCGGCGAAGGCCGCTCGTGGTCCGGCGCATCGCTCCCGGGACTGCCCGCTCGGCCCTCGGGGCGGCGTCGCTCGACGATCGGGTGCCGTCGAAACCGCCGGGGCGAGTCCGTTGTCACGTGTGAACACCTACCAGCCGCGAATCGCGCGGGCGACCCTGCGGCGTCTGCGGCAGCGTACCGTGGAGCAACCACCGATACTAATAATATATGAGTTCTACTCGCTTAAAAACCTTTTCGCGGCACCGATATCTCGGCCCGTTAATTCCCGGGAAAGACGCTCGAAAATAGCACGATGGCGTTCGATTCGTGTGACTAATACCCACGCGCGACCGACGGCGTATATAAACGATTGTCGGTTCGTCCGGACCAGAGCGGTCGTAGCGGGCGATCCACGGGCCCGTTCGAGGCGGCCGACCCGCGTGCTCTGGTCGGGGCCTGCCCGGCGCCGACCGCGGGACTCTTTGGCCGCGGGGTTCATCGGGAGATATGGCATTCGAGGGGCTGGCCGACGACTGGGTGGTCTGGTCGGACGAGTCCGAGAAGGCCGTGCTGGCCTACCGGCCGGACGTGTTCGACGGCGGGGCGTTCCCCGCGCCGTGTCTGCCCACCATCTACCTCACGAAGGGCCGCCGCAGTCGCCATCCCGGCACCCGGACCCGGCCGAGCGACCCCTGGGTCGTCACGCTCTACCTCGAACCGGAGGTGAACCGCTCGCCCGAGGAGTACGACACCCGCGCGGCCGCCGAGGCCGGGGCGGTCGAGCTGGCCGAGCGGTTCGCCGACGGCGGGATCGACTACCGCGACCTCTACCAGGTGCCCCGGGAGGGGTACTTCGGAAAGCTCGACGAGCTGACCGGCCGCGGGGACTGAGACGCCCGTTCCCGTGGCGCGGGCTCCCGCCCGTCGGGGCCGCTCGGCCGGTCGCGGTTCTCCCGGCCGGTCGCGATTCCCGCGACGGGTCGCGGCCGGGGAACTTAATCCGCGTCGCCGTCAACCCTCGTGCATGTCGACGCTCACGCTCGTCGGGTCCCGCCTGGCCGAGCCCGGACAGGAGTTCGTCTACCGGGGCGAGGCGAGCGCCTGCGACGGATGCCCGTACCGCGACCAGTGCCTCACGCTCACCGAGGGGCGGCGCTACCGCGTCGACTCCGTCCGCGAGAACGGGAGCACGCTCGACTGCGGCGTCCACGACTCGGGCGTCGTCGCCGTCGAGGTCGTCCCCGCGAGCGTGCGCGCGAACGTCGCGAGCGCCAGCGCCTACGCCGGGAGCAAGGTGTCGCTGGAGGGGCCCTGTCCGCACACCGACTGCCCGAGCCACGAGCTGTGCGAGCCCGAGGGCGTGGCGTTCGACGAACAGCGGCGCATCGAGACGGTCGTCGGCGACCCGCCCCACGACTTCTGCGCGCTGGACCGGGAGCTGACCACCGTCGAGTTCGAGGCCCACGAGGAGTGACGGCCCGCGACTCGCGAGCACCGGACGGACACGAGCGCCCGACGGGAACGTCGTACGTCGACGACGACTGGGTGCGGAGCCCGCCCGCCGGGAAGACCGTGCTGTTCACGGACCGGCCCGACGACCCCGACCGGGACCCGCTGCGCTTCGAGATGTGGCTCGACGCCGACGGGTCCCACGGGCCGATGCGCCACGTCCACCCCGAACAGGACGAGTTCTTCGAGGTCGTCGACGGCCGGCTGGGGGTCTTCCACGAGGGGACGACGACCGAGCACGGGCCGGGCGAGCGCGTCGAGATCCCCGCGGGCGACGAACACCGGTTCTGGAACGCGGGGTCGACGGACCTGCACCTCCGGGGCGGCGTCGACCCGGGGCTGCGGACGGAACCGTTCATGCGGATCACCTACGGGCTGGCCCGCGACGGCGAGCCGGTCACGCCCTCCGGGATGGTGCTGAACCTCCTCCGGGTCGCCGTGCTCCTCGCGGAGTTCGACGACATGCTCTACCTCGCGGGCGCGCCCGTGTGGCTCCAGCGGCTCGGCGTCGACGCGCTCGCGCCGGTCGGGCGGCTGCTGGGGTACGGGAACGCGTATCCGGAGTACCGACCGTAAGGACCGCTTCGCTCGGCGTGGGGGCGGCCGCGCCTCAGCCGGACAGCGTGCCGACGCGCTCGGCGGTGTAGCCGAACACGTCCTCGTAGCCGTACGCCGACAGCAGGACGGGATGGAAGTTCTCCTCGGCGACCACCGCCTCCCCGTCGGCGGCCGCGATGCGCTCGCCAGCCACCACCTCCTCGAAGTTCTCGACGAACACCTCGTACTCCTCGGCGGCGGTCTTCGGGACGGGGTCGCCCAGCCGGAAGACCGGAAGGTCCGTCTGGTGGGGCGTCTCCTCGTCGGGGAGCGCGCCGGTGGCGGCCAGGAACTCCCGGACGACACGGTGGGCGTTCTCGGTCGCCCGGTCGGAGCCCTGGTAGCCGCACTCGACCTCGATCGTGTCGGGCGCCACCTCGAAGATCCGCCCCTCCGCGTGGCCGGTCTCGACGACGGCGTCGATCGACAGCCGTGGGCAGACCTCGCGGGCGAGCTCGCGGACCTCGTCGACCAGCGCGAACATCCCGCCGTAGGACTGGGTGGTGTGCAGCGCCAGCGTCACGCAGTCGCGGAGCTCCTCGCCGAGCTCGTGGGCCAGCCGTATCTCGTGGCTCCGCCCGTCGGCCCGGCCGGGGAACGACCGGTTCAGGTCCGCCTCGACGTAGCGCTCGCCGCGCTCGATAGCCTCCTCGTTGGCGACCACGAGTTTCACCGGCCGCGCCACCTCGGGGCGGTCCGCCATGAGGCGCTCGACCGCCCTGACGCCGGCGGGCTCGTCCCCGTGGATCCCGCCGACGACCGCGATCTCCGGCCGGCCGTCGCCAAGCGTCTCGACTCGCATTCGCCCCGATATTACGGCGTCGGCCGTTTATATTGGTGTGTTTCGTCCCGGGCGCGGTACCGACGGCTCGAATCGGGATACGTCCGGCGCGGCGCCCATCGCAGTCCGCGCACGCGGGCCCGCCCCGCGCACGCGACACGGGCCGAGGGCGACGCACGACCGACGAGGCTGGCGCGACGAAGCCGACGCGTCCGACACGCGCGGTCCGCGGGGGTTCGCGTCGAGTCGACTCCCCGCGTCTGCGCGCGCCCCGGCCGTCCCAGGGGCGTCCCGGCGGCAACTCCTGTCGCCGGGCCGACCGGATCCGCCCCTCCGGCGCGAACCTGTCACTGGCGGCGCCGATCCGGCCGGAACTCCTACATAAATCCGTCCATTCGATCCCGTCGGAGAGCGCTTCTAACGCGTGTTTTTCCCTCACATGGCGGCCCTCGCTTCGTAAGGGTTTTACAGTCGACTCCCATCCGTTGGAATACGTTCGACGCGCGGTGGAAGCGGGGTCACCCGTGGTCCGCCGTGCTCGACACATGCGGGACGAGAGACAGCCCCCGACGCCCGGTTTCACACTTAAATCCGGCGCGGCCACGACGGCCGCTCCGGTGCCGTCGTGTGATTCCGGACGAAGGTGGGCGCGTCTTTCGGAACCATTAAGTGGGGTAACCCACTACGATGATATCCGCACGAGGGACGGCGGGCGACACCCGGTCGCCGGCTGTCCGACCCATGAGGATTCCACCCCTGCGGTCCGCCGTACAGATGGGATCTGATGTGAGCCCTGACAGTTCGGTGATACCCGACGCGGTGCGACGACGGTGTCACCGACTGACGGACCAGACATACACGCACACGTTGACTACGTGTGCTACACGTTGATAGCGTGTCTCCGCCAGATCCCGGCCTCGCCGGGAACATTCCGGTTGATCCTGCCGGAGGCCATTGCTATCGGAGTTCGACTTAGCCATGCTAGTCGCACGGGTTCAGGCCCGTGGCAAATAGCTCAGTAACACGTGGCCAAACTGCCCTGCAGACTGGGATAACCTCGGGAAACTGAGGCTAAGCCCGGATGGGACTTCCGCGCTGGAGTGCCGGGAGTCCGAAACGCTACGGCGCTGCAGGATGTGGCTGCGGCCGATTAGGTAGACGGTGGGGTAACGGCCCACCGTGCCGATAATCGGTACAGGTTGTGAGAGCAAGAGCCTGGAGACGGAATCTGAGACAAGATTCCGGGCCCTACGGGGCGCAGCAGGCGCGAAACCTTTACACTGCACGACAGTGCGATAGGGGAACTCCGAGTGCGAGGGCATAGAGCCCTCGCTTTTCTGCACCGTAAGGTGGTGCAGGAACAAGTGCTGGGCAAGACCGGTGCCAGCCGCCGCGGTAATACCGGCAGCACGAGTGATGGCCGATCTTATTGGGCCTAAAGCGTCCGTAGCTGGCCGTGCAAGTCCGTCGGGAAATCCAGTGGCTCAACCTCTGGGCTTCCGGCGGAAACTGCTCGGCTTGGGACCGGAAGACTCGAGGGGTACGTTCGGGGTAGGAGTGAAATCCCGTAATCCTGAACGGACCACCGATGGCGAAAGCACCTCGAGAGCACGGATCCGACAGTGAGGGACGAAAGCTAGGGTCTCGAACCGGATTAGATACCCGGGTAGTCCTAGCTGTTAACGATGCCCGCTCGGTTCGGCGCAGGCTACGAGCCTGTGCCGCGCCTCAGTGAAGACGTAAGCGGGCCGCCTGGGAAGTACGTCCGCAAGGATGAAACTTAAAGGAATTGGCGGGGGAGCACTACAACCGGAGGAGCCTGCGGTTTAATTGGACTCAACGCCGGACATCTCACCAGCACCGACAACGGTAATGATGGTCAGGTTGATGACCTTACCCGACGCCGTTGAGAGGAGGTGCATGGCCGCCGTCAGCTCGTACCGTGAGGCATCCTGTTAAGTCAGGCAACGAGCGAGACCCGCGTCCGTAATTGCCAGCAGCATCCTTGTGATGGCTGGGTACATTACGGAGACTGCCACGGCTAACGTGGAGGAAGGAACGGGCAACGGTAGGTCAGCATGCCCCGAATGTGCTGGGCAACACGCGGGCTACAATGGCCTGGACAATGGGTGACTACACCGAGAGGTGACGTTAATCCCCTAAACCGGGTCGTAGTTCGGATTGAGGGCTGAAACTCGCCCTCATGAAGCTGGATTCGGTAGTAATCGCGTGTCAGAAGCGCGCGGTGAATACGTCCCTGCTCCTTGCACACACCGCCCGTCAAATCACCCGAGTGGGGTCCGGATGAGGCTCGGATACCCGAGTCGAATCTGGGCTCCGCAAGGGGGATTAAGTCGTAACAAGGTAGCCGTAGAGGAATCTGCGGCTGGATCACCTCCTACTGACCGGGACCGGGGCGTCGCCCCGGCCCACAAGTCCTGCCATGTCGGCAGGCACCCGGTGACACCCGACCGCGCCGGTCGGGCACCGAACTGTCAGGGCTCACACTTCCCTCTCACGAGGGAGACCGAGGCTCACTGGCAGCCCACCATTACGGTGGCTCGGTTCGACTCCGAGTCGGTCCATACACGGGCCTTGTGCCCGTCGAACTGATGCACCATCCCGCGAAAGCGCGGTTGGGAAGGGTTCGATGTCGTCCCCGCAACCGACGGGGGCGAGCGATGACGACCGTGTGTACGTGCAATCCAGACGTCAACTGGATCCGTATCATCGGGATACGTGTATCCGACAAGTGGCTACTATGCCACCTGGTGAATGGCTCGGCTCGAGTGCCGACGAAGGACGTGCCAAGCTGCGATAAGCCTGCGGGAGCTGCATGGAAGCGAAGAACGCAGGATCTCCGAATGGGAATCCCCACC